>JAUHYI010000087.1 GCA_030426385.1 Phycisphaerae bacterium
TGAACATTGGGCCCGAGCAATTGCGGTTGATACAACAGGCGCTGGTGCGCGATGCCCGGTCACGGATTAGTGGCGGATGATCTCGAGGGATGTGATGTGTGGGGGGTGGATGTGGGGGGGCTGTGGGGGGGTGAGGGGTATCTAATTAACTATAGGTAGGTTTTTGCGAGGTGAGGGTGGGGACGCTAAGCCGCAAGTGGCTGTGGGTGTGCATGGTGGGAGTTGGGGGACTGGTGGGGGTCTAGTGGGGGGGGGGTGGGGGAATATTTTTCGGAGTTGGATTTGCCTGGCGGGGGTTTGAATCGTTTGGTTAGGGGTGATGATTCAAGGAATCGAATCCAATTCGTTGGCGGCACTTAACCGCCTGGGCCAAATGAATCGATCGTCGCAATCGTCGATGACGAAATTGGCCACCGGTGAACGCATCAATCGTGCGGCCGATGATCCGTCGGGGATGATCTCGTCAGAGCAATTACGAGCTGTTCTGGCAGAACTCGAAGCTGAAACCAATAGCCTGCAACGCGTCAGTGCGGTGGCCTCGACTGCGGACGCGGCGCTGGCGGAAGTCTCCGAATTGCAATCCGAATCAGCGGCGATCGAAGTGGCCCTGGCGAATGACGCGGGCTATAGCGATGCGGAACGCGATGCCTTGCGGGCCAGTGTGGCGTCGAATGATCAGGCGATCGAACGCATCGCCACGACGACCACGTTTAATGGCCAAGCCGTGTTCGATGGCTCGGTGGAATTGAGCGTGGGTGAATCAAGCGTGGCGATCGGCGATATTCGCGGGCTGGACGCAGGTGCCGTGAACGAATTGCGGGGTCGATTGGGTGCGTTCCAGAAAGACACGGTCGAGCCACGGATCAATGCGATCGGGGTGGCGATGGAAAATGTCGCCGCGGCCGAATCAATTGTGCGTGATACCGACTATGCCTCCGAAACCGCCGAACATTCACGGGTGCAGGCCTTGAGCCTGACAGCGATGGCAGCCCTGGGCATGGTGGGTGACCAGCATCGCGAAGCAGTGCTGGGAATGTTTGGGTGATAGGGTGAGTTGTGATTGGTGAGTCGCGGAGGCATACCGCTAGCGTCTGGGGCGGTGGTTTTGCCGGGTTGGCTGGGGCCGTTTTGGGTTGTATTTTCTGTATCGTTTTTGACGCAAGATTTAATTTCACTAGAATTGCCTGACTCGGCGTACTAATTACGCTGGGTTTTTATTGTATTCACAGAATTTGCCCCAGGCGCGGTATATGGATTACCCGCGCTGCCTCCCAAGGATTGATTCGATTATGGCCAAGAAGAAAACCACGAAAAAGAAGACCAGCACCCGTTCAAGCAAGAAAGCCAAACAGGTTTTCTACTTTGGCCAGACCAAGACGGATGGCGACGGAACCATGAAAATGTTGTTGGGCGGCAAGGGTGCGAACCTGGCAGAGATGACCTCGATCGGTTTGCCAGTGCCTCCCGGATTTACCTGCACGACCGACTGCTGCGATCAATATTACAAGCAGGGCAAAAAGTTGCCCAAGGGTTTGATGGATGAAGTTTCCGCAGCGATCAAGACGCTGGAAAAAGAAACCGGCAAAACATTCGGCTCATCAACCGACCCGTTGTTAGTGTCCGTGCGATCGGGTGCTGCTCAATCGATGCCGGGCATGATGGACACGGTGTTGAACCTGGGGCTGACCGATCAGGCGGTGGTGGGGCTTGCCAACCTGTCGGGCAACGAACGATTTGCGTACGATTCCTATCGTCGTCTGATCAACATGTATGGCGACGTGGTGATGGGTGTTGAGCATGAGCTGTACGAAGCGGAGTTCGACAAGATCAAACGCAAGTACAACGTGAAGCTGGATACCGATGTGCCAACGACGGGCTTGATCGAATTGTGCGAAGCGTACAAGAAGGTTTACAAAAAGCACACCGGTTCATCATTCCCGCAGGATCCGATGAAGCAATTGGCACTGGCGATCGAGGCTGTGTTCAGCAGTTGGAACGCTCCGCGTGCGATTCGTTATCGACAGATCAATGAGATTTTTGGTTTGGCAGGGACCGCGGTCAATGTGCAGACGATGGCATTCGGCAACATGGGTGACGATTGCGGCACCGGTGTGGCATTTACACGGAACCCATCGACAGGCGAAAACAAGTTCTATGGCGAATTCCTGATCAACGCCCAGGGCGAAGACGTGGTGGCCGGTATCCGTACCCCATTGCCTGCGATTGAAATGAAAAAGTGGGACAAAAAAGCCTACGACAAACTGATGAAGATCAAGGGCATCCTTGAGAAGCATTACAAAGATGTACAGGACATCGAATTCACGATCGAGAAGGGCACGCTGTACATGTTGCAGACACGTACCGGTAAGCGAACCGGTGCCGCAGCTGTGAAGATCGCCTGCGACATGGTGAAAGAAAAACTGATCGATGAAAAGACAGCGGTCAAGCGAATCCCTGCGGGCGACTTGACGCAATTGCTATTGCCATCGTTTAGCCCAGCCGCCAAGAAGAAATCATCGCCACTGACCGTGGGCTTGCCCGCGTCGCCTGGTGCGGCGTTTGGTAAGTTGGCATTCACAGCCGTGGAAGCGGTGGAGCGAACGCACGCTGGCGAGATGGTGTTGCTGGTGCGTAAAGAAACCAGTCCGGAAGACGTGGACGGCATGCACTCTGCAGCCGGTATCCTGACCTCAACCGGTGGCATGACCTCGCACGCGGCGGTGGTGGCTCGTGGTTGGGGCAAGTGCTGCGTCGCGGGTGCTGGTGCGATCGAAATCGACGAGAAGAAAAAGAAGATCAAGATCAACGGCAAGACCTATGGCACAAAGGATGTGCTGTCGATCGACGGTTCGACCGGCGAAGTGTTTGCCGGTCAGATCGCCACGCAGTCACCGAAATTGTCGGGTGGCTTTGCGACGGTGATGAAATGGGCGGACAAGTATCGCACGCTGAAAATTCGTACGAATGCGGATTCGCCAGCCGATGCCAAACGTGCTCGTGACTTTGGTGCCGAAGGTATTGGCCTGTGCCGAACCGAGCACATGTTCTTCGAAGGCGATCGTATCCTGGCCATGCGTGAAATGATTCTGGCTGAAAGCAAAGCAGATCGTGTGAAAGCACTGTCGAAATTGCTGCCGTACCAACGTAAGGATTTTGAAGGCATTTTCAAAGCAATGAACGGCTTGCCCGTGACCGTGCGTTTGCTTGACCCACCGTTGCACGAATTCCTGCCGCATGACGCGAAGGGCCAGGCCGAAGTTGCCAAGGCGACCAAGACCACACCTGCAAAGGTCAAAGCACGCGTGGCTCAGTTGCATGAGATGAACCCGATGCTGGGGCATCGTGGTTGCCGTCTGTCGGTGACATATCCAGAGATTCTGGAGATGCAGGTGACGGCTATCACTGAAGCGGCGATCAATAGCCTGAAGAAGAAAGTCAAAGCGATTGCGGAAATCATGATTCCGTTGGTCGGCACAAAAACGGAATTGGCTTTGCTGCGTGCGAAGACCGAAGAAGTGATCGCCGATGTCAAAGCGAAGAAGAAATTCAAAGGCAAGCTGGATATTCTGATCGGTACCATGATCGAAATTCCACGTGCTGCCCTGACCGCAGATCAGGTGGCCGACGAGGCCGACTTCTTCAGTTTCGGAACCAACGACCTGACGCAGTTGACGTTTGGTTATTCGCGAGACGATGTGAACTCGTTCCTGCCGGAATACATCGGCCAGGAAATTCTGGAGAAGGATCCGTTCCAGTCGTTGGACACAACGGGTGTGGGCCAGTTGGTCGAGATGGGCGTGAGCAAAGGTCGATCGACGAAGTCGGATCTGAAATGCGGCATCTGTGGCGAACACGGTGGCGACCCTGCATCGATCATGTTCTGCCACACGGTGGGACTGGATTACGTGAGCTGCTCACCATTCCGTGTGCCGATCGCACGATTGGCCGCAGCCCAGGCCGCTCTGCAATAGCGGTTAAAAGTAGGGCAAAAAGTGAGGGGACTGTGAAGGGGGGATGTTGGCGGGGAAATATGTGGGGGGGTAGTTTTTGATATTAGCAGGAGCTCGCGTTTGCAAAAACGTGGGCTCCTGTTTTTTTGCATGACGGCAATGGAAATGTTTTTAATGCAATGGTTTACTTGGTTGGCACCGGGTAAATAATTTGTGCCCTTGAGGGTAGGCATGTTGTGATGAGAATGAATCGCCTATCATTACAGGCATGAAACGAATCCATGAACTGATCGTGACGGTACTGATTTTGGTGTGTGCGTGTGGTGGTGCTCGTGGGGAAGCAAGCGGGGGCACGCCTGCAGAGAAGCGTGGGGGGGAGTGGAGGGATAAGTGCAGGGACGCATGGGGAGATGCTTGGGGGGGCAAGTGGGGGGGTGGTGTTACCTGATGAGGCGGGTGAGGCCGTGCAATTCGCGGCGGGTGAGTTGCAACGGTATGTCGGACGCATGTTGGGGGAGCGTGTTGATTTTTCGGGTGCTACATTTGAAATCGGGGAGACCGTGGGCAATCAAGGCTTGTTCGATCGTTTGGCCGCGCCTGCTCAAGATGGTGACGATCGGTACGTCGTAGCGATCGATGCGGAGGGTGTGGTTCGCTTGGTGGGTGTGAACGATCGGGCGACGTTGTACGCGGTGTATGAATTTTTAGAGTTGCAGGGATGCCGTTGGTATTCGCCGCACGATTGGGGTGAAGTGATCCCGACAAGGCGAGCGTTGTTGTTGCCTGTGATGGAGCGATTTTATGAGCCTGCGTTTTATCAGCGTGAAATTGGTGGCGGTGCGTCGGATGTGATTGATTTGGCCATGTGGGTGGATTGGTGTGTGAAGAATCGTTTGAACAAATCGTTCGCGGCGCGGCCGGGTTTGTTACGGCGTGATTTTCCGAAGGATCGCAGCAAGTGGACAATATGGGATCAACGCGGACGACAATTGGAATGGCAATGGATCGCTCACAATTTTTCGTTCATGTTTCCGGCCGAGGAAAAATGGTTTGAACGGCATCCGGAATATTTTGCGTTGTACAAAGGCAAACGCGTGCCGGTTGGGACCGCGGGTCGGCCGGGGTATGGCGGAGGTAATCTGGCATTACAGAATCCGGATGTGGTCGAGCATGCGGCGAATTTTGCGATTGAATGGTTCGACAAACATCCCTATGGTTCGATCGTGCCGATGTGGCCGGGCGATGGTGCGATCAAATGGGATGAATCGCCCGAGGCGATGGCATTGGGTGGTGTGAATTTTATGCCCGGCTCGCAGGGATCAATGACGCGACGGTTGGTGACGTTTACCAATCGTGTGGCTAAGCGTGTGGCCGAAAAGTATCCCGATCGATTGATTCTGTTGCCTGCCTATGCGAATTACATTGAGCCGATTGAAGGGGTAACGCTCGAGCCGAACATCATGGTGCAGTATTGCTATCACGGCAGTTATGCCCATGGGCCGAATGGCTCGGCACACAATCGCGAAGGTCGCGAACAGATGCAACAGTGGGCTGCCCAAGCGCCGGGGCGTTTGGGGATATGGGAATATTTTTTGATTGGCGATCATCATGTGAGCGCACCAACGCCAGTGATATTGCCGTTGGTGTATCGGATTCGTGACACGATTGGTTTTTTGCGTGGCGATGATATTGATGCCCGGTACTATTTCACGCAATCGAATAATGCCTATGTGACATATAACCCGTTGGTGTATTACGCATTGGCTCGTTACGTGTGGGATCCCACGCTGGATGCGGATGAATTGATCGCGTCGTTCTGCGATGACATGTATGGGCCTGCGGGTTCAACGATCGCGACGTTTTATCAAATGATCGAACGGCAGGTGGCGGACTCGGGCTGGGAGCCGGTGGTTTACAGTGATGTGGCCGTGCCATCGCCGAAAGTTTTTACTGCGGAATTGGTTGAGCGTTTGACTGAATTGTTAGTGCGGGCCGAATCCATGTCATCGCAATTGGATGATGTGCAAACCCAGCGATTGGCCATGGTGCGACAGGCATTCGACTACACGGTATCCAACGTGAGTACGCAGGCGGCTACGGGATTGTCGGCCGATGTGACGTGGCGATTGCAACGTGGCGAGGATGCGTATGTGATCAATGCCGATGGTCAGGCGATTGATGAGAAACGATATAACGCATTGGTGCAACATGCGGTGGACACCGGGGCGTACACGGCGAATTTTGAACGATTGATATTCCGAGCACGCAAGCGTGTGGCTCCGGTAGTGCGCATTGCGAATGACCGGTTGGAAATTGCAGCCGTGCCGGAGATCGGCGGACGATTGATCCGAATGATCGACAAGCAGACCGGCCGAAATTTTTTACGGGAAAAACCCGGCGGTGAAGCATCAGCCAATAGCGATAAGCTGGAAAATATTGGCCAAGCCTATTTCAACTACGGCGGCTATGAGGAATACATCGGCAAAGAATTCGCTGCGCCGGGTTGGGAAACATCTTTTACGGCTGAGCGTGTTGATGATCGCACCTTGCGTTTGACCGGTGAGACAGATCACTATCGTTTGCAGCGCACTGTATCATTGCCCGCGGGTGATCAGATGCAGGTGAGCGTGTCATCGGTGCTGACGAATATTGGCGAACAAGCACAGGCAATTCGATTGCGCGTGCATCCGATGTTTGATGTGAGTCGTGAAGATGCCGATAACGCGGAGCACGTCGGAGGGCTGCGCTGGTTGGGCGATGATGGGCAGGTGGCAGGATCAACAGTAGCGGAACAGCATGATGGCTTGGCCGTTCAGCCTAACGGTGCGTGGGCATTGGTGAATGAAAAAGATAATGTGGCGGTGGTCAACCGATTTGATCCGGCGCAGGTGGAACAGTGTTACGCATTTCGCGCGGACGGCGGGGCGTGGGTGAATCTGGAATTGTTCGGCCGTGAACAAACATTAGCGACGGGCGAATCGTTGCGTATTGATCAGGTGTACGTAATCAGCATCGATGCGGCCAATGAATTAGATGCGTTGTTGCAAGGGAAATTGCCGGAACCCAAACCGCATGGCGAAGTGTTGGATACGCCCGATCGTGACGCGAACGTGAATACAAACGCAAGCACGAAAAAAAATCAGGCAACGTCGCCGGACATGTCATCGGAAGTCGCTGCGTCAAATTCATCAAGCTCATCAAGCTCATCAAGTCCGACCGTTGCACGCGGTGGTGGTCCGGTGAAGCCGGTGGCAGGTGAGCCTGTGTATGGCGAAGGTCAGTTGAAAGAGGCGGCGTTGTTTGGCCTCGGACATGGAGCGGGTTTGCTATATCCGGCATCGTGTATCAAAGCCGAGACGGGCACGATTGAGATGTGGGTGAAATTGCCTGAGGCAGCTCGTGATACCAAACAGGCGTCGATTCTAGGGGTGGGCCAAAACAATCCGGGTTGGTTTAACGTGGGTATTTCGGAAGGGCAGTTGGTATTGCTATTCAAATATGGCCGATCGCCGTATCGGGATGCAGAGGAATTTTATGCGAGCCTGACGGTGGATATTTCGGATTGGCCGGCGCAGACGTGGCGCCATCTTGCGATCGTCTGGGCTCATGATGACACAGGCCCACAACAGTCAACGGTTAAAGTTTATATGGATGGTGAATTACTCGATGCGCGATTTAACATGCCATGGGGTAAGGAATTTGATGGCGAGCATCTAATCATTGGACGCTCATCGGCGCAGGTGGCCAAGCTGTTTGACGGCATGATTGATGATTTGCGTATCTCGAATCGGCCACGCAAGTCCGGCGAGATTCGCGGATCATTTACCCAGGGGCGACACGGCCGAGCATTGCGTGCGGATGCGTCAACGTTGTTGCTGTTGGATTTCGATGGCACCGCCATTGGTCAATCAAAAACACAGGAATCGATCACGCCCCGCGCGTTGGAAGCTGCGATTAATCGGTTGCGTACGGAACAATAATGTGTGCAACAATAAGTGCGGCGTATTTTTAGATCACTGCGATGATCGTTGTTATGCCGCGTTTTCATAGTTCCATAATTTTGTGATTTAGTGATTTTGTAATTCTATGGTTGGCGCTGGTGTGGTTGGATTTTGGTATTGCGGCAACATTGAGGGATTGGTAACAGCATGAATGAATTACCTTTGGCGACGGGTGCGAACTGGCTGGCTCATGTTGATCAGATGGCCACGGGAAATGCGATGGAAGTGATGTTGACCGAGGCGGAATTGCTGGCTGAGGATGGGTATGCCGGTGCGGAATTGCCGATGCCACATGTGGAAGGATTGCGTGACGATCTGGATGAATCGTTCTGGCGTGAAGTGGGTGAATCGATGCGGGCCATGGGGGTTGAGCCGGTGTCGGTGCATGGGCCGAACCTGCCGCCGTTGGATGCGGATGTGAAACTGACTTCGGAAAAATTGCGATGGTATGCTCGGTCGAGTGTGGCCTTGGGTGTGCGGGCATTGGTGGTACATCCCACCACGCATACGCACCCGCATGTTTGCACTATCGTGCCAAAATTGTTGGAGCGTGACATCGAACTGTCGTATGTCGTCAGTGATGAATTACTGGCTCACGACCATACCGGTGGGGTGCAGCTGGCATTAGAAAATCTGCCGACGTATGGTATGCGTTATCTTGAGGAATTGATGACACGTATTGATCGAACCAACGTCGGCGTGTGTTTGGATACCGGGCATTGGATGGTGCGGCCGGAGGGTACGGTGGAGTCGTTCGTCGCACGTTTTGTCGATCGCATTGCACATTTGCATTTAACGGATAATCACGGATTGTGCGACGAACACCTGGCACCCGGGATGGGTACGTTTCCATGGGCGAAATTTTTCAACGCATTGCCCGACACAGCCAAGCGCGGGCCGTTGCTTCTTGAGTTGAATAACCCTGCGTTGTTTCAAGATGTGCGTGCTTTGGAGCAAGGACGAAAAATTCGTACCGACGCGCTGAAAATTTCCCGTGGCATTTTGTCACGATATGTGGTATAACGTGTGCGTACTAAATTATTGTTCGCAGTCGAACATGAAAAGTACCACGTCCGTTTCGCAATTGCCGTTCCGTATTTTTGGGAAGTTCATGGCAAGTATCGACTGGGGGATCCGGGTATATTCGGGGTAAGTTGTTGGGCTGTTTATTTGAGTATACGTATCAGGTTTTCCAGAATTGGAATTAACAATTATCGTATGTCGATGGTTAAGCCGAATCATTTCCCTCGTTGCTACGCTGGCGACATCAAATCGAAAAAGGAGAGTGCAAAGCATTTATCGTTGAATGTGTTGGGCGTTTTGTGATGCACTTGTTTTTAGTGTTGAAAACCGATTGTGATTTGTGACGTGTGTATGAGTTGGCCCGGTTTACTGGATTGTTAGATGACGAGTTTTTTTGTTTTGTGTTTATCGATGTTGTTTCATGGAGCATTATGCCGCATGGTGTGCAGCATTGATTAGAGCGTGGGTGATATCAATGTGTCATTGACCGTGTCGGTTCACGCGTATTGGCCCACTGGTTTTGTAGGATTGATTGCATATGACTATTCGCCTCCAGGATATTGCCAAAGAGGTTGGTGTTTCGGTTCAGGTTGTGAGTAAAGTGCTCAACGGCGGACGTAGCACAGTGGGGGCGAGCCCTGAAACTCGACGGCGCATCACCGATAAGGCACGTGAGTTGGGCTATCAACCCAACGCCGCTGGTCGGGCACTGCGGCATCAGGCGTTTCGCTCGGTCGGCCTGGTGATGGGAGGCATGTCCGAAGATATTTTCCTGCCTCAGCAATTGGTCGCCGGTATCGTCAATGCCCTGAGTGAACAACACTACACGTGTTCGCTGGTTAACGTCGGACAATTCGATCATCGACAGATGGCCGAGCAGCCGATGTTCACCCAGCACATGGTGGATGCGATGATCATGGCCTATTCACGCCAGCCTCCGTCGCTATTGGTTGAGGCCGCGGGAATGATGAGTAATCCGGTCGTCTGGCTACACCGCATGGTTCCGGAAAATGCGGTGGCATTTGATGAAGCCGGCGCTGCCGAAGCGTTGGTCGATCATCTGGCCGATCGTGGGCATCAGGCAATTACATACATCGACTACAACGCCTGCGTTGATACGGCTCCGAGTGTGGGCAATCGCTTGTCGGGGTTTTATGCCGGCTGCAGTCGGCGGGGCGTCAGGCCGTCGACCATGATTGATCGCCGTGTGGATCGAGCCAGTCGCGAGTCGTTTACGCAGCATTGGATGTATCTGGACGATCGGCCGTCGGCGGTGATCGTGGATAGTTGTTCGGCTGCTCAGGTGATACTCGATGTGGCTTTGGCCTCAGGGATTTCGTTTCCCGATCAGATGGCCATCGCGTCCTACGACAATTTCTCCTACGCCTCGGCCAATGCACCGGGCATCACATGCATGATCTCACCTGAGAAGGTGATAGGCCAGAAAGTGGCGGAAATGGCTTTGGAACTGATTCGTGACCGTAAACTCACCGTCCCGAGCCAGATCATTGCCTATAATTTATGGCAAGGGGGCACGACCTGAGCGATTCAAGCGATCAGGCCACTTGCTTGTAAGTCATGCTTAATAAAATGATTATCGTCGAAAATCAGGTTTGAGGAAATGTGATTTTTTGATGAGTTTCGCCGAATTGGGCAAATTTTGGTGTTATTGAATTGAAGGTTCAATACAATGGGTTAATCACAGCGTTAATCGCATGCGTCGCAATAAAAATTGGGGTGCAGGTGAACGGTCGTAAATGGCCGTGATCAGCAGTGATAGCCCGGTGAATTGTTTGTAGCTCGTCAATGTGTGGTTCGTGAGTTTGTAGCCCTGCGTGGCATGTGGGTCTGGCGTGATCCAAGGTGAAAAACCGATCCGCCTGGCTTAGCGTCGAGCCGCCTCGTTCCGCGTTGATGGCCATAGAAATAGAATTTGAAATTGAAATAAAAATAGAAATCGCGGTCCTGACAGTGATCGCAGACCGCACCGCCAACGTCGTTAACGCAGAAAATGGCCCAGAGGCTTGCCGTTACAACCGGTCGTTTTGAAAAACTCTTTGGTGTAACTGACTGAATTAATTTGACTTTTGCCCGTATGGGCGCACTCTTGAGATAGGAGAAGCAATCCATGATGATTTCCCGATTTGTAAAACGTAGCGTGGCCCTGAGCGTCATGATGGCCTTGACGACACCAGTGCTGGCTGACTGGACGGTTGAGGATCCTAGCAATGGGACAATCGGCGCGGTCTCGGATGGCAGCGTCGGCAATCGAACCCGGGAAGATTTTGCGGCTGACGCTGGCGTTACCACATTTACCATGGACGTGGCGCAGGGCGGGCGCACGATTGTCAATGTCAACAACAATCCCGGCCGACTCGTGCTTACGGATTATTATGCGTCGGGCGATGGGGTTCGCATCGATATTCAGGGTGCCGGTACCTCGGGGTTTTCGCAGTTGCTCGATGCGGGCGGTGCGTTCAATACCACGACTGACACATCAATTGTGACCAATCGCAGTCGCATGACGTTTGATGTGCGACGTCGCGAAACCAGCGCTGACCGCACAGTCAGTGCGGTGGGATTCACGATCAGCAGCATGGCTGATGATTTGAGCTATGTGCAATTTTTCGATGCAACAGCTTCTGTCATCATTGTTGATCCCGGTGGGGCGACGCCTGATCGCATCATGATTGGCAATGTGGCTGACAGTGTGTTTGTGGGTTTCGATGCGGGTAGCCAGATCATTTCCAGTTTTGAAATCGTGAACGTTAACACTGGTATTGGCGAAACGGGCGAACAATTTGGTGTGGATGATATTTCCATCTCGCTCGGCTCAATTACCATTCCCGAGCCAGCCAGCCTGAGTATGTTGGCGATCGGGGGCATGATGATGCTGCGACGACGGGCCCACGGCTGAGAGGACTCGGCACATGCGTCATCGTCGGCATCGCCGTGGTGATGTTATCGGGTAGGCTTTGGCATTGGCGTGACATGTGATCAAAAAAACCAGCAACGGTGGCTTGTTTACGTGTTACGGTTTCAAATTCAATTTCAAGTTTAGGTCTTGCTTTTAGGTTCCATGTTTGAGCCTGTTTGTTGGCGGTTGAAAATTGATCGTTTAATTTTTCGACGTTTCATTTAACCCTGCGAACGGCCCATTAATTGATTGTCCCTCAATGATTGGACCGGTGATTCTCATGGATGTGATGTTGCAAACGGTGACCCCGTCCCGTCCCGAAATATTGAAGCGCGAGGCATGTCGGGCATGGCATGCATGTCATCCATGCCATGCGCAGCGATCACAATGTCCGCGTATTGCTCGGGCTTTCACGCTCATCGAACTGTTGGTGGTGATCAGCATCGTTGCGTTGTTGATTGCGATTCTGTTGCCTGCCCTGGGCGCTGCGCGTGACGCAGCGAAGGGATCGATGTGTCTATCGAATCAACGGCAGATCGGCCTGGTGACCTACGCCTATGTGTCAGACGACAACGGGTATTTGCCGGTGGAGTACGATCCGTCACAGCCTGTGTATCTGCGATACACCCAACCCTCGGGTGCGTGGTATATCAAGTTGACACGCTATCTGCCGGAACGGCGACTCAACGGCACGCATAATTATATTCTCGATACCAGTGAGGCTGCGGTGGTTTTGCAGTGTCCGTCATGGGAGCCCGAAACGGCTTCCGGGTTCGAGTATTCCTCGTATGCCCATTCCAATTTGATTCACACAACGTATACGGACAATGGTGCGACAGTGACCGGTACAGTGCCTTGGGTGAAATATGACGATGTTCGCATTCCCACGGAAAAAGTTTTTGTGATTGATTACAACACCAATCATCCGAACAATTTTCCATTGCATTTCAATGCGACGCAAAGCTATCTGGATCCCATCGGTTGGCGAGCGTTTCGTTTTGATCACAATGGTGGTGCAGCGCATTTGTTTTACGATGGGCATGCGCAGTTACGCAGCGAAGCCACACTGGATGATTTGGGATATGGCGTATGGGAAGCGATGCGTCAGCCACAGCCGTAAAAGATGGGAGATGGCTGTTGATTATTGCATGAACTGTTTTTGATAGGCGTGACGAAAGATGTGGGAATACATGGTGGATGTGTGTGGGGGGGGAGGGGCATGAGGCACGTTAAGGTTGTTGGGCTTGGATGGCACAATGAATGATTTGATATTACTGATCGACGTGGATGGCACCGTGATCGTGCCGCGCGACGAGGTTCAAGACGATCAAGGCCCGCAATTTCTGGAGCATCGTTTGTTGGCGTTGATGTGCGAGCTGGCCAGCGGTGATGCGGGCATGAATCGCCAAGAGGCTGAGCAACGTATTCGTCAGCATTTTTCGGAGAAAACCTGGTGGGAATGGGAAGAATTTCTGGATGTGCTGGGCTTGTCGCCTGCGACATTTTGGCCGATCGCCGATGCCGACGGCTTGCAATATGTGCAGCCGCGCGACCAGGCGTTGGCGTCGTGTTTGCAACAACTCAAGGACGTGGGCTATCGCTTGATGGTGACGAGTAACAATCCGGTTTGCGGAATTCGTCACAAGTTACGCTTAGCGGGTATTGATGATTCAAGGCAAGACGATTTGTTTGAACAGATCCTGGCCACGTCGGTGATCGAGGCGATGAAGTGGGACGAAATTTATTGGCAACGTGTGGTCAAACGATTGAACGTTCATCCGTCGCAACTGATCGTCATCGGCGATACCTGGCATGATGATGTGGTGATGCCAGGCCAAGTCGGTATCGAGCGACGGCTTTGGCTGCACAATGAATCCACTGATCAGGTAGCCCAGCAGCTTGCCAATGCGGATACGACGATCACCCCTGCGACGAGTTGGCCTGAGGTGGTGGCCATGTTGTGTCGCCTTGGTTCGAGTCTGTAATCGGATTCCATTAATTTCTGACGCGTGATTCTCTGTTAGCCGCCGCCTTTATGGCGGCGGGAACCTTGGCGAAAACACACGCCGTCGCGCCGCCTAAAGGCGGCGGCTAACGCGCGCGTTCTAAGTGGGATGCGTATCATCACGCGTAGGTTTATTTAATCGTGGGCCGGGGCGATGGTGGAACGCACGTTGAGCTTGGCGAAATGTTGCATGAGTAATTCGGCGCGTTCGAGATGGGTCGCGGGCAGTGTGACCGATTGGGTGCGTTGCAGGATCAGCGTGGTATTGAGCGCTTCGTCGCTGGGCATTCGCACATAGCGTTCGATCGCATGGGCCAGATCCACCGTGTCCGGCATTTCATCATCGTGATACAGCGTGACCACATGCAATGCTAACGGCGAGCGTCCCGCAGGCTCGGTTGGCTTGTGAGGCACCGTGGGCTTGGATTGGCCTGCATCCGACTTATGGGATGAGGTCTTCGAATCGGTTGAATGGTGGGCCGATTCGGAGTCCGATTTGGACGGTGGGATTTGTTCGCCTGCGTCTTGGTCTTGGGTCATGGATAGCGAGGATAGCCGGTTGTCCGCTGGTGACAATGACTATTTGCGGTTCCTGATAAACCCGTGGCGCAGACGTCGGTCTGTAACGGTTATGACGATCATGCGGGGCGATTCGGGTCGTGTTTAGACCGCGGTGCCGACGCCGATCTTATCGGTGATCTTGGCCGCACCGTCAGCCAAGTCGCTGGCGGTGGTGAGCATGGGGATTTGCTCGCGGGCTGCGTCGAGGATTTTGCGAGCAGGCTCAACATTGGTGCCTTCCAATCGCACGACCAACGGAATTTCAAAACCGACCTGTTTGGCTGCAGCTACGATGGCGTTGGCGATTGTGTCGCACTTGGCAATGCCGCCGAAGATGTTGACCAGCACGCCCTTGACGTTGGGGTCGTCGAGAATGATGCGGAACGCTTCGGTGACCGCTTCTTCGGTGGCCGAACCGCCCACGTCCAGGAAGTTGGCTGGTTCGCCGCCGTGCAGTTTGATCAGGTCCATCGTTGCCATCGCCAAGCCTGCACCGTTGACCAGACAACCAATGCTGCCATCGAGTTGGATGTACGACAGATTGAAACGCTTGGCCCGTCGCTCGGACTCAGGCTCTTCAGCCGGGTCGTGCATATCGGTCAATGCTTTCTGTCGGAACATGGCATTTTCATCGAACTCAATCTTCGCATCGATCGCCAGCACATTGCCGTCTGGATGTTCCTCGGTCGCTGGCGTGACGACCAACGGATTGATCTCCACCAATGACGCATCAGTCTGCAAAAACAGCTTGGCCAATTGATGCATGATCTTGCCTGCCAGACGCACCTGTTGCCCGGTGAAACCCATCGCATAGGCAACCTTGCGAGCTTGATAGGCATGCAAGCCCGCTTCGGCTGACAGTGGTTCGCGGATGATCAACTCCGGCGTTTTCGCCGCGACTTCTTCAATGTCCATGCCACCTTCGCTTGAACCGATCAGCACGGGTCGTCCCGTTTTGCGATCGACAGCCATGCCCAGGTAATACTCCTTGGCAATATCAACGCCCGCAGCGACGAGCAATTTCGTGACCGGCACGCCCTCGGCCGTGGTCTGTGGGGTGACCAGTGGTTTGCTGAGAATGGTGGCCGCCGCTTCTTCGCAAGCGTCCGCCGACTTGACGAGTTTCACGCCGCCGCCTTTGCCGCGTCCGCCTGCATGAACCTGAGCCTTGACGACGGCAAGCTTGGTGCCATAGCGTTTGGCCAATTCGTCGAACGCATGCTTGGCCTCGCTGGCATTGTTCGCCACGATCGCTGGTGGAACAGCAATGCCTGCATTTTCGAGAAGTTCGCGTGCCTGGTATTCGTGAATTTTCATAGGAATGGGTACTCGGTCATTAACGGAGGGCTGGGGAAACGGGAGGCTGGCAGGGGTTGGTCCAGCCTGTATAGCCCCGTGCGTCATTGGCTGGCAAGCCGGGAAAATGACCACGGGGGGAATGATGATAACGCTGCTGCGTAAAACTGGCCAACTTGGGTCGATTATGCGGGGGGGTGTTAGATGGTGACACTCGATAAATTGCGTTAAATCGAGGAAAAACGAGAAAAATTATTGCATGTTGGTTTGTGGCGGTGCTATATTGCAGGCCGTCTGAGCAATCAGTACAAGTTCGTGAGAGGTTCGTGAGAAGTCAGTTTTTTTAGGAGTTCCGGGTGAATTTTCGTCGTTACGCACATCGTTTTAGCGGTCTTGGCAGTTTTAGCAGCCTTGGCCGTTTGGCCCGTTTGGGCCATAGTTCCAAACCATCCGCTCATCGTCGAATGCCATCTCAGCACCAGCGCTATCAAGCCGATCAGCACGCCCTCGAAACGATCGAGCCGCGCGTGTTGCTCAGCAATAGCATCCTGCCGGCCACGCCGACGATCGCTCCCGCGGGTGTGATCGCAGGCTATGCGTTCGCTGACGTGGATGGCGACGGGCTGTTTGATGGCAGTGAGTCGACGATTGAGGGTAACATTGTCCGACTGACCGATGCTACCGGACAAAGTATCACCACGTTCGTCGATGGCGATGGCCGTTATCAGTTTGATGACATCGCGCCGGGGTTTTATGAAGTGTCACTGGCGAACAATTTGGCTGAGCCAGTACCGGTCGTTATCAATGCCCAACAATCAGGTTGGAACCAGATCAATCTCGGCTGGGTTGATCCATACGCAGATTTAGAAATTACCATCAGTCACGTGGGGACGCCGGACTCGACGTGGCAGGACCAATTCACCAACTTCGGCGTGATTATCACCAACAATGGCAACGTGCCAATCACGTCGGCACATGGGCCGATCGCGATAACACTGCACCTGTCGGAGAATAGTCGACTGGATGGGAATGATGTGTTGTTGGCTGATCTAGTCACGCCGATCGATCTGGCGCCGGGCCAAAGCACCAAGTGGGAAGCACAGTTTACATTGCCTGAAATTCAAACTGAATTCAGCAACACCACCGTCACCTACGATGTGTATCTGATTGCTTCGTGGGACATCGCAGACCATTCGCCGTGGAATGATGCGGATGCAGAAAACAACGAGGACGTTAGTGAAAAGATCAACGTGGTGACTTATGTTGATTACTCTGGCGGTAGTAGCAGTAGCATTTCCGATATCAGTTTCAATGTATATGATTGGCCACCGTCGTATAACGACAGGTTCTACTATGACCCTTACCAGAATTTTTCGGGTGAGTATGAAAATCGCCCGACCTATGGGGCCAACAGGTATTTTTCCAATTACACACGAAATTACGGAGGCGTATACAGTACCGATGTCTTGCGATCTCCGAGAAGCCAACCGATCGGCAATGTCGGAGGTTTTGTGATTGAGGATGTAGCGGCAAACCGTACCTATTCCATTTCCAATCGAGCTGCGCCACCGGAATCAGGACGAGTTTTTCTTGATCTCAATCGTAATGAAATATTGGATGATAACGAGCCTTGGACACGTCCTGGAACTGGCGGCTCTTTTCTGTTTACCGACCTACCAGCCAATCAATCCTACAGTGTCGTTTTTGTCCCTGATGAGGGTTGGATCGATAACACACCATATGTTCATGACGTCTATATTCACGCTGATACCAAGGACACCACCACTAAATTTTTAGCGTACCGTCCCGTCGCCATCACCGGCACGCTTTGGAATGATCGAAATGCAGACGGTCAACGTGGCGAAGATGAACCACCATTGGCTGATCAACAGGTGCGTTTGGAACGCCAAACAGGCCCAGACATCATTGTGCGTACCGATGCTGACGGGCGTTACACTTTTGAAGGGCTTAAGCCTGGAACTTTCGTGGTTCGGCCTATCGATCTTGAAAATGAGTGGCTCCCCACCATTGACGGTGATCTTAATCGCAGTAGGCTTGATAGCTACGTAGTTACACTAGAAAGTGGCGAAGTATCCGAGCATCACGATTTTGGTTTTTTCACCACGCCACATATTTCTAATTTGCAAATCAGTCGTGATTGGAATGCGTCACAGGATACGCTCGTGTTAACAGCCGATGCGTATGATCTTGATGGCCAGATTGACCGGGTTATGTTTTTCCGGGAAAGCAACGAGAGCGGGAACTTTGAAACATTCCGTGACGATTTTGTCGGATACGATGATGATCCCAGCGATGGGATTTCAATTCGCATTCCTGCGGATCAATATGAACAAGAAACCGTAAAATTTTATGCGGTGGCCCAGGATGACAGCCAACATTACGGCAATGTCGAAACAGTGTCCGGCGAGATTGCTTTTGCGGTTCATGCGAAAAGCGGCCAACACGTCGTGTATCGACATGGCGATGGGCAACCGATGGTGTTGCAAAGCAATGGCCCGATGTACTACGAATTTGATGGTGAAGACCTGGCCAGCCATGTGGTGGGCAATGTGGTGGAAATCGTCGGTGGTGCTCGAATGACTGGCGCCCATCGTGCTCGTGCCATGACCTATCAAACGATTGAAATCTCTCAACCCCAGGCTGCGGCATTGGGAGCATCTTTGCATTCGATGTCATTGACCGCAGTGCAAAACATGCTGAGTCATCCACGCCTGCAAGTGTCTGAAGTTTCCATAGGTGCGCCATTGCCTGAGCGTGCGTTGGCCATGCGGTTATTAGATTTCTTGACAGACGATGACGACTCGCGAAACGGCACGCTACTTGGCGGTGAAAACGCTTTGGATTTGTTGTAACGATCTGACGCGCCCTGATGTGTCCTGACGTGACGAGCATGGCTGGTTTGCAGTCCCATTTGGCGGGTAGGATCGATTTGGCGCTTGCTCGGTTAATTTTTCTGGGCAGGTGTTGGCGAAATGGCCTGAGGGGTCTACAATAGAGGCATGCGAGCAACGGCCCGACGGACGTGGTTTTTTCTTAAACGCAGTGCGATGGTGTTTATCGTTTTGTTAGCGTTTGCGGTGTTGCTATGGTGCGTACGTCATTACTGGACAACCGGACAAGCGATCAGCTTGTACAGCGCGATCGGATCGGCTGTGGGCCTGCTGGGCGCGTTGGCGTGCCTGATGCGGTTCAGTGATTTTCGCACGACGCTGGAAGCCGCGGTCGGACGATGGGTCGATCCGCCGTCAGCGTGCTAAGATTTCTCGAGAGTCGTGAGTCGTGAGTCGGGGGAGGGCGGGGGATTTGTAAATCAGTATTGGTTTGGTTGATGCGTTAAACCGCGAGCGGCTGTTGTGTGGTTTTATGGATTGAATCTTGCCATGACGTTGGGCCAGTCGCCGCGGGATTTTAGGATGTGTTCGTGTGTTTGATGGCTTCGCGGGGTGAAAAGCTCTCAAAGTCATAGCCGCGGCAGGCGATCAAATCACTTCTACGCCGTAAGCGACGGGAATGAGAAACGCGAAGCATTGCAAGAGAAACATAAAGCCACGCAGGGGAAACGCGGGGGTGGTGTGTGTGGGGGGGGGGGGTGGGGGGGGGGGGGGGTTAGAAGTTTAGGGTGGTGCGATAGGTTGGGGCGGTTTGTTGTTGGTCGAGTTGGTCCGCGGCGGCCAGGCAGGCGTGGGCGACGTCGTATTTTTTAAAATTGACGTGCATGATCGTGGCCGTTTGACGCAAGGTATGTGGCGATGCCTGGGGTTGGCCGAGCTGGCGATGGTAGAGTGCTTCGCCCCATAGCAAGCGTGAGGGCGGACACGAATCACGGCCATGTCCTGCGGGTGCATGGTAGTAGCGCACCGGCGTGTTCAGATCGCACAACTCGAAATCGTGTTGACGTAAAAATTGATCAACGTCAGCGAACAAAGGTTGGTCCTGATAGATCGGCGAAAATTCCACCTCAAGATAAACCACGCCAACGTGTTTTAGCAGTTCCGTCGCACCGCGCAGCACGCCGAGCTCAGCACCCTGGACATCGACCTTGAGAAACCCAGCACCGGAGGCCTCGGGAATATCGTCGAGTCGTTTGGTTTTGACCGGGGTGGTTTGAGCGACCTGCACGATGTCCGCCAGGCCGGTGAATTGTTCCATCAGCGCGATGTTGGGTGGGTACAACGACGAGGTGCTGTCGTCATGGGTGCGATGAAATGTTGCCTCGCTGCCATCGCCGATGACGTAGGGCAAAAACGTATGTTGCTGGTGTTGTATGGATCGACGTCGGCACTGAGATTCGATCGGCTCGAACCCGATGACTTGACAAAGGCCTGCGTTTAGCAGTGGCGCATAGATGTGATCTTCGTTGTCGAGAATCATCGCGCCGACGTCGACGAGTTTGATCGGATCAGCCGGAAGGTTTGCGGGCCAATCGTGATGAGCGGTGGCTGCGCTGGCGATGTCGCGCATGATCGGCGTGGGATAAGCGTGCGCGGCTTCGTGTGAACTGGCGATGGCCATGGCAACGGTTTTAACGGGCGTGCCGGTGGCTAATTGTTGGGCCCAATTCTCGCGTCCGGATTCGTCGGCAGCTCTGCCCAGTAAAATTTCGTACAACACGTCAACGACAGATTCCGGATTCATAGGTGCCCCGTGATTTTTTTATGGGTGGTGTGGTCAATGGCGATGATCTGTCAGGCACGCGGCATCAATTTGCTGACGTGGCGGCAGGTTCGGCATGGGCCGCTGACGGACGATGTTGCATCGCGTATTGCACCGCATTTTGAAAAATGATTTGGCCCGGCGTGATCTGGGTTAACTTTTCCGCATCGTGTCGGGTCCAGCAAGGATGCTGCGTCGGATCAACGTAACGCTCGGGGTGGGGCATCAAACCGAAGACCAGGCCGGTGGAGTCGCAGATGCCCGCGATGTCGTCGAGTGACCCGTTCGGATTATTTCGGTAACGCAGGGCGATTTGCTTTTGCTGTTGCATTTGACTGAGCACGTCGGGCGATGCGACGAAACGTCCCTCGCCGTGAGCAATGGGTAACTCGAAATCACCCAGCGCGTGTTCGGCGTTTTTTGTCCAGATGCACACGGTGTCTTCGGGTGCGTTGAGTTCAATCCAACGATCGACGAATCGGCCATTGGTGTTGTCAGCCAGGGTCGCGTTTTGCGCATTGGCGTGCGGGTCGGGAAGCAAGCCGAGTTTGACGAGGACTTGAAAGCCGTTGCAGATACCAATGATGGGCACGCCGCGCTCAATGGCATCACGCAAAGGTTGATAGAGTTGGTGACGCAAGCGGTTGGCGAAGATACGGCCCGCGGCGATGTCGTCGCCGTAGCTGAATCCACCGGGAAAGCCGATGATGTCGAAATCTGCCAGGCGCTGCGGATGCTCGATTAATTCGTGCAGGTGCAGGGTGGTGGCCGAAGCCCCGGCTAATTCGAAAGCGTGGACCAGTTCGCGATCGCAGTTGGTGCCCGCAGTGCGGACGATGAGCGTGCGGGGCTGATCAGCGGAAGATGCGTGGCCGGGTGCGGGTGCTGTGTGTGGCGGGGGGGAGGTGGTCATGGGTTTATGATAGCGAATTGCGGTGGTGTTGAGCTACAATCGGGCGATGGTTGCGAATATCACTGGATTAATCGAGACGCAGAACGCGCAGGGGCGGCTGAAAAAAATCGGTCGGCGAAAAATAGTGACCCTGCCGATCGAGCGTGTACATCCGGTGGTGCGGATCGCGCATCGGATGACGTCGACCCATGATATTCACCGGCGATGGATCCGCGATCATGAAATCATCGTATGTTGCGGCCACGCTTCCGGGTGGCTGGTGCGTGATGATGACAAAATTGAAATCAAGCCGTTCGACCTGGTGGTGGTTGAGCCTTATGTGGCCCATGAAATTCACGTGGATGCGAAGCGAGGGTTTGATCATATCGCGGTGCATTTTGATTGGGCCGCGGACGTGCCTTCGGACGATGACGATTTGGAACAGCGCTCGGCCTACGGGGTGCAGTTGACGCATGGATTAGGTTGGCCCGAGCACTGGCCGTTGTCGCGTGGGCATGGCTTGGTGCAAAAACTGGAAGAGGTCGTGCATGCGTTTGGCCATGATTGGCCCGCGGCCGGTTTGGAAACATCGAGCCTGATGATGTCCGTGATGGTGGATTTGATCCGGTTGGGTAACGGAGCATGTCGCGCGAAAATCCAGAGGAAAAGTAATGAAAATTGCGGGGGGAAAGGTGGGGTAAAAAGTGGGGGGGTGGGTGGTGAGCAACGGGTGCGAATTGAGCGGGCGTTGGCCATGTTGGATCGTCGGTTTTGCGAAGACGTGCCCGTGTCGGAAATGGCCGAGGCCGCGGGTTTGAGTGTGACGCATTTCGGTCGTTTGTTTCGAGTATGGACGGGGCAATCGCCTGCGCGCTATATGCGTGAGCGACGAGTGCGTGAGGCACGACGATTGTTGGGTGATATCGATTTTTCGATCAAGCAGATTGCGGTGAAGACGGGATTCAAAACGCCATACCATTTCAGTAAAGTTTTCCGTCAAGTTGATGGCTTGTCGCCGAGTCAATATCGCGAAGCCGTGTTGGCCGGTCGCGTGGGTCCGAACGATAGGTGATGCGAGAAGCCCCAACATGTTATTTGGTCGGCAACCAATTCCCAGTAATCAATTCACCAGTAACCAACCACGCTACAGGCAAGCCAAGGGAAATGTGGGGGGGGGGGGGGGGGG
>JAUHYI010000168.1 GCA_030426385.1 Phycisphaerae bacterium
TTCCTCCACATCAATCGCATAAAACATCACGCCCGGGCAATCGCTCGAACCACGCATCGCAAAGCCTCCTTGATCGAAAACCACAACATAGCGCTTTTTGAGGTGTTTTGCAGCAGCCTGCTAAACCACCGCGCGATATTCATCGCGGGCTATTAATACCAATCCCGATAAAAAATCGCACGTTAGCCGCCGCCTTTATGGCGGCGCGACGGCCTGGGTTTGACGCGCGTTTCGCGCCGCCATAAAGGCGGCGGCTAACTATAAAATCACACGCATGTTTTGGGTATCAGCATAACACCCTCCCCCGTCTTCCTCTGTGTCTCTCTGTGTCTCTGTGGTTATCACTTCCTCCAACCGACTCACGCCTTGGGCACATCCACCCATGCGCGTTTCTTGTGACTTTCCAGACTGCACTCCGCCAACTGCACGCCCTTGGCACCTTCACGCAAGGACCAACGGAAAGGCGCATCAACGGCCACATGTTTCAGGAACATTTCCCATTGCACTTTGAACGCGTTGTCATACACGCATGCATCGGGCACTTCCTGCCAGTGATCGTAATGGTTGATCGGGCTATCAATGTCCGGGTTCCACACAGGCCGCGGCGTCGCGCTGTGATCCTGAGCCCAGCATTTACGCAGGCCCGCGATCGCACTGCCATCGGTGCCGTTGATCTGCATCACGAACAAGTCATCGCGCTTCACGCGCGTCACCCAACTGCTGTTGAACTGACACAACACGCCAGCGTCCGTCGTGAACATGGCATACGCCGCATCATCAGCCGTACATTTGTATGTCTTACCCGATTCGTCCACGCGCTCAGGCAACAGCGTTTCGGTATGACACATCACACCATTCACATTGCCGATCACGTTGTCGATCACATAGCGCCAGTGACAGTGCATGTCGATGACCATTCCGCCGCCGTCTTCCTGACGATAGTTCCAGCTCGGGCGTTGTGCCGGTTGATCATCCACATCACCGGGAAACACCCAGTAGCCGAAGTCGCCGCGCACATCCAGGATCTTCCCGAAGAATCCCTGTTGCTTGAGCATCATCAATTTGCGAATGCCAGGCAGCCACAACTTATCCTGCACCACGCCATTTTTCACGCCCGCATCTTCCGCGGTCTTCGCCAGATCAAACGCTTCTTTCGACGTCACGGCCGTGGGTTTTTCACAATAGATCGCTTTGCCCGCTTTCACCGCACGTTCGACAAATGCCTTGCGAAACAGCGTCCCGCTCGCATCGAAAAACACCGGATAATTCGCATCACCCAGAGGCTCGTCCAGATCCGTCGTCCATTTCAACCCGCCATATTTTTTCGCAAGCGTTTCCAACTTCGACGCATTACGTCCCGTCAGAATCGGGTCCGGCATCAACACATCATCACCGCACGCCACCCCGCCTTGCTCGCGAATCGCCAGAATCGAACGCACCAGATGCTGGTTCGTCCCCATCCGACCCGTCACGCCATTCATAATGATCCCAATGTTCTTCGTCGCCATCGTTCAAACTCCTAAATAAAAATTCGTATTCACATTAACTCGTAAATCGTCACTTCTAGAGCAACAGGCGTGATCAATCTTCACGTTTTGGCGCCTTGGCATGTGGACTTAAGTCCACATGCCTGCGAGCCATGGAGATTGTTTTTGCCAGTTGCACTAACCTCTATCTTTAAACATCTAACTCTTCTCTTCCCCCGTCTTCCTCTGTGCCTCGGTGTCTCTGTGGTTATCTTCTTCCCCTCCCTCACGACCGCTCCCGATACGCCTCCACAATTTTCCCCAGGTAATCGTGTTGATTCTCCGACCACCATCGCTGTGAAAAAATTTCCACTTCGTTAAACCCTTCGAATCCGGTTGCTTCGACCATTCGTCGAATCCCGCGCACATCGATCACCCCTTCGCCCATCAATCCGCGATCCAAAAGCAAATGCGCGGGCTCTGCTTTGTAATCGCAAATGTGAAACGCGAACAAACGATTCGCTGCCGCACATCGCTTGATCTGTGCTTCCAAATCGTGCTCCCAGAACACGTGATACACATCCACCGCAATCCCCACTTCAGGCTCATTGATCTGATCGCAGACCCAGTTCGCACAACCCAGCGACGCGACCGCTGATCGGTTGCCCGCATACGCTGGATGCAATGGCTCGATCGCCAACTTCACCCCCGCCGCCCGCGCATGGTCGACACAGGCCCGCACCCCTTCCACGATCTGATCCAGATTCGTCGCCACCGTCTGACCCGGCGTGGCTCCGCACACCAACACCAACACCGGTGCTCCGATCGCCTCGGATTCGTCGATCGCTTTTTTATTTTCATCCACCGCCGCCGTCCGGATTTTCGCGGTATTTCCCGTATAAAACCCGCATCGCGCCACACCCGCCGCAGTCAACCCCGCATCTTCCGCACGCCGTCGCAGCGCCGCCAGATCCTGACCCGCATACGTCTCGCGCCACCACGTTATCCCCTTCACACCTGCCGCCGCATAATTCGCAATGCATTCATCAGCCGACCACGGCTTGTTCGTAAACGTATGCACCGCCAACTTGTCCATCGCCGGGGCTGGATAATTTTTCAACGATTCAAATTCCGTTTCATGCGTCATAACATCACTCCACCCCCCCACAGTTTTCCTTGCAAGATCGGTTCCACTGGCAACACTCAAACTTCTTACTTTCTACTTTTAACTTTTAACTTTTAACTTTTAACTATTCTCCCCCACCGTCTCGCCTTCACAATAATCACCAGGCAACACCGTCTGTACCAACCCCGCCTCGCGCTCCACCACCACGCGCGTCACCCACCGACCGGCTTCTTCGGCAATCTGCGAAACCGGCATCGACATACTTGCAATCATCGGCCGAACCAATCGTCGCACCGGCGAATCATCAAACCCCGTCAAGGCCAATTGCTCAGGCACTTTCACGCTCGCATCACGCGCCGCCTGCAACACCGACACAGCCACCAGATCATTAAACGCAATCACCGCATTGCAGCCGTTTTTCACTAGTTTTTTCACAAAACCCGCATCGATCTCCGACGGCTCATCCACGGCATACACATCATCATGGCCAAACGCAATCCCCAAACGCTCGCACGCTTTGGCCACACCACGTTGACGCGACTTCACCACCGCACTGCTTCGACGCAACGTCACATGCGCGGGCCGTAATTTTCCATTGGCTTCATACAAACGATCAACCAGTTCGCCCACGCCGCCCTCGTTGTCACCGGTGATGTAATGCCCACCACGTATCACACGGTTCAACGTCAAGCATGGCACGCCCCGCTCCAACAGATCGCTATACACCTGACCGGCGGGCTGCACAAACGCAAAGATCACGCTATCCAGATCGCTTCCTTTTTTGTGCGCGAACAAATCCATTCCCCGCCGCGCCACTTCCACCACCAGGTTGCCCCGCGTTGGCTGCATCCCTTTGCGAATCCCTTCGACCAATTCCGTCGTGTCATAAAACTGATGCAACAAGGGCGATCGATAGCGAGGCAACACCAACTTAATCGTCATGATCGCCCGCTGTTTATGCCGACGTATCACCCGCTTGCGATAACCCAGTTTTCGCGCTGCGCGCTGCACACGCAATGCCTGATCGCGACTGATCAGCGCCGATCCATTGATCACACGCGAGACCGTGCTCACGCTCAGATCCGTCGCCTTCGCAATGTCACCCAACGTTACCGACATAAAAAACCGCTTACCTTCAAAAAACATCCAGCCCGCACGCAAGCGACATCTCCGCCGTTGCGATTTATTATTTGCATGCAAACTTTAGCAGCCCCAGCCCGATCGTGTCAACATAATTTTTCATCGACAGCCGCTTACCAACACCGCGCCTACCCGTACGGGCCGGCCATGCCACGCCGTGTTTTACGCCTAAATGCCGTAAAAAATCGGGAATTTAGACCATCTCGGGCCATATCAATCTTGCTGGTATTTGGGGCTCTGAAAATTTCCGTCAGGTGCCCCCCCCCCCCCCCCCCCC
>JAUHYI010000088.1 GCA_030426385.1 Phycisphaerae bacterium
CCCACGTAGGCGCCAACATCGCTTTTCCAAACCGCACGAAAAATACCCGGCAGCGAGTTGTATCCCTTGCGTCCGCCGTATCGTCCTAATGCCCATTCGACCCAGGCAATCGGAAACCCCAACAACAAAAACGCGACGAAGTAGGGGATCAAGAAAGCCCCGCCGCCGTTCTGTGCCGCTTGGCCAGGAAACCGTAGGAAATTTCCCAATCCGACCGCCGAACCGGTGACCGCCAAGATGCAACCGACCCGCGTGTTCCAGTTCTGACATTTGGGTTTCGCCAATTCTGGTTCAGGTGGCGCGAGGTGAGGTGAACCATCCGGTTTGTTTTCAGTCATGTATCGGCCTCAATCAGACTCGTTCAGATAGGATTGCGTCAACGCCCCCATACCCGCCAGCTTTCCAAATTAACGGTTTCTTCACGAATCGCAAATAACCACGTCCGATAGACTTACTGTGATGACCGGATGTTGCCGATATGATCATGGCTTGCGAAGAATGATTCAATCGATGATTGCAAGGGATGCTTTGACGTCACGATTGGGCAAGTTGCCCCCCCGAAATGACCGATAGAAACCTTGACATGAAGCCTACTACGCCCACACCCGATCCCTCGTCCACACCAACACCCCCGGCAACGGCGCCAACTCCAGCAGAACGATCGGCTGCAGAAGCACCGGTCGGGCCGGTCGCACGGTGGGCGATTCACCGCCGACTGTATGACTGGGTGTTATCACTGGCCCACACGAAACACGCCACGTGGTCGCTGTTTTTGCTGAGTTTTGCCGAGTCGAGTTTTTTCCCGATTCCACCTGATGTGTTGTTGGGCCCACTATGTTTAGGCCATCGCAAAAAAGCCATGTGGTTTGCCACGGTGACCACCATCGCCAGCGTGCTCGGCGCGTTCCTGGGCTATTACATCGGCTATGCCTTGATCGACCTGGCACTGATGATTCCCAGCATCACCCAGGCAAGTATCGACGATCTGGCAGGCGAATTTGATCAACGCGGCCAACTGTATGTGTTCATCGCGGCACTCACGCCGATCCCATTCAAACTCCTGACCATCACCGCAGGCTTCGCTAAGATGAACCTGCTGGTGTTTACCATCGCTTGTCTCATCGGACGGGCGACACGGTTTTATCTCGTCGCAGGTCTGTTCTGGTGGATCGGGCCCAAAGCAGTCCCACTCATCGACAAATATTTCAACTGGCTTTGCCTGCTATTTGTCATACTGCTCGTCGGTGGCTTCTCCATCCTAAAACTCCTCCACTAACCCCCCCCCACGTTTCCCCTGCAATACTGTCGACGTATTAAAATTTGGGAATTGACACTCCCACAACAACACGACACACACCACAGATCGAGGCAACTATGAATGTTTTAGTCACAGGCGGCGCAGGTTATATCGGATCCCATGCAGTGCGACGGTTGTTGCGTGATGGCCATCAGGTCGTGATCCTGGACAACCTGTCTCGCGGGCATATCGAATCGATTCCCAAGTCAGGCGAAGTCCCATTGGTGCAAGCAGAC
Organism: Phycisphaerae bacterium; assembly: GCA_030426385.1. Lineage (GTDB taxonomy): Bacteria > Planctomycetota > Phycisphaerae > Phycisphaerales > Phycisphaeraceae > JAUHYI01. Next base: position 1,534 of record JAUHYI010000088.1, read on the forward strand.
CTGCGTGACACCGAAGCGATCATCCAGGCATTGACGCAGCATTCAATCGACTGTGTGATGAACTTCGCAGCGCTGGCTTACGTCGGCGAGTCGGTCAGCGAACCGTTGCGCTATTACAGCGTGAACACCGCAGGCGTCATCAGTCTGATGCGAGCCATGCAGGAAACCGGCGTCCAAAAAATCGTGCATTCATCGACATGTGCCACCTATGGCGAACCGGCATCGATGCCCATCACCGAAGACATGCCCCAGTCGCCCATCAATCCCTATGGCTGGTCGAAATTATTCGTCGAACGAATTCTCTTTGACTATGCGGCAGCCAATCCAACTTTCTCATTCGCAGCGCTGCGTTATTTCAACGTGGCAGGCTCTGCATCTGATGGTTCGATCGGCGAAGACCATGAGCCGGAAACGCACATCATTCCCGTGTTGCTCAACACCGCGTTGGGCAAGCGTGAATCAGCGACGATTTTTGGCGAAGACTACCCCACGCCTGACGGGACATGCCAACGTGATTACATTCACGTCGAGGATCTGGTCGATGCCCACACCGTGGTGATGAACGCGCTCGAGCCGGGCAAACAGTTGGTCTACAACCTGGGCACCGGTTCAGGTTTGAGCGTGCGTCAGATCGTGGATGCAGCCAAGGCGGTGACCGGCGTTGATTTCAAAGTCGTCATGGGCGAACGACGTGCGGGCGATCCGCCACAACTGTATGCGGATCCCTCGAAGATCAAAAACGAACTGGGTTGGCAAGCGAGCATCACCGATGCCCACACCATGGTCGAACATGCCTGGAGTTGGTTCAAAGCGCATCCCAATGGCTACGCAGGCGGTTAACCCCCCCCCACCCCCACCCACCCGACACACCACCACCCACTCCACACATACCACCACCTATACCGATTTTTCTCCGCGCGTTTTATCCCGTTAGAGCGTGTTGCATAATTTCTAGCCTAAAGACATTCACGCTGGTCTGGTCACTTAACTGACCAGTCCGGATTGCGATGCGGTCACAAATGACGCAAAACGCGCTATACCCATCATGTCTTTCGAACAGCCTCAGCTAACTGCGTCCAGAAATTAACACAAACCCCCAACGCGCCACGCGCGGTCATCGTCCAATGCTCTTGACGGTTGTCCACCCAACGAGCCCGGCCACGTGCGACCATCGCTTCACCACGTTCCATATTCATCGCGTTGTAGATATCTGCCGATTCCATCTCGACAAACGGCTCAGGTGTTTTTCCTGATTGTGCGATCCAATGTTGATGATGTTCAACTAACGTCGGCAAATCGCAGTCCATAAAAATCTGCTTGACGATGATGCCCGACTGGTCACCTTCGTCTGCCTGATCGGCGCTGAGCATAATCGTGCCGTCGGTCATGCGCGTGTATAGCCATGTCTGCTTCGCAGGTATTTTCATCACATCCCCCTCGCCTGACAGCATCAAAATCGTGCGGTCATGATTTATCACCAACAGCGCACGGATGTTGTGCTTGTAATGCTGGTACACCTGCTCGGCGGTAAACCCCAACGCTGGCGCCTGTTCGATATGCGTGGCCAGATAACCCTCGCTGGGCCATTGGTCGGCGGGCACGGTATCGACATATTGAATCACCGGATGTTTTTCAAAAATGCCGATGCAGAATAAAACCAGCATCCATCCCACGATGACCATGGCAATCACGGCCGCCACCCACGAAGCAAACGCAATCAACTCCATCCAGTCTTGACTCATTGGTGAACTCCAACGACGAGCTAACGCCCACGCAGTGCCTGTCCATGCGTGGGGAAGCCCCATAGGCGTGATGATTTGATCAGCAACCAACCGATCGGCAACGCCAGCAAACCTGAATACAAAATTGCCAGAAAACGCTGCACCAGATCGTCATGTGAACCTGCCAAGCCTACCGGATCATCAGCCAAAAAGGATAGTCGCCGTAAACTCAACAGCGCAATCACCAGCAAATGCACGAACAATCCGCCGATCACCGTCATGGCCGCGATGGTGATCGGCGAGTCTTTGAAAACCATGCCACGCAATTGCACCAACAAGTACGAACCAAACGCATACCCCAACGCATACGGCCCTAGCACGATGATTTCATGTGGCGTCACGATGTACGAATTGGCCAGATCGAATAGGGCTCCGACCAGTAACGCCGAGCCCACCGCTGTACCCACCGGTGCCGATAGCGTCACGAACACCACCACGATCCACAACAACATCGGCATCACTCCACCTGCAATCGGTATCGATAGCAATGCTGTCGCACCCTGCTCGATGATCAGAAACGCGAACGCAAATAATATGAGTACCAACCAACGCACGATAAACCTTACTCCGTTTTATTCGAGCATGCCTGTAGGAACCTGGGACAACGGCGTCAACACCACCACGCGATGCAAACGCGACAACGTCTGCATCGGCTCGATCACCACGCGCTTGCGCAGCAATGGATCATCACTGAAATCCTCAACCGCCACCACTTGACCAATGACACAACCGCCTGCTTCGGCCGGCCAGGTTTCATCAAACAGATGCGCCCAATCGCCAACCACCACCGACTGGTCCTTGCCCACCACCGCGGTCATGCGATCATCATCATCGCTACTGTTATCAAATTCCGCATACGTTTCACGCGGAACCGGCCCAGGTTGCGGCGGTATCACGCGAGCTAATAATTTCATCGATGGCGATGTCACCAATTCCACCGTCGCAGTCATCGGCGTCACACCCACCACACGACCAACCAGATTCATCCCCGACGTGACCGCCTGTCCGACGGCCACCCCACGCCGACTGCCACGATCGATCGTGATTGACAACGCACCATTGGCATGCGACCAACTGGCCACCGTCGCATACACCAAACCCACCCCCCCCACATTTCCCCCCACGCCCCCCCCCACATTACCTGCACTCGTCATATTGATGTGTTGACGCACCGCCGCGAGTTCATCAATCGTTTCATGGGCGATGATTAATTGCTGTTCCAGGTACGCCTGACGTCGCAATGCTGCGCCGTAGTTGTCGGCCAATTGTTCGTATTGTCCGAAATTTACGCCGTCACTGGCTGGTGCACGAGTGCCACCGGTCGCCCAACGCACCATACGTTTAAATGGCAAGGTCGATATTTCCAACACATTGTGCGGGACATATAACACCCATTCCGACACGCCTGCGCCCAACTGGCTGGTCACTATCAACAACCCAATGGCCGTCGCGAGCAGTCGTCGTTGATTGAGCATTCGGGGCATGGCAATGTGGTTTCGATGTTCGATGTCAGTGTCAGAGGTCACGTGCGATAGAACAAACCCGCACCGTTGGCACGCAGCTCAACGACATCTCCCCATCATACCTCGAATATCTCACGCCTGAAATTCCCCCCCACATTACCCCCACACACATTCCCCCTCCGCATTCCCCTGCACTACCCACACATTTTGCAGCCCCAAAAAAATGACAACAAGTCCCCACGAATCATGGCAAGATCAGCGATGGATCACGTCAGGATCACAGCTCATCCATGTCGCTCTCGAGCGTCTGTTTCCATTCCTCGAGATGTTCCAGATAGATCGCGGTTCCACGGGCCACGCATGTCAATGGATCCTCAGCAATGCGCACGTCGAGTCCGGTCGCGTTGGAGATCACCGTATCGATGCCGCGTAACAACGCACCACCACCAGCCAACACGATGCCGTTGTCGACCAGGTCCGCAGCCAGTTCCGGCTCGGCCCGTTCCAACGTACGCGTTACGGTATCGATGATCGCGCTGAGTGGCTCTTGCAATGCCTGTCGAATTTCATCACTGGTGATGACGGTTTTGCGCGGCAAGCCAGAAATCATATCTCGGCCACGCACTTCCATCGCTGAATCTTCGCCTTCATCGGCCGCTGATCCAATTTCGATTTTGATGCGCTCGGCGGTCTGTTCACCGATCATCAGGTTGTACGCTTTTTTCATGTGGTTGATGATCGCTTCATCCATATCATCACCCGCCACGCGCACCGATTCGCATTGCGCGATATCGGCCAGCGACATGATGGCCACTTCGGTCGTACCACCGCCTATGTCGACGATCATGCTCGCGGTGGCTTCGACGATCGGCAGGTTCGCACCGATGCCTGCGGCCATGGGTTCTTCAACCAGATACACACGCCGACCACCCGCGCGTTCAGCCGAATCCAGCACCGCGCGTTTTTCCACAGCCGTGATGCCCGAGGGCACCGCGATCACCACACGCGGTCGCAAAAACGGCCGCTTGCCATTCACTTTTTGAATGAAATAGCGCAGCATCGCTTCGGTGATTTCAAAATCCGAAATCACACCGTCTTTCAACGGACGGATCGCGGTGATGCTACCCGGCGTTTTGCCCAGCATTTCCTTGGCAACCCAACCCACAGCGTTACCGCCATTGAGCACCTGGTTCGTCCCTTTTTTCACCGCCACCACGGAGGGTTCATTGAGCACAATGCCCTCGCCACGAACACAAACCAGTGTGTTACATGTGCCCAAGTCGATCCCCATATCGACGCTGAACAAACTCATGAGATCGTCAAATATCAATCGTCTAAACCCTTTTACGCCTCAATCGTGAGACGGCCGATTCCACCCCGTGATGCCTCCACGCGAACCCGTGACTTGTTCCCCAAACGCCCACAATTTTCAGCCCCGTGTTTTTACTTTCGTGCCTGCTACTTGCGTTTCCGTCAGTTGCCCCACACCGCACACCATCTCACCAATCTCGCCCACGTCACCTGTTTCATTTACCCACGAATCTATTTTGATGGCTAACGGCCTATCTCTAATAGCCTGTACTTAATGGCCAGTGCCTAATAGCCTATGGTTCAAATTCGGCCAATCCATCCCGGACAATAAGCTACTTTTCTTTCTGACATTGGCTTCACCATCTATCCGATAACATTGCCATCGCATAGGCTTGATCAACCTGACCGGCTTATCGTACTCGATTGGCTAAGCGTTTGCTCACCCCTCACATTTCTCCACCTGACATGCCCCCCCATATCCCACTTCAGTTCCCACCATCACCCCCCACACACACCACATCTTGCCCCCACCAAACGACACCAGTCTGCGCCTCGCAGCCCCCCCACTTTTACCCAGGCGCTCTTAGCCCCCACTCTTACCCCCCCACGCTCTTACCCCCCTCACGCTTAGTTCCCCATGCTTAGTCTTCCACACTTAACGTCTTGCTTCTTGTGAATTCGCGCGTTAGCCGCCGCCTTTATGGCGGCGTGATGGCCTGTGTTTGCTCCACGATTCACGCCGCCATAAAGACGGCGGCTAACGATGAACCACGCGCGTAATTTTTTGTGGGATGCCCCCCCGGTATTCACCGGGGGCTATTAAAAACAATGGTCGAGTATTTGGTGTCACTCGTATTACTTCTTACTTCTTATTTTTAACTTTTGACTTTTAACTTTTAACTTTTGACTCTCCTCCCCCTCACTTGCCGCGCATAAAAAAAGCGGCCTAAACCGCATCCCGCCCATTTGTAAAATATCAGAATCACGAAATCACAAACGAGCGATCAAAACTCGCCGCTTGCGCGTTTCTTACGTGCCTGCAAACATGCGGCCATCAACACATGTCGTAATCGCTCAACGGACAAATCGGCCAGGAACGCATCATCGAAATCCAAACGCGGTTCACTGAACGATTGCAGTCGGCTTACCAACTGGGCCCGATCCATTTCCGCCACCCGAATAATCATTTGTTCGATGGGTTCATCTGTCGTCATAACGCCGATTCACTTCTCAAAAAAATTACACATCACACGCCGTGCTTACTCGGCCATTAAAATCCTAGGAACGCCGTGGATGATAAGCACGCAACTACGCGTAAATATCCAAACGTTGTCCCAGGCTCCCGGTTTCTATCGGTCGTGACGCGGGTATCTCCACACGCTCCAATGGCAAAATCAACTTATCGGGCCGAGCTGGCAAGCGCGGTAAACCGATCGGCAAAGGATTGTCATACGGCCACCCACGCTCCGCACGGCAAACTTCATCCACGCGTGCCACCGGCTTATCATGCGCCACCACCGCATCACAACGTCCGCCCACCAATCGCAATGACTGATGCATCGGGCCAACCCGCACGCTCATTTTTCCAATCCGCCGCAACTGCCGAGCCAATCCGATCTGTTGTCGAACGGACCAGCCCTTGTTCGCGCCGCGACCGGCATGACCGACACGACCTGCGCGACCTCCCCGAGCGAGCAACGAACGACCGAAGGAACCGAACAGTGACGATGATAGAGGTGATAGTGACATGCCCTATCTCACGCGAATCCTGGGCCAATCATGCCGCCGACCAACGCCAGCGTCTCTAACCACGCTGGCTTTCAACAATTACCGCATGTGCATCCTTTTCCTTGACCCGGTACGATCATGACGACTGTTGCCCCAGGACCACACCGACCGTGCGTACCGACGACCTCGATTTCGAATTGCCCACCGCATTGATTGCCACCCAGCCGGCCAACCCGCGCGACAGCGCCCGCCTGCTCGTGATCGACCGCGCCACCGGCACACTCGATCACCGCCACATCGCGGACCTGCCCGACATTTTTACCCAGCACCAGATCCACGCTGGCGACCTCATGGTCTTCAACCGCACACGCGTCATCCCCGCTCGCTTCGCCGCCACCCGACTCGCCACCGGCGGTCAACTCGACGGCTTATTCCTTACCCATGCCACCACCACCCCAAACACCTGGAACATCATGCTCCAGTCACGCGGAAAAATCCGCACCGGCGAACGCATCGCCCTGCGCGATCGACACAACCAACTCGTCCCCGATCTCGAACTCACCTTGCAAAACAACATCGGACCCGGCCAATGGCAAACACTTGCCGTCGGCACTGAGGCCAACAACCCCTACGCTATTCTCGACCGCATCGGTTCGCCACCCCTGCCACCTTACATTCGCAAGCAACGCAAACTCCGCGACGAACCCGAACTCACCCCCGACGATCCCGCACGCTACAACACCGTCTTCGCCTCCGACCCCGGCTCCGTCGCAGCGCCCACCGCGTCGCTTCATTTCACGCCTCAACTTTTACAACAACTCGACACGCTCGGCATCATCCGCGTTGAACTCACCCTCCACATCGGACTGGGCACCTTCGCACCCGTCCGCGCCGAAACCCTCGAACAACACGACATCCACACCGAACGCATCACCATCCCACCCGCTACCCTCACCGCACTACACGACGCTCGCCAACGCAACGCTCGCATCATCCCCATCGGCACCACCGCCGTCCGTGCCCTCGAATCCGCCCCCCCCACCCCCCCCACACCCTCCCCACTTTCCCCTGGCAATTCCAACGACCAATTCGATCAGCCTTACACGGCGGACACCAACATCTTCATCCACCCCGGCCCGGAGGGCCAACCCTATCCCTACCGGTACACCGATGCCCTGCTCACCAATTTCCATCTCCCCAAATCCACACTCCTGGCCATGGTCGCTGCGCTCCCCAACGTCGGCATCGATAACCTCAAATCATGGTATCGCACGGCTATCGAAAACAACTACCGCTTCTACTCCTACGGCGATGCCATGCTAATCCTCTAACCCCCCCACCCCCCCCACATTTCCCCCGTGCTAATACACCTTACGGTGTTTCCGCGTTTGTCCCTGTGCTATTCACCGCCTCCGCACCTTCCCCACTTTTAACTTTCTACTTTTAACTTTTAACTTTTAACTTTTAACTTTTAACTCACCCCCTTCCCTCTGCGTTATCATAAAAACCCCATGCCCACGCCTCCCACCACCACCGCGCCCGCTGACCCGCTCGCTTTTGCTCGCTCCGTGCTCGATGCGGAATCTCACGCGATCGAAAACATCCCCCTCGACGCTCGGTTCAGCGAGGCCATCGAACTGATCCTCAACCACTCTACGCACACGCCACCCCATCCGCCCCACACCGGCTCGCTCATCGTCTCGGGCCTGGGCAAATCCGGACTCATCGGCCAAAAACTCGCCGCCACTTTCGCCTCCACGGGCACGCCTTCCCACTTCATCCATCCCGTCGAGGCCATGCACGGCGATCTCGGAGCCATCAAGCGTGGCGACCTCGTCATGCTCTTGTCCTATTCCGGCAACACCGATGAACTGGTCATGCTCGCTGAAATTCTCCGACAGGACGGCGTGTCCATCATCGCTCTGGTCAGCAATGACGACTGCGACCTCGCCCGCCTCGCCACCGTGGCCCTGCTCATCGGCGACGTCACCGAAGCATGTCCGCTCAATCTCGCGCCCACCGCCAGCACCACTGCCATGCTCGCGCTCGGCGACGCGCTCGCACTGGCGGTCAGTCAAAAACGTAAATTCGGCGTCGATGATTTTCGCAAGGTCCACCCCGGCGGCGGACTCGGTAAACAACTCCTCCCCGTCACCGCCGTCATGCGCTTCAAAACCAGCACCAACCTGCCCCTGGCTACGCCCGACATGTCTCTCGAACAGGCCTACGCACTCACCCCCCCCACACACCCCACGTGTCCCCCGCAATCCTCCGCTGCCCATAAAAATTCCTCCGCTTCTCCTGCCACACCACTCCGCCGTGCGGGGGCGCTGCTCATCGTCCACAACACAGGCCCCGACGCGGGCAAACTCGCAGGCATTTTTACCGATGGTGATCTCCGGCGATTGCTCTTCAACAATCCCACCGACGTCACCCATCGCACCATCGGCGACGTCATGATCAAAAACCCACGCTACCTCACCGATCAACACCTCGTCCGCGATGCCGCTCACATGATCCGCGAATACCGTTTCGACGAAATACCCATCCTCGATCAAGACCAAAAACCCCTAGGACTCATCGACGTCCAGGACCTCATCACCCTAAAAGTAATCGCCGGCTAACCCCCCCCCCCCCACGTTTCCCCTGCGCTAATAAACATTACCGTGTTCCCGCGTTTACCCCTGTGCTATTAACCTCTCCCCGCCACCTGTGGCTTAGCCCTCCCCTCCCCACCCCCAACTTCTTACTTCCCCACTTTTAACTTTTAACTTTTAACTTTTAACTTTTAACTAAAGCACCCCATGCCCGACCACCCTACCCAAAAACTCAAACTCCTCGTCTTCGACGTCGATGGCGTCCTCACCGATGGTGGCATCTATTACGACAACGATGGCAAAGAGTCCAAACGCTTCCACGTCCGCGATGGTTTCGCGTTCAAACGGGCTATGGAACAGGGCCTACACGTCGGCGTCATCACCGGCAGACAGTCCAACGTCGTCACCCATCGCATGAACGAACTGGGCGTCCAACTGCTCATCCAGAATTGCAAAGACAAACGCCAGGGCCTCGAAACCCTATGCCAACAGGCAGGCGTCCAACCCAGCGAAGCCTCATTTCTCGGCGACGACCTGATCGACCTGCCTGCCATGCACATCTGTGGCTACCCGATGGCCGTGGCTGATGCCGTGGAAGAAACCCGAGCCGCCGCCACCTACATCACCCAAACCCCAGGCGGCCACGGCGCTGCCCGCGAAGCCATCGAACACATCCTAAAATCCCGCGGCGATTGGCCCAACGTCATGGCAAGGTTCAATCCATAAAACCACCGCTTGCGACGTAGAAGTGATTGCACAGTCTGCCGCGGCTATGACTTTGAGAGCCTTCACTCCGCGAAGCAAGGTGGCAACGACTTTGCTGACGACCGCTTGCTTGTGTTTGCGCGGGATTATCTTCGCGCTCAACACCGGCCCACTTAGAACTCGCGCGTTTTTGGTGGGATGGGTATTATAAAGTGCCAGGAAAAACCGTGCGTTCTAAAAATCCCGTCAAATTAACCCCCGGTATTCACCGGGGGCTAGCACGAGATGGAAACGCGAGCACTTGTCGTAATTCATATAACGCATGAGTTCTAATACGGATTACGATAAATACTCGCGCGTAGTTTTTTATTAGCTCCCGGTGAATACCGGGAGTTTGTGTGAAGGGAAAATTGAGGCCGCGCGAGTTTTTAATGGGATGGGTATAAACGGAATTGGCATAAAAAAAACGCCCATCGCACGTTCGCGATGGGCGCCTAGGGGAAATTTAATTTGCCCGACACAAGTTGGCCCCGCAATCCTTCCCATCAAAGCTCGCCAGGGTAAACCAAGGGAAACCAAGGTAAACGCGAAGGAAACGTTGGAAAAACGTGGGGAACTGTGTGGGGGTGGGGCGGGGGGTTATTCGATATCTTCTTCGCCGTCGATGAAGCCTGCGAGTTTCCGAGCCCGCACGGGGTGTTGCAATTTACGCAGGGCTTTGGCTTCAACCTGACGCACACGTTCGCGGGTCACTTTGAAAATTCGGCCGACTTCTTCGAGGGTGTAGGTGTAGCCGTCGCCGATGCCGTAGCGAAGTTTGATGATTTCGCGTTCACGATAGGTCAAGGTCTTGAGCACCTGTTCGATGCGGTTTTTAAGCATTTCATGCGTGGCGGCATCGGTTGGATTTTCGACGCGATCGTCTTCGATGAAATCGCCGAAGTAGGAATCTTCGCTTTCGCCCACGGGCCGATCCAGTGAAATCGGATGGCGACTGATTTTCATAACGCGTCGGGTTTCGCTGACGGGCATGTCTGCTTTTTCTGCGATCTCTTCGATCGTAGGTTCACGGCCTAGCTCTTGCAACAGATCCTTGGCGATGTTGCGCAGCTTGCTCATCGTTTCGATCATGTGCACGGGAATACGAATTGTGCGGGCATGGTCGGCAATCGCTCGCGTGATGGCTTGGCGAATCCACCATGTGGCATAGGTCGAAAATTTGTAACCGCGTTTGTATTCGTATTTGTCCACCGCACGCATCAGGCCGGTGTTGCCTTCCTGAATGATGTCCAGGAATGACAGGCCACGGTTGCGATACTTCTTGGCAATGGAAACGACCAGTCGCAGGTTACCGCCAGACAGATCACGCTTGGCCTGTTCGTATTCATCGAACACACAGGTGATGTCATCCACGCGAGCACGCAAATCGTTGGGCTCTTCCAGGATCAGACTACGCAAGCCCGAGAGTTCCTCGGTCATGACCATCAGGTCTTCCGGGTCATACTTCATCGGCTTGTCGTTGGCATCACGGATCAGCCGTGACAGTTCCAACATCTTGGCATTGATCGAACGCAGCTTCTTCAACAACGGCTGAATCTTGCTGGTCCGCAGGCTCAACTCTTCGACCAGCGTGGCCATCTTGCGGCGACGACGTTTGATGCGTTCGCCAATCTCTTTACGCTCAGCGGCCTTGGTCGCTGGCTCTTCGAGCAACGTCCAGTCTTCGCGGTTTTGGCCCAACAATTTCTTCACGGTTTTCAGGTTGTTGGGAATTCGCGAGGCGATGCGACCCTTGGCGTCATCTTCGGCTGTCGAAATTTTCATCGTGCGATCGAACGGCAAGTCGCCGGCATGCACCATTTCCAACACTTCCACCGACGACTGGATCGAATAATCATTTTCCAGCACTTTGCGGCGGAAAATCATCCGACACATTTCGATTTTCTTGGCCAAGCGAATTTCTTCGGGCCGAGTCAGCAAACTGATTTCGCCCATCTGCGTCAGATACATGCGAACCGGGTCGTCGATGCGTTTGTTGTGGGCTTCAGCCAGAGCCTGCGTCAGTTCTGCCTGGGCTTCTTCTGGCGACAACTGATCGTCATCATCGCTGTCGCTTTCTTCTTCGTCATCATCGTTATCGCTTGAATCCTCAATGTCCGGGGCATCCGGGTCAACCACAGCCACGCGGTCGGTGTCCGCTGGGACGTGAGGCACTGGTGCCTTTTTCGTCGACACCTGCAACACAGGCACTTCCACGGGAATCGGTGCGTCTTTGCTGGCAATCACATCGACGCCGAACGATGCCAGATAGACCAACAACTCATCAACCTTGTCAGGTTCGACGTATTCGTCGGGCAGCAAGGTGTTGAGCTCGTCATAGGTGACGAACCCACGTGCTTTGCCGCTTTCGATCAGTTCCGCTACCGCTGGGTGAATTTCTTCGACGATCACAAATAAACCTTTCGTATGGTCCTGGTTGAGACGAGCGTCCTTTGCTCGTGGGTTCTCAAATGCTTTGCCTCTGTGATTCGCTCATCGAATCACGATGTTTTGATGCTGTGCTTACTTGGCCGGTACTCGCAACTTGCGAATACGGCGAACGAACAATGGGAATCTACCTCACGATTTGCTGATTTCAAACGTCATTCACAAATCTTTTTTCGTTTTGAGCGTTTCACGCTTTTTTGGGTCACGCGCCTTCTTGTTTTTCTTGTGCCTTGTTGCGTCTTCTTGCGCCTTCTTATGTCTTCTTGCGCTTGGTGCCTTACCCGTTTTACCTACGCCTCACTATAGGCGCGATTCATGGGGTTTAATGTCATGGTTTATGCTATTTCATATGCTTTTGGCGATCCGGACCGGCGAGGGATTGGCTTTGCGATCGGCCAACACCCGTTGCAATTGTTCCAATTGGCGTTGCTCTTGCGGGCTTATCGTCGGCTGGGCTGATCCGGACTGGCCCGCAGAATCGTCAGAGCTTGCCTCGTTTAACACCGGCGGTCCAGACGGGTCACACGAGGCATTCGGTGACGTTGGGGCAGCTTGTGAAAACGATGAACTCGCAGGCATATCGTGGCCGGCATGGATTTGACGATCGCGATCCTTTTCCTGATGGAACCGGCTCAACGTCTCAACCGATCCGGCTAACAATTCCTTGAACGCTTCGGCACGTCCGTCTGTCATGCGGTCAGCCTCTGCCTCCACCGATGTCGCCAACGCGGCCAAATCATACGTGGCCTCTGACGCTTGGCCCGCATCCGCCGCGGCAAACGAGGCGGAATGGTGAGGGTTATCGTGTGTGTGTGGGGGGGTGTCGTGGGAGGGAGTGTGGGGGGGGTGGGGGGTGTGGGGGGTGTGGGGGGTGTCGGGGTCTGCGAAAACGGCCAGTAAATCTGCCATTTGGATGGACAGGTTTTGTTCGTAACGTTGATAAATCGTTTGGTATAGACAGCGCAGATCGTCGTGGATCATCTCGTCAGGTATCAGTGCCTCGTCAAGCGATCGCCCCGCGTGACTGCCGGCCACCAAAGGCTCGTGGAACAGTTCCGGCCGAGCCAACACCGCGCCGATCACATGGCGTTGTGCTTGTCGCAAGGCAGTCATTTTAGCGCGTCCCACGCCCTGGACAAGGGCCGACCGGCGCATTTGTGCAGAATTTACCGGTTTTTTCGACTCGTCCGGTAAAATCGGTCCTGACGATTGCGACGGTTGTAACGATTGTGACGGCCCCGGCTCCCAACCCGCGTCCGCTGTCCGATAATCATCGCCACCTGTTGCACTGCCAAACCCCTCCCAACGGCCATCGTCCTCCTCGGCGTCATACGTCGCAGGCACCGCGTCATCCGACAACACCCCACCCCACTCATGCCCACCCCCCCCACCCCCACCCCCACCCCCCACGTTACCCCCGGTATTCTCACCTGCATTGCCACCCGTATTCCTGCGGGCATTGCCATCGACACCACCGCCCCTGACGGAACCCGATGACGAACCCGATGGCGAACTCGACGGTGTGCTCGATGTCGCATTCGATGACGGATTCAATGACGTGCTCGAGCGTGTTCCAGATTGATCCTGTTGGAAACGTGCGCGTCCGGCTTCGCGCGTTTTGATCGTGGCTTGCGATCGCTTGATCAGTTCGTTCACCTCGTGTTCCGACATCCCGATCAACGACGAAATCTGTTGCACGATCAGCGATCGACGAATCGGATTTTCCTGACGACCGATTCCCATCGATGCAATCTTTTCGATGAACTGTTCGGTCAAACGCTGCCGACCGGTCAGCGATCCGGCGTCATTCATGCGCATGCGTAATCGTTCGAACTGATATGCCAACGCATCGACCGCACCGTCGATCGCCTGTTGCCATTGTTCGTGACCATCGGGCAAACCCAGCAATTCATCCGGGTCCATACCGCCGGGCAACACGGCGACCATCACGTCCAACGTCCCGCCGATGAATGCCTGCACCGCATCGATCGCTCGATCAGCGGCGCGTTTGCCTGCTTCGTCGGCATCGAAAATCAACACGACTTTTTCGCAATAGCGCCGCAACTGATGCGCATGTTCGGAGGTGAATGCGGTGCCCAGCGTGGCCACCACATTCGTGATGCCATGTTGATGACAGGCGATCACGTCGGTGTAACCTTCGACAATCACCGCGGTCTTGCTGGCAATGATTTGCGTCTTGGCACGATGGATGCCGTACAACGTCGCTGACTTATTAAACAGCGGCGTTTCGGGTGAATTCAAATATTTCGGTTCATCTTCGTCACGTAGTTTGCGCCCGCCGAACGCGATCGGCCGATCCATCGTGTCATAGATTGGGAATATCAATCGGTGCCGCAGCGCGTCGTAGTGATCGCCCGAGTCGCGCCGTTTGATTAGCCCAGCCATCGCAAATGCCTGCGTGTCCCATCGCTTGTCGCGGATCATTGTCATCAACCCGTCCCACCGATCCGGGGCATAGCCGATGCCGAATGCCTTGACCATCTCATCGTTCATGCCGCGTTTGGCCAAATAGTCGCGCACATTTTTGCCGTGTTCGGGATGATGCAACAAGGCTTGGAAAAATGCGGTGGCACGGCTATTGGCATCGGCAATGCGATGCCGATCGTCGGATTGTTGCGCAGCCCGCGCGGCTCGCGCGGGATCGACATGCTCCGGCGCGGGCATTTCCAAACCCAACCGCTCCGCCAACGACTTGAGCGCTTCGGGGAACGTCATCCGGTGAAATTTCATTTGCCACGAAAACGCGTCACCACCGGCTCCGCATACGAAACAGTGGTAAATCTGTTTGTGGGGCACCACGCTCATCGATGGATTTTTATCATCATGAAACGGACACAGCGCCTTGAACTCTCGGCCCGCGGGCTTGAGGGCCAATTGCTCACCCACCAGATCGACGATGTCGGTCTGCTGCTGTACCTGATGTTTGAAATCGTCACGTATGCTCATGGGCAAGTGTCGCGTATCCAACTCAGTCTCTGGGTTCGTCTCAGCCGTCTCAATCACGGACCAGTTTGCGAATCAGTTTGCCGATCAGTCAGGCCCGTTGCCCGTCGGCACGATTCTGCCGCACGTACCTGCAACTGGCCCGCACCGTTGAGGCGTCTGGGTCACGGGCCACACCGCATCATACGCACGGGCACAAGGCCTGGCGAGCAACCGACAAATCGGCGAACCCATTTTTGACCCAAGCTGATTCCGATCGATTCCAACTCGATCCATCACCAATTCAAACCATGCGTTAAACCCGGCGCACACACGTCGCCCGGCCAAAAAACCGACCAAAAATTTTATTTTTCTACCCAATGAAGAGGCACTGGCTGCAAACGGGTCACGGTTTATGAAATGGGACGCCGTTTGTCGGTCCTTGATGCCTCAAATACATGGCAACAACAGGACGTTCTCTTCACCCACCCCCCACACCCCCCCACATTACCCCCCGACACCCCCCATATTTTCCCCCGCACTTTTTTTCCCACCACGTTTTTCCCCGCACGTTTTTTCCCACCACGTTTTTCCCCGCACGTTTCTCCCCAGCAAGCTTAAGCATTACCCATCCATTCACCACTCACCTGGCGAATTCCGCCCACGGGCTGTCGTGCTATCACATGACTGTTGGCATGTGATACCTGACATGAGGCGAATTAAGCCTGCCCGCTTACGCGGATTCGGTTTCAGGGCGATAGGCGTATTTACGCTTCAACGGCTTGGTGATCAAGCCCATTTTGATGGCTTTGGTTGAGGCTTTGACCCGCTTAACCGAGCCATCGGCCATCACTGCCGTCAGGGTCTGGATGTTCGGACGGAACTTCCGCTTGGTCTTGCCGGTCACTTTCGTACCGACACCGCCGAGGTATTTCGCTTTACCACGCAGGGTATACGTGTGGCCAGCGGATGTTTTTCTACCGGTAAATTCGCAGACGCGAGGCATGGCATGACTCCAAAGGTATCATTGCAGCTATCAGTCGAGCCACGTATTGTACCGATTCCCAAAACCCTAGCAACCCCCACCCCCCCACCACCCCCACCACGCTTCCCCTGCATCAATAAACGCCACCGATGGCCGGACTGGCAGCTTAAGCTGCCAGTCCCGAGTACCCCAGATCTGAGGATTGTTCTCACCCGTTGCTGTAAAGAGATGGAATAATACGCATCCCACTTAGAACTCGAGCGTTAGCCGCCGCCTTCAGGCGGCGCGACGGCGTGTGTTTTCGCCAGGGGTCGCGCCGCCATAAAGGCGGCGGCTAACAGAGAATCACGCGTCAGAAATTAATGGAATCCGAATAACCATGCCTGATTCACCACAAATGCCGATCCATGCCTACATTTTCGACATGGATGACACCCTCGTGGCCACCGCCAACCTCTGGCGACAGACCGAACAACGCGTGCTGGCGATGCACGGCCACGATTGGACCGCCGAATTGTCGGCCCAGTACAAGGGCATGAATGCACTCGACGTCGCGGCCACCATGCACCGCGTGCTCGGCCTATCGGCGGACGTCGCAGTCGTGCAACATGACATGCGCTCCACCCTGATCGAGGCATTCAAAAGCACCACCATCGAGCCGATCCCCGAAGCAATCGACCTGGTCAAACGCATGGCCACCCACGGCAAACCCATGGCTGTCGCCTCAGGCAGCCCGCTCGAGGCGATCAACCTGGCCCTCGATAGCCTGCAAATCACCGATTATTTCGCCCAGCGCATCACCAGCGAATCGGTCCCGCGCGGCAAACCCCACCCCGACGTTTTCCTCAAAACCGCTCGCACCCTCAACGTCGATCCTCAACACTGCGTCGTCTTCGAAGATAGCCTCATCGGCGCCCAAGCCGCCCTCGCCGCAGGCATGACCTGCATCGTGCGACCCTCACTGCCCCACCCCGATTTTGCCACCCTGCCAATCACCTGCATCACCTCATGGACCCACTTTCCCCCGCATGAGTGAATGTTGTGGGTGAGGTGTGTGTGCGTGTGGGGGGGGGGAAGTGGGGGGAAAGTGTGGGGGGGCCGACGGTGTCGGCGCGGAACGAGGCGAAACGAAGCGGGGCAGCGCGAGGCGGCGAATCCTGCGCGGCACATGATCATGGCGGTAAACCTGCCGCGCCGACGCTGTCGGCACGCTATCAAAAATAATGCCCCCCCACATTTCCCCCGCACATTCCCCCTGCTCCGTCCTCCTGCACATTTCTCTTGCACACTTTCCCCGCACATTTATGCGTACACACTTACGCGTACCGCACTCTTGCCGCTTGCAAATATCACACTGGGCTGGGTACGGTTTCCAGAATCTGTTGCATGATTCGGCTTGCGGCGATGCCATCGGAATCGTGCATGTAGGTTTTGGTGATGATGCGGTGCGAACACACAGGGATGACGTTGGAAATAATATCCTCGGGCACCACGTAATCACGCTTGTTCAACAGTGCGGTCGCGCGAGCGGTTTGCAGCAGGGCTAACGTGCCACGTGGCGAGATGCCGATCTGCAATTGTTCGTTGGTCCGCGTGGCTTCGGCGATTTGAATGATGTACGCAATCAGCGCGGGGTCCGCTTCAACCGTGGGCACCATGTGTTGCAATTCCAACAACTCTTCGCCAGTCATGACGGGTTGCAAATCGGCAAGCAAGGTGCGTGATGGATTTTCGCTGAGGATGCGTGCTTCGTCTTCGTTGCTGGGGTAGCCCAGATGCAGGCGCATCAGGAATCGGTCGAGCTGGGATTCAGGCAGAAAATAGGTGCCTTCAAATTCAAATGGGTTCTGCGTGGCGATGACGATGAACGGCTGAATCAGTTTGCGTGTGTGGCCATCGATCGACACCTGCGCTTCGTTCATCGCTTCCAATAAGGCGGACTGCGTGCGTGGGGTGGTGCGGTTGACCTCGTCGGCCAAAATGATGTTGGAAAATATCGGGCCTGGCTTGAAGACGAATTCGGATTTTTTCTGATCCCACACCGTGACGCCCAGCACATCGGCAGGCAACATATCCGGGGTCAACTGAATGCGTGACATCACGCAGTCCAGGCTTCGTGCCAACGACGTGGCCAGCACGGTTTTACCCACGCCTGGCACGTCCTCAATCAGCACGTGACCGCCGGCCAAAAGGCACACGATCACCTTGTCCACGGCTGCTTGATTGCCCATAAACACGCGTTGCACATTGGCACGCAGACTGTCGAGACGATGTAGGGATGCATCTACCACCGCAGCAGTATAACGAGTCGTCGCTCCCATAGGTGACATCACCGCGGCCAAACTATTTTTTGGTCCGCGAGAAATCCAATCGTACAGGCCCGCACACTTACCGGACCCGGGCCGATGAAAACACGATTGCTGTGGCCATGTTGCACCATACAACCGATACAATACATTTAGATACCCCTACGTTTGTCCGGCATGAGTTCGCCCTGCTGTCAAACTTGTTCGTAAACAAAACGCAACCCAACACGCACTCCACCCAATAGGCCCTACTCACGTTGAATCTGTTTTCACGAATCCATGAAATGACCAACCGCATCAGCGAAAGCTATCCGCTGCATGTCGTGCTGATCGAAATGTTTTTCATCTGGATCGTCGTGTTTTTCATCGTGCGTTTTCTTCGTGGCACACGTGGGGCACGCGTGATCAAGGGCGCGGCCCTGTTGCTTTTTGCCCTGGGCATGTTGATCCAACTGTTCGGCGATCAACAACAATTCGAACGGCTCAACTATCTGTCGGGCCAATTTTTCAGCATTGCCACCCTCGCCCTGGTCATCGTCTTCCAACCTGAATTGCGTCGGGCATTGGTACGACTGGGCGAAGCGCGATTCTTTCGCGGCGGTGGACTTGAAAAAGCCAAGGTTATCGAGCAGCTCATCGGGTCGGTCGCGTACCTGAGCAAAAATAAAATCGGGGCCCTGATTGCCATCGAAAGACAGGTCGGCCTCAGCGGTATCGTCGAAGCGGGCACGCGCGTCGATGCGGTCGTGACCAAGGAATTGCTCAACACGATTTTCTGGCCCGGCAGTGCCTTGCACGATATGGGCGTCGTCATTCGTGGCGATCGCATCATCGCCGCAGGCGTACAATTCCCACTGGCGGAGGGTGACCCCATCAGTTCCGAATTAGGCTCGCGACACCGATCAGCCATCGGACTCAGTCAGGAAGCTGACGCACTGGTCGTCATTGTCAGCGAAGAGACCGGCATCATCAGTGTCGCTGAACGCGGGCAACTCACCCGACAAATGACCCCCGACACATTGCGTACCCTGTTGGTGCGTGGCCTGGCGCAAATCGATATCGAGCCGCCCGACCGTGAAACGCCCACCACCACCACCCCGCCTACCCCTACCAAATAAACCGCAACCTACACCTCGCCATGCAAGACCATCCCATCTGGAACAACCTCAAGACCGCTGTCATCGTGACCATCATCGCGATCTTGGTCTGGTTGTATGCCGAGGGCCGAAACGTCACCGAGCAAACGCTCACGGCCACAGTGATTCTGGTCGATCGCAATCCCGATCTGGTGGTCGATCAGTTGAATGATCAGGTGCGCATCAAGTTCCGTGCTGCCACCAGCAAACACGAACAGATACGCGGCCGACTCGCCACCGGGCCGATCGAATTGCCGGTTGAATTAACACCCGGGCCGAACAACGAACCCCAGGCAGTGTCCTTGATGCAGCGCTTGGCAACGTTGCCCGTGCTCAGCGATCTGGGCATGACCATCATATCGTTGCAACCCGAAGTGCTCGAAGCGCGCGTCGAACCCATCGATACCGTCGACATGCCCATCACCGTATACGCTGGCGATGTCGCATTATCCCAAGTCACCGTCACGCCCGAGACCATCAAAATTCGTTTGCCACACAGCCAGGCACAAAACCTCAACCGCACCGGCCACACCCTACGCGCCGACTTGACCACCTTGCCCAACTGGGCCACCTTGCCCACCAACGTCCCCCACACCCGACGCGAAGTGCCCCTGATTTTTCCCAACAGCTTGCGCAGCGATGACATCAAATCCAGCAGTGCCACCACCGTGGAAGTCGTCTTCACCATCCGCAAACAAAACCAGGAACTCACCCTCTCAGGCGTGCCCATTCATATCAATGCGCTTTGGTCAGAACTGAGCCGATTCGATGTCAACATCGATGGCGGCGACCTCGTCCTCGATCAGGACATCATCCTCAACGGCCCCAGCGATATCATCGATCGCATCGACAAAAAAGAAATTCGCATCGTCGCTCAGTTGCGTCTCAAACTCGACGACTTCGTGCCCGGCAGCCACACCAGCGCAGCCGATTTCAACTTGCCCCCCAACGTCACCCTCGTGACCGCTCCCCCCACCATCCGCTACACCATCACCGAACGCCAATAACCCGCCCCCCCTTCCCACGTTAGCCGCCGACCTTGGTCGGCGCGTCCCCCCCCCACCATCCCCCCCACCTGCCCCCCACCACCGCCCCGCATCAATTAAACGTTATACCCATCCCGTTAAAAACTCGCGCGGCCTCAAATTTCCCTTCACACAAACCCCCGGTATTCACCGGGGGCTAACAAAAAACTACACGCGAGTATTTATCGTAATACGCATTACCCCCCCCACCCCCC
>JAUHYI010000169.1 GCA_030426385.1 Phycisphaerae bacterium
AGCCCCAACTCCTGCACGCATGCATCAAACACGCAGGCCTCCAAAATGCGCTATCACCACCGAGAAATCAATAAACGTGTGGTCGAGATGCGATAAGCATCGCTTGGTCGGTAGTTGTCGGTAGTTTTGATCAGGACGGTCTGCGATTAGAGTTTGATCGTAAACGCCCGGCAATCCTGTGGGCCGACGGACCAGGCCTGCTCGGGTTTCAGTTCGCTAGGTAATCCCAACGTGTCAGCAAGCGAGTGTGTTTCAACCGTGATCGCTTCGGGACTGGTCGTGATGAGTCGCACTTGAGCGGGGCGTTCAATATACGAGCCGGTGGTGCATGAGATGAACGAGCCGTGATCGTGTCGTGTGGTGGTGTGGTTGTGGCCACACAATGCCAAGCGCAAATTAGGATTGGATGCGGCGATCCGTTGCCACGATGTCAGGTATTCCGACGGTGGCGGATACAGCGGCTCTTCGGTGTTGCGCTGCTGGGCTGATATTGGATTGAGCACCATGTGTGACGCGGCAATCACCGGGCGATTTGCTTCGCGCATCAGTTGGTTCAGTGTGTTTTCCTGACGCTGGTCAATGCGTGCTGCTTGCGACTGGTCCATGATCCATTGGTGGTCATGCTGTGGATTCCAATGATGGCTGATGACCACGACAGTGACCGACCCGGCATCGACAGCAAAACAATCCTGGCCATCGGGCAAGTAGGCGCCGTGGGAAGTGCGGCCTGAATTTCGCCAGCGTTCCATGGAATCCGGATGAATCAGATCGTGGTTGCCCAGGCTCACATAGACCGGCACATTGAGGCGTTCGCACATGGCATTGGTGTGATCGATTTCTTCCTGCGTGCCATTATCAGTCATGTCGCCGCCGTGTATGACAAACGCGACGTCGTTGTCGCTGATCCATTGGCCTAGCCCGTCGAATAACACGGCGTCGTGTCCCAGGTAACGTGATTGCATCTGGTGCCCATGTTCGTTGCAGCCAAGATGTGTGTCGGTGATATAAGCAAAGCGCATGGAGCTCATGAAAGTTGATCCGGTTGATTCGATGATGCGGGAATGGTTGGGGCCAGTGTGGCCCGGGCGTCAGCGAGCAACACATCGTGCCGTTGTCGCTGAATGAAATAACTGATGTGTTCAACGCCTGCATCCTGAGCCAGGTCGAGCGCGTCGGTAAAGCGATCGCTAACGCGCCCAGGTTCGTGGGAATCCGAGCCGAGCACGATGGGGATTTTTCGAATAGCGATTTCGCGCAGGATTGTGGCGTTGGGATTTTGTTCCTGAACGGTTTTGTTCCAGCCCGACGTGTTGATTTCCATGGCGATGCCAGTGTCTGCGATTTTATCGAGACATCCGCGAACATGATCGAGAATGCGAGGCACATCCCAATCGTCGCGCACCAGGTTTTTCACCAGGTCGGGATGCGCCAGCGCATCATGCAAGCCGAGTTGCGCTGATTCGACCAGGTGATCGAAATACAATTTCTGAAACGCCACCGGGTCATCCTGCCAGAATCGCTGACGATATTCATTAAGATGCGGGTGTACCGACACCAACAAATAATCGTAAGGCTCGGCGGCCGCCTGCTTTTCCAACCAGTCGTTCAGATCGATGCCCGGCACATAATCGCATTCCAACCCCAGGCCGACGTGTATTTTGTCAGCCCAGTTCTGGCGAGCGTGTTCCACCATCTCGAGGTATTCGGGGAACTGCTCCGGGTCCATGCGCACGTTCGATGACAACCCATCGGGCAACGGATTGTGACAGGTAAAAATAATGCCGGTCAGCCCACGCTCATGGCCAACGGCGGCGTATTCGTCCGGCGTACCGACTGCGTGTTTGCATAACGGCGTGTGCATGTGCGAGTCGTACATAGGCATGGCGAATATCCATCGGACGGGGTTGCGGGTGTGATCAGTTTCTCTATCGAGGTCGATTTGGGCCAGTTAAGATTAGGGAATAATTATAGCGGCAGCGAGCGTGGTCGTTGGTGCTTCTAATCTGAACATGCAACATATATATGGCGCAATATCAGAACCGTCTGTTTATATTCGATTCACGTCGCACCGGATGGCCCATCACGGTTTCGGCATGCAGATCGAAATATAGAAAATTGTTCTGGCCCGTTTCTCGGAATCCACCGATGTGTTTGTTGTCCAGTGAAAACGCGTCGGCGACCCCGATCCAGGGACCATTGATGAGCGTCCCGTCCTGAGCATATTGTTGGTCGCTGCGCTCGCCGAGTAATGGTCGAATTGAGGGATACCACTCTTTACGCTCGTAGAGCACCACATAGGCTGCGTTGGGTCTGTATGTGAGATCGTAAGGTCCATCAATGCGGAACGTGTGCTGTTGGTTCCCCTCTGGCGTCACGGTCAATGACCCCGTGTCGAGAACCGAGACGGTACAGGGTTGATAGTTGCTGCCATAGAACCGGAAATGGTCCGGCCATAATGTGCCTTCCCAACGGCTAGGGCACACCATTGACTCGAGTTTGTTATCGCCAGCCACACGCCCGTAACCGCCAGTCATGTAGGCTCCAATTGGATAGCCAATCAACACCGACCAGGGTTTGGTATAGCTCGCTGGTGACGCAGCGTTATTTAAACCATATAACGGCGGCAAAAACCCATCATAGTCGTCAGTATAGGTTTGGAACAAAATGCCAAACTGTCGCAGATTGGATAGGCATTGCACGCCTTGTGCGGTTTTGCGCGCTGCGGTCAACGCGGGTAGCAGGATCGAGATCAACAACGCCACGATACTGATCACGACCAGTAACTCAATCAGTGTGAATGCACGAGCGTTAGAATTTGTGTGATTTTGCATGATCACGGTCAACATTCAAGGGTCTGTCTTTTTTCGATACTGATCCAACAACACAGTTTTGACGCGACAGGCCTCGGTATATGAATAAAACTAAAAAAGAGTCGTGATAGCTTCGCCTGGAACCGGATGCCCCATCACGGTTTTGGCATGTAGATCGAAATACAGGAAATTGTTCTTGCCGGTTTCCATGAAACCGCCTCCATGCTTGTTGGCCAGACCAGCGGCACTGGAAATGCCCGGCCATGGATTTGAGTCCGTTAGTTCACCGACCAACGGCCGGATGCTCGGGTACCATTCCGGCCGATATCGATAGGGCGCATCAAACCGGATAGGTTGACGCAGCTCCTCCGGGTTTGGCTCCCATGGGACGGCAGTGGCGCTGTTCTGGCAAATCTGGTAATTGATGCCGTAGAAACGAAAATGAGAAGGCCATTCGGTATCTTCCCAACGCGAGGGGCAATGCATCGACATGAGTTTGTCGCCCCGTGCTTTGCCATAGCCACCATCCATGTACGAGCCGATGGTTTGGCTGATGCCAATGGACCAGGGTTTGGTGTAATTGTTGGTCGCACTGGTGCCGTTTTCATTGAAGATAAAAATCGGTGGGAGATACCCATTGGTTTCATCGGTGTAGACTTGAAACAACACCCCGAGCTGCCGCAGATTGGACAGGCATTGCACGGTTCTGGCGGTGTCGCGCGCCGACGATAATGCGGGCAACAGCATCGCGACCATAATCGCCACGATGCTAATCACCACCAGCAGTTCCACGAGCGTGAAGGCTCGACGCTCAGATTGGAATCCAAATTGGAATCGTTGTTGTGTCGTCATAACAAGCAATCCGTGGTCCAGTTTGGCCGAACTTGGTTTTCGGTTCACCGCCGCTCCCCGGCGGCGGCGGCGAACGGGTCGCCTATGGCAGGTGCGCGGGGCATTGCTCCGCGCTATCTGAAATTCAAGCGATACATTTGCGTCGTCCCAGAATCATCATTCCACCCAGACCGAGCAGCGCCAGGCTGGCTGGCTCGGGCACAGCAGCCACAGCCACCACTTCGTAGTAACCGCTTCCACTGAAGTCGATCACTGCCGCATCAAAGCCGACGCCAAAATCGAAGGCGGCCAGTAATGCAGTCGGATCGCTGACG
>JAUHYI010000089.1 GCA_030426385.1 Phycisphaerae bacterium
GTTTCACGCTCATCGAACTACTGGTCGTGATCTCCATCATCAGCGTGATCATTGCATTGCTGTTGCCCGCCTTAGGCAACGCTCGGGAAGCAGCACAAGCCATCACCTGTGCGTCAAATCTGCGTAGCTGTCACTTGGCATCGGCCACGTACGCCAATGAAAACCAGGACCGTTGGCCGTCATTGCGCACCTATCGCAACCACTACACCGGCAACGTCGACTCACTCGCGCCAACCGCAAGTTACACAAGCTCCCTCGATAACCTCTACAACAGTGGCGGCACATGGCAAGGCCTGGGCCTACTCGATTCGGCTTTAGGACTGCCCAAAGAAACCTATGCCTGCCCCGGTGATGAATCCACATTGAGCAAGTTGCTGGCCGCCGACTTTTCCAACCCTGGCCCGATCAATATCCCCACCTCATACATCTGGACCGGCGGCTTCAGTGCGGATACAGAAACATGGGTTCGATGGGGACGACGCGTCACCACTTACGATTTACCATCGAACGCACCGCTGGGCTATGAGCGCCCGCTTCACCCGGCGCTCGACCCCACACTTCCCAAAGCTCACAACGACAGCACCAATGTCGTTGCTATGGACGGCAGTGTCTCCAGCGTGAGCTATCTGGAAATTATCCCTGAAGTGTACGACGACGCCTACTACCCGTTACTCATTGTCGCATTAGGCCGAGTCCATGAATTGCGGATCAGTACCCCAACCCCATAAACCGTAGCACGATCTCTACTCGTTGCTTCACGCGCCTGGCCACTCACCAAAAAATTAATCATGAAACCCACCGAGACCATCGCGACCAACACCAGTCTCGCTGAGCTTGCTCAACGATTCCAAGACCTCACCGATTCGGAATTCCGAGACGATGACGGACTACTGACGTGTATCCATGCGTCATTACGTCCGCTGGTTGCTGATGATCTCGATGAACACGCGTATAACCGTCCACCGTATGCTGGCATGGGCTCGTCCCTGTTGTGGTGGCAATACGAAATGACCAATCTGTTTAATGGCGAGTACCTTGTCGCCATGGCACAACGCGCGCGAACTGGTGAAACGCAAGGGATTCTTGCTGGCCAACGCATGCTCGATATGTTGCTGTCGATCTACTTTGATCGTAGCCGCCACGTCGAAGTGGGAATGTTCGGCAAGCCCATTGTTCCGCCCGGAGGCTTGCATGCTTACAACCACGCAAGCGAACTAAACCACGATCAGGTGATCCCAATCATGAGCGGGCTGTGGGACTTCCACCCATTCGCCACGCCGGACCAGCAATCACGTCTTGAACAAATGGTCGTAGAAATAGCGGACATCCATCGCAAGCATGGCTACTACTTCGAAACGCGCGGAGCCATGGCACTCGGTCCTGGTCATTCGGTACACGCTAACAAGCCCATGTTGTTCATGTTGTTGGCCGATCGCTTCGCGCCCTCGGCGGGTTTCAAGGACGAGTACCTTCGGTGGTTTGACATGATGCGTGCCGATCCAAAGGTTAACGCCACTAGCATGAGTTGGCTGCATTACACCAGCATAATCGGTCAGGCTCGCGGCGACGACGAGGTTTATTACCAGGGCGTGATGAATATGTATCTCGACGCTATCTCGCGCATGGCATCATTAGATCCGGACCGGCGATCAATGCTGCGCACCCGGTTGCGTCAATGGTGGGATGAACAAATCCCACTGCTGCGCAACGATGGCAAAGTGCAATGGTCGAAAATGGTGACACTCGCAACGCGACATTGGCGTGATGTGGAACCGGGCGAAATCGAACGGGGACCGTATTCATGCTGGTGGGGTGCACCGGTGATTTTCAGCGGCCAATGGTTTGCCACCATGCCTGTACAAATGGCGCGATGGTGGCCTCAACGCCGCGACGAGATGCGACAAATTCTACTGCGTGTGTTGCACGCGGTGAAGGAACCAAACGACCTGGCATGGTGTTGGCCCCAGGAAGGTGCCGAGAACATGATCCCAGCCAATATTCGGCCGGGACTTTTCACCCTCATGCCCCCGATTTTCTGGCTACACGCGTACTGGGAAGGTCGCGCGACCGGCCTGCTTAAGGAGACCGACTAAATGCCCCAATCGATGATGCGACATTGCCGACTTACATTCGTAACCGTATGTTTGAGCTTATGCACCACACTCGCGGCCCAGACCTCCGAGACGCACTATCCTATCGGTGCAGTCGTGGTCGCCGCAGCCAATGGGTATTCATCGCGCGAAGCACAACAATTTCACCTGCAATGGCTCAAACACGCAGGATTCAATGCCGTGGAAACCGAAGCACTTGGCATGGCTGAGGGTTTCGCAAGTTGGGACGTGGCTGAAAAATCAGATGGCGAATACGACTGGACGATCTATGATCAATATATTGAAGATGCGGCAAAGGCCGGCCTTGATGTGTATCTGCAAATTCTAAACTGGCGTAGTCCACCGGCATGGTTCTGGGAAAAATATCCTGATGCTTACATGATGTCGCCCCTAGGCGGCAAAGATCAATTGGTCGCCATCCAACGTGACGACGCTAAAGATCTCCCCGCCTATCCAAGCCTTGCCCACCCGCAATACAAACGAGTCTACGACCGTTTCGTTCGCGCACTGGTTGAGCGATATGCTGACCACCCTTCCGTGCGTGGCTACTTCATCGGCGAAGAACTGGGCCTCAATAATATCTGGCCACCCGCAAACTACTACGGCCTGGATTTCTCGCCAGCAATCATGGATGCCTTCCACGCGCATTTGCGCCAGCAATACACCCATGTAGACGCGATGAATCAAGCCTGGGGCGCACCACAACGTTATAAAAATTTCGAAGACGTCACATGGTCAAGCCAATGGGCCAACGATTCGACTCATTACGCAGGTGAGTGGATGGCTTATTACCAATTTCTTCAAGCCACTTTCGCCGAACATTTCAATCGCTCGGCCCGGATCATTCACGAAGTTGATCCTGAGGCTTTGGTCATGGTCAGTGGTTTCGAAATCTTTGCCTCTGTCCGCATGGGCCATGGCACATACCTGCCACTGATAGATGAAGTCGACGCGTTCGCCTATAAAAGCTACTGGCATCCCAACCGTCAATATATTGACTGGATCAGTGGGATCACGGGCAAACAAGTGTGGGTATCCAATCTGAACGAACGCGAGTCAACCACCGGCCCCGTCGAATCACAACGCTACATCGAACCAATCTACGTTCGCCGTGAATTCTGGCGGTCATATGCCTCGGGACTACGCGGGGTATTCCTGTTCATCTGGTCGCCACTTATGCCTGATCATCTGCAAAAACACAATTTGCTTGAGGCCATGTCCGATGGCAGTACCGAACCGATCTCCGCGGCAAAAACCGCCGGACAACTCGCGCGATTTCTCAATGATGCCTGGCCCACGATCAATTCATTCCAACCGTCCGAACCCCAAATCGTCGTACACGATCCCAACAAAACATTCATCGGCCAATTCTGGCGATATGCCAATCCCACAGCCGAACGTATGCAGACCGCACCGGTCAGCACAGCCTCCGACCGATTCGACAAGTCGATGCGAACCGTCATTGCCATGTCCCGTCGGTTCACCGTCAGCACCAGCGAGACACTGAACGATCGCCTCGGCGATAATCGCAAACTGTGGATACTGGCAGGGTGCGATCTACTGAGCGATCAAGTGGTTGACAAAGCCATCGCCTGGGTAAAAAGTGGACGAGCTCTAATCATCGACGACCAAACCGCTCGTTACGATCTACTCGGCCGTGAGGTTAACGCATTCGCTTCACTTCGTGGGCAATCCAACGTCCTCGTACTGCAAGGCGAACGATGGGAGAAGGATAAAGCGGAGGTCGCAAGGCTGCAATCATTTATCGCCAACTCGGTTCCAATGCCTCATCGCATTAAAGCATCGAATCATGAATCGTTTTATGAAAAGGCTGATATTCAAATCATGCACGCACCGGACGGCCGTGAGTTGGCCGTCATTACACGCGTCGGCTCGGGAGGCACCGTCAACAACACCGTGGATCTGAAAATCAGTTGGTCCACCCCACACCAAACGGTACACCGCATTTCGCCCTTTGCCGTAATCGATCAAAGCCCGAAACCGCTCGAACACACCGCAGGCACTTCTGCAACTGACGTACAGTTGCTCGGATTTGAAGACGCCATCCTTCTGTTAGCACATTGATCATCATCCGCTCTTAACTGAATTAACCATTCATACCCTTGAGGAGAAAACCATGTTTCATTCCAATTCTGATGACATTTCCTGCCACCGAGTATCCCCTTTTTCAATAGGAGAAATTGCCATGCGTTTTTCAATCACTTGTCTGGCCATGCTGTTATTCGCCGCCCCTGTCTTCGCGGCTCCTATATCGGACAACAGCATTTATCACGAACGCTTCCTTGATACCGTCGGCAATACGGCGGATGACTCCGACACCAATGTCATCGGCACGGGCGCCTACATCGACAACGGGCAAGGCTACGTGAATTCAAGCGTCGGTACCGAAGGCGTCGTTCGTGCTTCAAACCTCGGAATTGGCGCTGCACAGGAATGGGTGCTCGAGTACGACTGGACTCTACTTGCCGAGGCAGGCGACAACTTCTACATGCTTTTCGTTGAGGACAACTCATCACCATACAACAGCAGCATTCAAATGCGTGCGTACCCTGTGGACGCTATCCAATATGGCGTACAAGTCGATTATGGGTCAGGCCAGTTCGAAAGCTTTAACCTAGAATTCAGCGAAACCTACCACATCACACTTCACCACCGCGACGCGACCAACAACGATTTGTATATCGATGGCCAATTCATCGGAACCTATGCCGATCGAAATGACACACTCGGCGTCAACCTCATCCAATTCGGCGACAGTAGCACTGGATCGGGCTATGGCTTTGCCTCCGTCGACAACATCAGTATTGGCAACGTGGCACCTTCAATCCCTGAACCCGCATCGCTGGCACTATTAAGCCTGGGCATGTTCGCGGCAATGAACCGCCGATCAAATCCAGCACAGCGTGCGTCATGATTCGCACCTGAAACTAAAACTCATTATTCAATGAAGTCGACTTGAGGCCCAGCTCTTTCTAGATGATCGAGCTGGGCCTCATTGCCATCAGGCGCTAGCACACAAATGTCACAACCTGATTCAAACACACGATACCGGATAGGCCACACCACTTTTGCGTTGATCACCCCAACGTATCTACAACATCAAACCACACAGTAGCCAAACCACCTCAAGCCACCACATCGAGCAGCACCCAATGAATCGCCCGCACCGGCTTCTCGACCATCACGTGATCCGATTCGAGTGTGACGGGCTGAGCATAGTACATGACGAACACTTTCCCATTCGGTCATAAAAACTTGTGATGACCAAACATCAATCGCACCATTTCATTCCAGTATGCCGCTTCATCGCGAGACTGATCATGCCCACTTGATCACTGGCTAGAGTGTCTTGCAAAATTTCTGTCCTAATGATACTCGCACTGGACTAGCCACTTAAGTGACCAATCCGGCTTGCCCTGCGGTCACAAATTACGCAAAACGCTCTGACGCAAACGGGCACTGGTAATTATCGATGCTGTATTCTTCGTACCACCAAAAGCATCGCCAAAATGCAAAAAGATAGACGCCACGGCGATTGCTTGGCCGCCCACCACCCCATCGATACAAAAACGACAAAGTTCAAGCCGATCGGCAAAAACGCTTGCTTCTCGCGAATGTTTACGATAACATAATCGGTGGCGGCTTGTCCGGCGACTGTTTCGGCGGGAATCCAAAGCCATCCGCGGAGAACAGAAAGGATGATTCAATGATTGACGATGTCAAACCTCGTATCTCAAAGTGGGCTGGTTTCTGCGCGGTTGTCATACTGTCAGCAGCAACGGGCGCTTCCCCCGCATTCGCTTCGGTCTTATATCAAGAAACTTTTGAAGGCACACATGCCGAAAACAGTTGGTCGCAGAATGGGTCGCCGTCAGGAACGCCTGTGTTCACCACTGAATACGCCGAAAACGGCCCGACCACTTCGGGTGATCAATCCCTGCGACTATCAAATCCCGAACGGACAACGCACACCGTCACTGGACCGATCATCCCTATCGGTACTGCTGTCGATGCCATTGAAACCGTGGTCATCTCAGGTGATTTCAAAAACGGTGAGGTCGGCCTCGATCATGAAAAACTTCGGCTGTTCGTATTGTTCTATTACACCGATGGTACAACCTCAGACAACTTTGGCGATGGCTTTCGCCTAGCCCTTGACAATGAAGACTGGACCGGTGATTGGCAAACCTTCAGCGCCGAAATCACCCCAGACGCCGGCCATTACATCAAAGATATTCAATTCCGAATCGGATACTACGCGGCCGGAGCAACCGCTGGCTATGATGGTTACGACCTCCGCGCCGACAACCTCACGGTGTCGCTGCCTACTGTGCCCGAGCCAACATCCGCCGCAATCATCGGTGCCCTGGGCATGGGTGTGATAGCCACGGGAAGCCGCTCACGTTCCTCGCGACACAAATAATTGTCGATCGAAATTGCGTCATCCAAATCGACAACATCAACAAGCTTAGCACGAAGCGCCATGCGCCATGCGAACCTCGGCGTCAGCGCTTTACCAGCGCTTTACCAATTCAATTCTACTTGCATCATGGCGTGGAGCGATTAAGTCACGCTCACGCGGCTGGAATATAAACCATCCCAAGTCCGTCGGATTGTCCGTGCCGTAAAGCAATCGATGCTTCAACGGGTGTCGCTCAACCCACGCCAGCGACAAGGTCCCGGGAATGTGCCGTTCGATGTTGATGCGCATCGGCTTTCCATCACCTTTGGATCTCCCAAGCCCATCGAATCCGACCACCAAAGAGATGTCCCATCCATCTTTGCGAGTGGTGACCTGTGCGTGCCAATCTGTGGCATGGCTGACACTGCGGTTGTCGTGTTGGGTGGCCCCATGGTGACCAATGATAAAACGCTGAGCCGGCCAAAGCCGACGAGGCTCGATCGAAACAATCACATGATCTTCGTCGGCGATTTCGCTGGTCGGTTGGTCGGGCAAAGGACGTCCGGCCGGGAAATCGCATTTGATATGAAAGCGAATCGCACCGGGATCGGCCTCGGCTCGCCAAACGGTTTGCCATGATGTGTCGCCTGCCAAGTCGTCATCAACAGCCATCGATTCGCATCGGACATAATCAGGTGAGTTCTGCGAAGCATCAACTTTTTCCGCATCGCTGTCATCCCCGTCGATGCCATCATGACCGATTGCACAACGGTAAACTGCGCCGGTGAGCTGCCTCCCTGTGTATGCCGGAAATAACGGCTCGCCTTGCCGGATGCTTTGTTCCACCCAAGAAAATTCATTCGCTAGCAATGCCTGAAGCAAATCGATACGCCACGTTAGTTTCTCGGGAAAATACTTGTATCCCTCGGCTTCGGAATGGAACCCCAGTCGCGAATCGGTCTGGGCAAGTGTCAAAATTTGCTGGCTATTGTTTATCTCATCGGCCACAATTTCTCTGAGCCGATCGAGATGTTCTAACTGTTCGGGCATGGCTAGGTACGGAAGCGCTTCGCGCAAAGCATAAAATCGGACAACGTTCCATGCGCTGCGTAACTGCACGCCCATCGCTTTGGCCACACTGATATCCATGCGTCGCGAGATATTTTTTTCATAACAGGATTCGATGCTTTCAAGCCGTTGCACACCTTCATCCCATCGCTGGGTCATCTCACAGCACAGTTCGATCACGTCTTCCCAACTCTGGTCATATGCAAAGCATTCCCCAATGCGGTCACCGCTGGGCGCAAACCCAAGCTGCCAGCTCGGCGCGATCGGCCGATCCACAGGGACAAGGTGAAGCGGCCACGCGACGCTGTCGTGCACGGGCCCGTACCATGAAAATTGCAGCGCGGCGGGGAAGTGTTCGTAAGCATCTTGAAAATTTTTCCACGCAGCCAGGACTGTGTCGACGTGTTCGTTCATCCAATCCGATCGCGCGAGACTGGAAAGAAATTCGTCTTCAGTCTCAGGAAATGGCTCGAACGACAACATCCCCGCCGCCTTTGTCATCGGTGATGGATAGTTCCCAAAATACCAACATTGCATCGCCGCCCGCACCCCCAGCGTTCGCATCTCTCGATACTTTCGATACAAAGCGCCTGGCACCGGCACAAAAGGCACCGTAGCTGTTTCATGCGAGCATCCGACCTGTATCTTGGCGGACATATTGCCGTCGTTTTTTTGTGAAATTCTCGCGCAGTCGGCATACATGTCGCTGGGGCCGACATAGGAAAGCGAGTAATCCGAGATCGCGTGTGTTCGGCCCAGTTGTTGGGTCTGGCCCGAGGATTCAAAATTGAGTTGCACCGTAAGATCGCGCGGGGCATGAGCAATGACCTGACGGATCGCTTCCTTTTTCTCGTCGATACTGCTTTCGGATGTTTCGTCGACCATCGGCGTATAA
Source organism: Phycisphaerae bacterium (assembly GCA_030426385.1). Lineage (GTDB taxonomy): Bacteria > Planctomycetota > Phycisphaerae > Phycisphaerales > Phycisphaeraceae > JAUHYI01. The sequence continues at coordinate 8,498 of JAUHYI010000089.1, forward strand.
ATCCATGAGATCAACTCCGCAGATGGATTAACGCGATGCATGCCTCGAGTCATGGCCGCCCAGGTGTCCGCAAAGACTTCGCCGGGTTTGCGCTTCGAACATCGCGGGCAATTGTTATCAAAGAGCTGGCTCATCACTGAACAGCAATGCGTCGGACGTTCGCCGAGTTGAATCCCAACTAACCCGCCAAGGCGAGGGACCGCTTCGAACAATGTAAAGGTCGCCTCTTCCAGGTAAGCCTGCCCGATATCGCTGCTCGTGCAGAAGTTGATCCAGTGCGCACCTTTGTGCCCGGCTAATTCGGGATAGCGTTCCATCAGGTCAAACGGCAACAGATACTCGCGCTCGCCGAACCCCGCGGGTTCAATGCACAACGGGTAGATCTTTATGCCATACCGGGCGCAGTGATCCACGGTCCATCGCAGTTTTTCAAGGCGTCGGGCCGAGTCTTGCCCAAACTCGGGGAAATATTTCGATGGGCATAGGTCGCGATACTTGATCGTCAGCCACACAGCATTAATGCCGTCATGCGCCAGACGATTGAGGTATTCATCGGGATAGTAGTTCACATCGTCAGCCAGTTCGTCGCGGTTGGCCGGAGGCCGGTTAATTGGGCCGAAGAAGCATCGCGATATTCGTGTTCGAATGATCGGTTCATGCGTCGTCACACCAAGCGGCAATCGAGGCCCCTGATTAGAAAGCATCAGGTTTTCGATATGGAATATTCCACGACGAATCCCCTCAGTATCGCCCGCATAAATAACACACCGGGAAGTCGAGACGTCTATGCGAAACGCTTCAGGCAAAGTCGGGTTATCCATGCGTTGTGTACGGATCACATATCGACCCACAACGCCTGCACCACCTTCGCTACCTGTGCCACCTACATCAACAGAAACTTTAACGCGACCAGCACCAAAGAACGCGCGGAGATCCTGGTAGGCCGTATCAAGAAGACCGTACGGATCTGGGAATTCCATTTCGAGATGTACGCCTTCGTCCAGCGAAGCTTCGTCAACGCGCGGCAATCGACAAGGCCAATTATGCGCGTTCCACAACGGAGATTGCAGGTCTTCAACGAATCGCCAGGCGCTCTTATCGGGTTGTTGTGGTTCTATCAGCATGAGGGGTTTCATTAGATGGTCGAGGGCATCGCTTTATCATCGCTGCCATGGTTCCACGCCACGCGAAGCGACGACAACGGGGTCTTGGCGGATACGATTCGCATCGCGCCACGCTGATCAATCGGAGGCACCACTTTGTCCAGCGACCACTCATCGTTCAGCCGCACATCCGCGACATACTGAACGGCATCGGCAAGCGTGGCACGGGGGATAACCCGCATGAAAAACCCGCCGGTGACCTGGTTCAAAACAAAACGTTCCGCCTCGGCACTGTCGTAATGGTACATCGAGCAATCCAAGGCTCCCTCGCGCATCGCAAGGCTGAACTGCGGCTCAATAAATTGACTGTGCGGAAGGATTGAGCCTTTGAGGGCCACCCTTTCAAGCGGTACAAGAACCACAAAAACCTGATCGATCTGGATAATCACCGGACCAGCATGTTGCGTTTGAGTTTTCGAGGTGAGGTCGATAGGCGAACCGATTTGGTCAAAAACCTGACCGCTAAATCGATGAAAATGCAGGTTAAATCCAAACCGCTTAAGCACCGCATCAACGTTATCCGTTTTGAACAGGCATAACAGTTCGTTGTCACGCTGGGCACAACGGACCTGCGGCTTGGGAGGAAAACTAAGATGCGGATAAAGAGGGAGTGACACGTTTTGTTGATAGTCGCCTTCGTAAGGATGCAACCGCTCGACGCCGTTCTCGTCGATCGCTTCGAGGCGCAGAACGCATGCGGTCTGCGCTTGATTTTCAAAGGTGAGATAAACCACCGCATCCTGCCAACCACTGCCGCCGAAATCGACCGTCTGCCAGATCGTTGTTTCAGGTGGATAATGATTGAACGAACCGAGCGAGAAATCGCGATCAAGATGACTATGGGCTTCGCAGCCATGATGAACACGAGTGGCCAAATTGCGTGGCCAGCGTCCGTCGTATTTACTGGTGAAAACGTCAGGATGTTTTTCCATCATGATCGGTGTCAGCGCGGCCATTGCCAGATGGTCGCCGGTCTTTCGATCGGGCGCACTGATCTCGCTCCACCCCATGAGCATGGGCAAAAGATCATCACGACGCGTCAGGTAATGCCCGTTGTAACCACGTCGAAACGGCACGGGAAAGCGATCCTCAAAGAACTGAGCCTGATCCAGGAACCGATCCTTGAGCAGCATCTTCGCCACATCAATGACTGCCGGGTTTTTCGAAACGGCCAGGCAATTCAACAAATTCATGATATTCAGGTTGTAGTAACTCGGCGTGAGCGTTTCGTTGACTCCCACCTCCATCAGGAACGCCGCGTACTTTGCAAACTTCTCGACATCTTCTTGGCGCGTGGGTAGATCGAACACTTCAGACATAAGCGCACAGATGGAAAAATCTGCCAACGTTGGATTCACATACACCCAACGTGCTTCTTCTCGATTTCTGGCCAGTACCGGATAGGCTCGCTCGAGACATTCGCGCGCTGCTTGACGATTCGATGGCGTCAACAAAGAATCGAATTGCGTATGTATCACGAATAACGGCGCGGCATTGAAAAACGTACCGTTTTTATCACGGAACAATTTCTCTTCGCGAAATGTAAAACATTTCCCATAGCCGGGATCATCGCGGTCGGTTACCTGCATGTGGCCGGTACAGACTTCGATGATCCGGTTGGCCCGTTCGAGATTCTCGCCAACCGCGAACATACCGCAGGCGTAATCGATCGATCGTGGGTAGGTATGCAACAGGTCGGATCGGTCTACCGTGAAGTATTTTTCAAGCCACTCTTGATTGAACAGGCCCGGTGGAATTCCCATCGCCAGTCCACATGACTCATCGTAATGATTGTCCCAGTATTTCAATGATCGTTTGATCACATCTCGGACGTTGGATTTATTCATGAGGCAAACGCCAGGCAGTGTTTAGTGAGATAAATTCGAAAGAGTGGGCAACGTCATGGGATTGGTGCTGATCACCGGTGGCAACGGTGCGTAAAGCTGAACATACATTTGCCAAGTTACGTTTGAAACACCAATCGACCATATCTCCGACTCGCTTGCGTCGGAACGTGTCGCCGACAGGAGCGTGACCGAATCGATGCCTTGATGTTTCTCGACGATGCGCCCCTCGGGGTCGAGAAGCGCCACGTCAGCACCCGCGTCGGATGAAACCGTCAAGGCAAACTTCTTCACGCCACGGGGAACTTCAAAATAGAGCCGCCCCATGTCCTTCGCATTGATGGGCAAAAATCTCACACTGCCACCCTTTAGCAAGATACCGTTGCCCGCATGGGGCGAGGTCACATCGATCCGTTGCGTACCACCCGGAGCCACCACGCGGTAGTAGCCAGTGGTCTGGGCCGTAAACGTGATCGCCTGTTCACTGTTGGAAGCCAGACGGTACTCGTTGAGCAATGTTTCACCGTCGGGTGCGTAAAGTTCGAGCTTGGTGTCGTGCCCATAGTTGGCAACCTGGACCGAACGCGCATTGATCGTGATCGACTGGCCAGCTTCGGCATATTGAATGAAGGTAAAATTCCTGCGCAGATATACCATGTCGTTGCCTACGCGTGGCATATCAGTACTGCCCGGGTTCAATCGATCCAACACGTCGGTCATCGGACGTAAAGACATGAGCGTCTCGAGCGTGGCACGTTTGTCTGCCATGAAACCAACAAGGTCAAAGGCCTCCGTCTTCCCATCGCGAGTCAGGTAAAGATCGCCTGTAATTGATTCGGACAACTTGCACACGTCCATGTATTTGATGCTGATCGGGTCTCTGCCGCTGTCGTCGATCACCGTGGTGTTCTCGAAAGCAATATTGCCAATGGCATTGCCTTTGGGATTCAGCGCTCGGATCGTCAATGCTTCTTCGTTTCCCCGATTCACACGCGAGCTATTATTGTCGATCGTGCAATCTTTAAATGCGATCATCACCGCAGCATCGAGCGGGTCTTGAAACAACATCGGGTTGCGATCGATCTGACAATTGACGATATCCACACGTCCTCGCGGTGGCGCACCTTTGCCATTGGACATGTAGAAAAATATCCCCAGGGCATTGTCGCGGGACACCGAATTTTGGATCGTGATCGATACCGGGATCGATTTCTGATTGAGGTGATAGGGAGACACACTTATCCCCGCACCCTTCGTGTTGTTTTCAAATGACGAATCTTCAACGAGGATATTGACGAGACGTTCACTCGGATTATTCGGCTCAAAATCGATCCCGCCCTGGGGAGACGCACCCAACGCATTGATGAACTTGCAGCGACGCACGATCAGGTTCTGAGCACTGATGACGGCCATACCCAGTCGATTGTTTCCATCGAACGTAACGTCTTCGATCAACACATCGCCAGAGTATCGCGGCTCGGCACCACGCAGTCCCGACCGAAGATAAATGCCATCGCCGCCACTGTCTTTGATCGTCAGGTTGCGGAAGACCACATTCGTGCAACCGGCAATGGTGAAGGCATGTCGCCACTCCGCGAGTTTGTAAAGTTCCGGATTAAGATAGTCGGCCTTGCGCATCTTAATGACGGCATGACCCTCCCCGCGAATCGTCAGGTTGGTCAGCGTATTGCCCTCAAACATATTGTCGGTAATGCCCTTGAAATGGCCTTCCTTCGCCGCCACCACCACGCCATCGGCAAACACAATCTCCTGATTGGATACCAACTGAACCGTATCGCTGATCAGCCAGTCACTACCGGTGTTGTCGACAATCAGTGTCGGCACACCCGATTGGATCGCCGCCTGCAAACAAGCCGTCGCGTCTTTGGTGTCAAAACCCCACCAACTGGCATGGGCTACGGTACGTGAACCGGCTTTGACCTCCGCCACCTTATCGGGTGACGCGAAACCATCGTCAGACGAGCGAGCCTGAGGTATTCCGACACCGATCACCAGTAGTATTGCGAAAAGTTTCATCGTAGGTTTTAAATATTGGGTCATCCTCAATCATCCTTGTTAATTGTGCGCTCGCCAAAATGCATGGATGCGATCCATCCCGTGGCCAGCAACGGAATCGGCAAAGTAGTTGGTATTTTTCCGAGCATGTCGGCGATGCTGTACGCTTGGCATGACGTGTTAACAATCACACGTCACGAATAATTAATGGCTGGAAAATTTCTCGCCAAAACGAGCGGACGCAACATGCCCGTCTTCATACACAAGATTTAACCCATCCTGATGCCAGTAGCTCGCCGCTGTGAAATCGTCCGGGTTAGTGGACACCCCCAAAGCTGCGAAGGCGCTGGGGTAGCGTAGTTCCAATCCGTAATAGGGACCGCTGGCCCAACGGTCTGCGACCAGCCATCGCAACACCGATGCAGAGTCATCCATCTGCCCCAGTCTCAGCGGTTCGCCCGGTGCTGTGCCACTGATCGCACGCCCGTTGGTGGTTTGACGATATTGATAGCTGTAGGGATAGATGAAACTCGATCGATAACTGGGGACGTTGATATCTCTGGAACATTCCATGACCACGGTGTATCGACGCGTGCTAGTTCCCGCGCCTTGTTCAATGGGAAGATACGGATTGAAATCGACCAACTCGCGGGCAAGTGTGAGCGGCGCCTGGTTGTACGATTGTCCGTTATGCACCGGCAAAAAATCCTGATGTTCGCCGGCATACATCAGCAGTGCCCAGCCGATCTGTCTCAGGTTATTTTTGCATTTGACTTCCTGGGCCACCACACGAGCTTTATCCAATGCCGGCAAAAGAATCGCTATGAGCAGTGCAATGATAGAGATGACCACCAACAGTTCGATCAAGGTGAACGCCTTACAATCTCGCGGGCTCAAACGTTTTTTTTTCGGTTTTACCATTTAAAGCGACTCCGTTTGACATGGGCGTCAAAAGACGAAAGTCAATCAGTCATACACAGCCGCCAGTGATCAGCGGCGTTTTGACTTGGAGGCGTTAACGGAGGCTGGCCCCGTCGATTCACGCACAATCAATTCAAAGGGGAATGACTGACGCTCGACGACGGCATCGGGTGTAGCAATCAAAGTGTGCAACATCTCGAAGGCTGCCCGGCCGACATGGCTACTATCGGGACCGCCGATGGTGGTCAACGGCGGATCGCAGTAACCCGCCCCGTCCATATCATCAAAGCCAACGATGCTCAGGTCTTCGGGCACGCTGAGTCCAGCTTCGCGAACCGCGGCCAGCGCGCCCAGCGCACCGACGTCGTTAATGATCATTAGCGCCGTGACATCCGGGCCGTCAGTCAGGAATGAACGCACTGCCTGGTAAGTCGCCTCCGCAATGCTGGGTTGGCCCTTGATCCACCACTTGGGGTCCATGACCAGTTCGATCCCAACTTTGGCGAAAGAACGCTGAATTGGACGCAGTTTATGTTCGGGGAAGTCCGCAAGATTCACGCTTGGAAAATAAGCCACGCGACGATGCTTCAGACTCGCAAGATGATCCGCAAGTTGCAAGATGCTGGTTTTGACATCAAGCACAACGCGCTGCCTGGATCGCGATGGCCCCCAGTCTCCAAGGAAGACCACGGGAATACCGCAGGACTCAAGAAAACGACGCGCCTTCACAGACGCGGGCATATTTCGGTAGACCACCAGTCCATCGATACGACGATCCAAAAGGTCCTGGGCAACGCGAATCAGTTCATCACTGTCGTCGCCGCGATGATCAATGTTAAACGTGTAGGTCAGGTAGCTGTGTTCCTGAGCCGCATGAATCAGGTGACGAATGTGTTCGGTAGCCAGACTTCCGCCGAGCCCCTTAACGATCAAGCCGATCGACTGCGTTACCCCACCCCTGAGCCCACTGGCCAGCGCGTTGGGTCGATAGCCAAGCTGCTCGACAGCTTCTAGAATACGCTCACGAGTTTTGGGTGCGACCGCCCCTTTGCCAGACAGAACGCGCGAGACGGTCATCTGGCTGAACCCGGTGGCTTTGGCAACATCATGCGAGGTGACCGGCGGCATTGGCAACAAATCCCATGCTAGGAAAAAGTCAAAAGTCTGGCGATCGGACGAAACCCGACGAATGTTATCGTAAACAATTTGCCTGGAATTGTCAATGCCATCGATACTCGATTGTCATTTCTCCATCATATCTTTTGCGGACTCAGGTGTGATTCGCCAGACGATACGATCAGCCTGACGAAGCCCCAACCACCGGCGACTCGGGTCGGCCCGCAACCAGTCGCCCTCGTTGTGAAAACCCTTCGGGACGATCGGCCAAATATTGTGCCATCCGGTGCCGCCACATTTCCAACATGGACTTGGCTTCGGGACGCGGTGCCAGATTTCTGGTTTCATTGGGATCGGATCGAAGGTCGAAGAGCTGCTCTTCGCCGGTCTGGGTGTACCAGATATATTTTTCACCACCATCGGTCATGAATTGCACGCCGTCTTCCGGACAATAGAACCCCGCGTGTTCGCCGTGGAGATGCGTTCGCCAAGGCAAGGAATCACCCCGCATCAACGGCAAGACGCTAAGGCCATCAACACCATCGGGGATCGGTGCCCCACCCGCATCAAGGAGCGTCGGCATCACATCCTGAAGTCCAACCACGCGGTCGATCGGCCCCGGCTTGCATGCCATCCATGCTGGGGCCCGCGTTAGAAACGGGACATGAGATGAACCTTCATAGGCAAAGGTTTTCCTGAAGAGATTGTGATCGCCTAGCATCTCGCCATGGTCCGAAGTGAAAAGCGTAAACGTATCTTTAAGCATTCCCATGCCTTCCATTCGGTGCATCAAACGAGCTACCTGGTCGTCGACATGCGTGATCAGGCCGTAGTAACCCGCCCGGCAACAGTGCATGGCATGAGGGTTCAGCGCGATTGTCGAAGCGTCGGGGTCACAACCTTTGAGCGGCTCATCAAATTGCTTCGCCCAATCGCCCACGACTCGATCAGGTAGGTTCGCATTCATGTAACGCTCAAAATGGTGCGCGGGCGGGGTGAGCGGCGGATGCGGTGCATTGAAAGATAACCATAAAAACAACGGCTGACTGGGGTCTCTTCGCTCGATAAGTTTGATGGCTTCGCTGACACACCAGCTTGTGTGCGTCATGCCTTCGGGAAGATGCGTGGGGCGCCCGACCCATCCGTTGATCGAGACGCCATGCAGATGCGGGTCGCCAGCCGCACCGATATTTTGCTCGCGCAGCCAATCGGTGTAGTCGCCCTCTTGCTCGAAATCCGCCAGAAGCATGTGGTCAAACCCGAAGCGTTTGCGTGTGGGGTAGACGTGCTTTTTGCCCACTAGAATTGTTTGGTATCCATGGGCACGCAATTCACCCGGCAGGGTCGGACAATCACCGAGCGGCTCAGGTTCGAAGCCGACAAGGCCATGATTGAAAGGCGTCTTACCCGTTAAGAGTGTGCGACGCGCAGGGATGCACGAGGGGCACTCGGAATAAGCGGATGTAAAATTGTGGCCGGCTGTGCCAAGATGATCCAGATTAGGCGTACTTAATACGGATGGACCGTTGAGCCCTAAGCCGTCCCACCGTTGTTGGTCAGTGGTGATCAGAAGGATGTGAGGCTGTCGCGTCAAAGTGTGTCTCCCAGTCCGTTGTTGTCCGAAATTTTCGTGCATAGTGTTGCACCAATTGATGGTCGGACATCGCCGCGCACGGGGTGGTGCTCAAACCATTGCCGGAGCAGGTTTGTCATTTTTTGTTGCGTGGCCATGTGTGCCGGATCGTCGAACAGGTTGTGGCGCTGCGTGATGTCGCGTTCGAGATCGAACAGGCAACCATCGGTCGCATGGCCCGACGCCAAGTCGTCGCCGCGTGGTATCCATGTCACATCCATCGCATGTGTTTCAGTACGCACCCAAACTCGATACGGCGAGAATCGGCGAAAACGAATTTCGCCGAAAACGGCTGTTTTCCCTGGGGTTTTTCCTGCCACGACCGGCAACAAAGACCGCCCACTCATCGACGCGGGCTTCGAGATATCAGCCAAGTCGAACAACGTGGGTGCGAAGTCAACCATCTCTGTCAGTTGGCTGATAACCCGTCCGCCAGGCAAGCGAGTTGGGGCATTGATGATCATTGGAACGCGAACCGCTTCTTCGTAGAAAACCCCTTTGTGCCAGAGCCCGTGTTCGCCGAGCATGCAACCGTGATCACTGCTGAATACGATCACCGTGTTCTGCACCATCTGTTGTTGTTTCAAAAAGTTCAGCAAACGACCGATCTGATGATCGACATGCGAGACCAGTCCGTGATAGGTGGCCCAGCTCCTGCGGATCTCGCGCTCGGTTAGGCCCGACGTGTTCTGGTCAGAGCGCATCCACGCCAGATACTCAGGCACCGGCTCGCGCACACCGTCGGGGATGGGCATGTCTTCCGGATCGTGAAGATCGTAAAATTCACGCGGGGCCAGGACCGGCGTATGCGGCCAGAGATAACTTGCCCTGAGAAAGAACGGCTCGTTGGCGGTGGTTGATGTGTTGAGCCAATCGATCGCGACGTCAGTGAGATGTGTCGCGGGTGTGCGTTCCTGGGGAGCTTGTAATGGAACTGGGTATCGGCCGGAAATAATCACACAGCCCGGGGCGCGATGGATTACCTCATGATCGGCTTCATTAAAACCGTCGCCCAATCGCAATGGCGTGGCTTCATCACGAAAATAGGTAAACGCATGATTGGTCGGCCATATTTCGGGATTGGGCGTGTGTGATTTACCAACGTTTGCCACGCGGTATCCTGCCTCGGCAAAGAGCATGGGCAACGTCGGCTGAATTGGCCAAACACTATCGGATTTGTCGTAATCGTTGCTGAGAATGCCGGATTCGCGCGGATAAACACCGGTCAAATAGCTGCACCGACTCGGAACGCATTGCGGCGAATTGACATAGTGCCGATCGAATCGCACGCCGCGCGCCGCCAGCGCATCAAGGTTCGGCGTACTGGCCCACGACGTGCCATACGCGCCGATGCAATCTGCTCGCATCTCGTCAGCCTCGATCCAGATGATGTTGGGACGGCTACTGGGCATAGGATTTCAAAACCATCTACACCTCAGGCGTACTGATCGGCTGCAATGAAGAGGTAGACCCGGAGGGAAACGTGGGGGGGGATGTGGGGGGAAATGTGGAGGAAAACGTGGGGGGGGGATTGATAGCGGCAACGGTGTTTTCGATGAGCAGGTCGAGGTATTTATCGCTGTCCGGATCGAGGTCGATTGTCATAGCCCGAACGTGAGGCGCTGCGATGATGCCGCGCCGTGTGAGCAGCCGTTTCTCGACATGGTGGAAGTGCTCCATGTTCTGCATACAGAAAACCAGATACGGCACAAACGGCGTAAACCTTTCGTATGCCGCCTGCACCTGACCCGCGCGAGCCAGCTCGAACACTTGTCGCATCACATCGGCCAAACCCACGCCCGGCATCAGACCACACACACCCGCCGGGATCAATTCCAACGCATACATGCCGCCCCACCCTTCGAACACGCCGATCTCGTCGTTGGTTGCTTCGCGGATGGCACGCACCTTCTGGCCCATCGCTGGCTCCTCCAGTTTGAGCCAACGAAAATTTTCACAAACCTCACGCAGACGAACCACCCAGTCCGCATCAACCGTCGGCCCGGTCGGATTCCAATCCTGAACCAGTAACGGAATCGAAATCGCATCACCTATCCGGCGAACGTACTCGAGATATTGCCGTTGCCCAAAAGGAAACATGTGCGACAGTTCGGTTGATATCACATCGACTCCGATCTTCTCGCATTGCCACGCCAGATCAGCAGCCAAACCCGAGGACACATGATTACACTGGGCCACCACTGGTACACGTCCATTACACACACGCACCGCCGCAGCAATCAGGTCACGACATTCCGACGATGTGAGCTTATAGAATTCACTGCCATACGCCGGCAATAATATCCCGCCCGCGCCGGACTCAATGCAAAATTCGATGAGCGTTGCATGGCTGTCATAGTCAATATTCTCATCTTCGAGGAACGGAGTCGGGATCACGGGGATCACACCTTCAAGCTGCATAACTGCTCCTTGGTTAAATTTCTAATGGAAACGCATTGCCGGCACTGAGTCCGCCATCGACAAGCAAATGCACACCGGTGATATAGTTGGCTTCGCTACTGGCCAGAAAGACCGCGGCTCCCACCACATCTTCAGCATCACCGCATCGTCCTAGTGGAACCATCGCACCCAAGTCAGTGTTTTCGACAGCACGCCGAACGCGCGCGTCTTGCACGATGTTCGTATCGATGTATCCCGGCGCAATCGCGTTCACACGGATGCGATGCGTTGCCCATTCGATCGCTGCGCCTTGTGTGAGCATCTTGACGCCAGCTTTGGAAACGCAATACGCCACCTTCATTTCATCAGCGCTTTCTGCGGACATCGAAGAGATATTGATGATGCACCCCCCCACTTTCCCCGCTGGACTTTCTGCTCCACGGCCACCTGCATGCGCTTCCCCACGCTGTGCAATCATCACCCGCGCTGCCGCTTGTGAAAAAAGAAAATAACCCTTTAAATTCACCGCCATCACGCGATCCCATTCATCCTCGGCAACATCCAGAAGCGGTCCGAATCTCGCCAGGCCCGCGTTGTTCACAAGAATGTCGAGTCGGCCAAATCGTTCCACTGTCTGGGCGATGGCACGATGCACTTGTTCCTGATCGGACACCTCACACGTCAACGCCAGCGCGTTCTGCCCCGCTGCTTCGATCATCGCTACGGTCGCTTGACATCCTGCTTCATCCACATCCACACACGCGACGCTGGCACCGTGACGCGCGTAGCCCAATGCAATCGCCCGGCCGATTCCTTTGTCGCTGGCCACCCCAGTCACCAAGGCAACTTTCCCTCGTAATCGCTGTGTATCTTTTTCAGCCATCGGCGATCACTCCATCCGCATAGCGTTGAAACACACACGGATCAAACGCAGGCACAATCACATCCGCTTCTCGTTTTAGCCGAGCCACGCCCTGCCACCAGTCATCCAGATTGCGGCAGAATCCCGGCGGCGTGTTCTCTTCAAGGTTTGTGTATTTGAAGACCGTGTCGGCATAAGCGACCGTGCCTAGTTCTGTATCGATCATCACCGCCAGCGAGCCATTGTGATGACCACCGGTTCGGAACACACGAATGCCCGGACACAATTCGTCCTCGTCTTCAGCCAGTCGCAAGCGTGGCCAGAAATCGCTCACCAACGCTCGCATCGTATGAGGTGGTATCGCTAAATGATGCGGGTTCGCCGGTGGCACATGACGACACGGCGCAACCACATCCATCCATGCCCGTCGACCAATGTGGATCGTCGCATTCGCAAACCGATCGATCTGTCCGCTTGAGTACGGGCCGGGCGGTGTCACCACAAGATGATCAACACATGCCGGGTCCACGTTGATGCGTGCGAGTTGGTGCGCGATGGTCTGGGATGGCTCGCGACGTAACACGCATCGAGGGTGCAGCTCGCGAAAGAAATCTTCCATCGGCGTGATGTCTTCGGGGAAGCCGGTGTTGATGACCACGCAATGCTCATCCGACTGCGCAACAACCGCGGTGTAACAGAACGGCTCGAACTCGGTCAAACCGCTCATGTAGCGCACGCCACACGAGGGAACCTCAGCCATGTCGCCCATACACAACACCTGCACTCGATATTTACCGCGTGCCGTCATGCTCCGTCCGCCAGTCCCAGCAACGACAGCGTATCGCGGTGAATAATTTGATCGGCCAGATCGCTCGGCAACTCAGGCAAATTCATGTCGCGGCTCAATTGCACCACGCTGTGTAATCCCTTGACCGTTTCATCAAAGGTGGCAACCGGATAATCTGTGCCGAACAACAGTTTATCTGCCACGCCGTATTCCACCGCTAACTGCAGCGCGTTGTAGTATTGCCACGGCCGATAGAATAGGCCGGAGATGTCGGAATACACGTGCGGGTGTTTACGCATCACGACGATCGCCTCAGCCGACCAAGGATGCCCCAGGTGCGCGATCACAATTCGTAATTCCGGAAATAGCAACGCCACATCTTCCAGCAGTATCGGGTTTGCATATTTCAACGGCGCTTCGCGTGGAAAGGTTGCACCCTGGTGAAACAAAATCGGCAGCCCCAGTTTTTCAGCACGACCGTAAATTTCTAACGCGCGTTTATCCAACGGCTCCCAGCCGCCGTAAATAGGACTCATCTTGAGACCACGCAGCCCAAGGTCATGCACCGACCGGTCAACTTCTTCCACACAACCAGCCTCCGTAGGACAGATCGCAGCGAACCCGATCAGCTTTTTCGGATCGCTTTTCACATAGGTGGCCACCGTGTCGTTCTCGGTCATAAATCCGGTCAATGGCGCGCGCAGGCCAAACACAATCGCCCGATCCACTGATGCAGTCGCTGACCGGTGCATCGCAGGCGTGACGTCAAGATCACACGCTTGCTGGCGCATCCGAAACATCTCATGTGTCAGCGCCTCGGACAGCTCGCCGGGGTATCGCCAAAGATGGGTGTGACAATCCACAATCATG
>JAUHYI010000004.1 GCA_030426385.1 Phycisphaerae bacterium
CAAAATACGGATTACGATAAATACTCGCGCGTAGATTTTTATTAGCTCCCGGTGAATACCGGGAGTTTGTGTGAAGGGAAATTTGAGGCCGCGCGAGTTTTTAACGGGATGGGTATAAGTGACCAGTCCAGCGTGAATGTCGTTAGGCCAGAAATTATGCACGATGTTCTAAGCGGAATCACCACTCGCAACCAGCGACAACTTCGGCCCGAAGCTTTCATAGCGAACCTGACTCTCGGGCACGCCCCAATCACGCAGTATGTTTGCGACTGCCATCATGAATGGCCCAGGCCCACAGAAGTAAAAATCTGCGTTTGAATCAGGCAACAAACTTTCCAGCAATGCCCGATCAACCAATCCCTCTGAATCGAAACGACTCTCGCGTCGATCCGAATCTGTGGGATCAGAATAACGCACATGCACCTTGGTGCGACCATGTCCCTTGGCCAGACTTCGAACCTCCTGGCCGAACGCATGAACACCGCCATGGCGCGCCGCATGGATGAAAACAATATCACGATCCAATTTGTGATCCACCGCCGCGTGTAACATCGACAGCAACGGCGTAATACCCACACCGCCCGACAACAACACCAACGGCCGTTTCGCTGGATCATTCACATCAAGCACAAACTCGCCACAAGGCGGGCCGATTTCAACTTCATCATTCACATCAATCTGATCGTGAATCGTATTCGATGCAAAACCATCGGGCGCACCAGCCTGACCTGCCGATTCTCGTTTCACACTGATACGCAGTTGCTGGCGGTTCGGGCCGATGGACACGCTGTAATTACGCATGGTTGTTTCGCCATGCTCACCGCCGGGGTTAGATAAACGAATCGTGATGTATTGCCCGGGCAAATGTTCGCCCACCGGACCGCCATCCACAGGCTCCATATACACGGAAGTAATCTCATCGCTCTCAATGATTTTCTTTATCACGCGGAATGGTCGGAATCCCGTCCAGCCATGATGGTTTTCATGATGGTCGTATAGTTGAGCTTCACGGGCGATCAACAACTCAGCCAGAAAACCGTAGGCCTCTGCCCACGCGTCAATCAACTCATCCGTCGCCGCGTCGCCGAGCAATTCTTTGATCGCCGCCAACAGATGCTTACCTACGATTGGGTAATGCTCCGCCTTCACGCCCAGCGACGCATGTTTATGCGCGATCAGTTCAGCCGTGGGTCCCAATGCTTCGAGTTTATCGATGTGCGTCGCATAGGCCACGATGGCCCCCGCCAAAGCCCGCTGTTGCCCGCCGCTGTGTTGATGGGCGGCATTAAAAAACGGTTTGACCTCAGGGTTACCCTCAAACATACGCTTGTAAAACAAGCGGGTCAGGTCCTCCGCATGTTCACCCAACACAGGCGCGGATTGCTTTACAATTTCGATCGTTTTAGGTGAAATCACAGCAGGCTCCTAAATAAGTTTTTTAGATACCGATTTAATTATGGTAATCTACATGCCGATTTAAGACCTGTCAAACACAAGCCACACACTCAATTTGAATTAGAGCAAACAATGCAGATCACCACACACACCGATCACGCGCTGAGGATGCTGATCTACCTCCATGTCCACGGACAAGAAACACCTGCGTCAGTTTCCGAGGTCGCCGACGCCTATAAAATTTCTGTGAACCACTTGGCCAAAGTCGCACAGACCCTCGCCGCTGCCGGCTGGATCAACACCCAACGCGGCAGGGGTGGCGGCATCACCCTCGACGCCTCTGTCTATGACGTCACCATTGGCGATATCTTTCGACACACTGAAAAAAATTGCGAGCTCGTTGAATGCTTCCTGAAGAACAACGACTGCGTGATCGATTCATCATGCGGCCTCAAACATGCGCTGCGAAAAGCATACGACGCATTCCTCGAGGTCCTTGACGAGTACCATTTAAACGACCTGGTCCGTCAACCCAACAAATTGCGAACCCTGCTAACCATCAACACAACCTGATCCTTACTTCACACACGCAACCCCACCCGTCACAGTCGCTCCAAACATCACAAACCACCACGGCATCACCATAAAAACCATAGGCATTGACACGTACCAACGAACGGTCGATGATGATAAACCATGCGTTGCCCATTATGTGATTCAACCCGAAAAAGCCAGGTCATCGATTCGCGGCCATCCGATGGTGGTCGTTCGATTCGTCGGCGTCGGGTATGCGCGGCATGTAACGGGCGATTCACCACCTATGAATATGTTGAAACGCCCAAGCAATTGATCGTGGTCAAGCGCGACGATTCGCGTGCGCCCTACGATCGCAAAAAAGTCATCACGGGCTTGGAAAAAGCCTGCTACAAACGGCCCGTCAGTGCTGAACAAATTGTTGAATTGGCCGAGGACATGGAAGAGGAATTGTTCAAGCAATACGACCGCGAAGTCGAGGCCATCGCCATCGCCGAAGCCGTCGCCGAACGCCTGCGTTTGCTCGATCAGGTAGCCTACGTGCGCTACGCCAGCGTGTACAAACAATTCCGCGATCTCGATGATCTGATCGACGAAGTGCGCCACATGAAACAAAACACCGACGACCCCGACGGCCCCGGGCAAGGTCGTTTGTTTTAAACCTATCTCATACGCATCCCACTTAGAACACACGCGTTAGTCGCCTCCTTTATGTCGCGCGATAAAGGCGACGGCTAGAGCGTGTTGCGCAATTTGTGACCGCATGGCAACCCGGACTGGTCAGTTAAGTGACCAGTCCAACGTGAGTATCTTGAGGACAGAAATTTTGCAAGACGATCTAAAACGCTAAACCACGCGCATGGTTTTGTGGGATGGGTATAAGCCCAGTTGCAATTGCTGCTCACCTGCACATCACAGGTACAAGCCCCATCAACCCGCAACATGCATCTCAAAAATACGCGGGCAATTGATCCAGCGTTGGATGCGTCTTGTCTTTCTCCGACAACGTGAACGGCACATCCAGCGTGGGCCACTCGATCGCAAGCTTCGGATCGTCCCACGCCAACCCCGCGTCATGATCCGGCGCGTAAAGATTGTCGACCTTGTAAAGCACCTCGGTATCAGGCACCAACGTGCAATAGCCATGAGCAAACCCACGCGGCACCAGGATCATCGCCCAGTTTTCCGCACTGAGTTCTGCGGCCACGTATTGCCCATAGGTCGGCGAACCCACGCGAATATCAACCGCGACATCCAGCACCGCGCCGCGCGTGCAACGCACCAGCTTGGCCTGCGTGTAGGGTGGCTTTTGAAAATGCAAACCGCGCAACACCCCGGGTGTCGCAGAGTAGGCATGGTTGTCCTGCACCCATGTCGTACTCAGCCCCGCGTCGGCGAAAACCTTGTCCGACCAGACTTCCGAAAACCAACCGCGCTCGTCGCCGAATTTACGCGGGGTGATCAGCTTCACATCCGATATTGCTGTGTCCTGAATCTGCATGGGCACTAGTGTAACGGTTTGCCTCGGCAGGGCGGATCGCTCACGAGCAATCGTCATAAAATCCGAAGGGTTTGACGTATCGCCCAGCAAAAGGAGGCCAGAAAAAAAGACTGGGACCCACGCCGATTTTGCCCTAGAATGATCGCGTGAATGACGATGCCGACCATCCGGGTTATGCGACCGAATATACCCCCGATTTGCCCACTCACCGCCAACCGATGCCCGCGGATCGGCCCAGTGCGCATGCTTCCGATGTTCACTTTGATCCCACATGGGACTACTCCGAAGCGCACGCGAACATACACCGCAATCAACACACGCCCCGCATGCCTCCCACGCCATGGGGGCCATGGGCCACCATCGGCTGGACGCTCGTGACCAGCCTGTTGGGCATCGCCATCGCCATGGGCACCGGCATGGTCGTCGGCATCGTCATGGTCGCGGCCATGATGAATTCACAAACCAACGTCCACCCAATGGTCGCGCTCGAACCGCATATGACACTGATCGGATTGATCGCCAACATTCCCATGACGATCGCGATGCTAATGTTCCTCTGGCTGCCGATCTATCTGCGGCAATTCAAATATGCGCAATACGTGGGACTGGTTCGTTGCTCGTGGCGATCCATGACCGCGTCCACCGTATTGGTCGCGCTGTTCATGATTGGCGAAGAGTTGGCGCTGATGTTCGCTGAGCACCCACCATCGGACTGGATGATCGAAGTGTGGATGCCGTTAGCATCTCGGCCCATCCTCATCTTCACCGTCGTGGTCGTGGCACCCTTGAGCGAAGAAATATTTTTCCGCGGCTTCATCTACCGGGGTTTAGAAAACACCCGCCTCGGCCCCGTGCTGCCCATCGTCTTCACCTCAATCGTCTGGGCAGCGCTACACGTGCAATACTCACTCTTCATCATCGGCCTCATTTTCCTGACCGGCATCCTGTTCGGCTGGGTCCGTCACCGCACCGGCTCTATTTGGCCCACCATCTGGATGCACTTCATCATGAACACCGCCGCCATACTCACCATGGCATGGACGTATTGACCCCCCCCACGTTGCTGTAGAAACCCCCAAAAAACAAAACAAAAACCAAGGGAAAAGTGGGGGGGGGTGGGGGGGGGTTATTTGAATTGCCAGCGGTCTTGGGTTTCCAGCACATCGTCAACGGACGGGGATGGGCCAGCTTGTTGCAACCACTGTTTCGCCGCTTGATCATTGCGTAAGTAGGCATCCCAGAATGCGGTGCTGGTAGCCAGGATAGCCCGGTGATGATTCGGGTGGCGCGGGCTTTCGTGAGCGCGAATTTGCCGATCAGTGAAGGCCAAATGTTCGCCGTCATGCAATAGCAATTCATAATGATTCGCAGCACCGGGTTCGCCCGACACGCCCGAAGCTTTCGACGTTTTCGACGCACCCGACATACCCGACACTTCCGATTGATGCGTTGGCAAAGCGTGATAAACAGCCAGCCTGTCATCGACCGTCGTGTGGCCAATCGATGCCACATCGCGGGTGCCGGTCATGCATAGCCATGGGATGACGACATCCGCAAATGCCGCCGCCGCCGAAGCACGCGACTTGGGCGGACTTGGGCTCATCGGAATCGCCGCATCAATGCGCGCGTCCGTTAATGCCTGACCACGACCGGGAAACGTTTGGCCACTAACCGCCTGCGTGGTCATCGCGCCAAACGAATGACCAGCCATACCCACGTTTTGCAGATCGAGTCGTTGATGCAATTCGTGCGCAGGATCATTCTGCCACCGTTCTAATTGATCCAGCACCGCCTGCACATCGTGAACACGAAACATAAAATTTTTATAGTTAGCTGCCGCGTTTATAGCCCGCTTCATTTCGAGCAGTCGCTTACCTTTCCAGACATTCACATCACTGCCGGGATGTTGCAGCATCACCACCACGTACCCGCGCATCGACCAGTATTGCCCCAAATACGTATACGCTTCGGGCGATCCACCCAGGCCATGACTAAACAGAATCACCGGCGCAGGATCAACGATCGCGGGCAGATAAATCTGCAACGGCACATCACGATCACGCTTGGCATCATGACAAACAAGATCAATCACACGCGGCTCAACAACACCATCAATCGCCAAAGGGTTGTAAGCCGAGCCATCATTCCCTTTCACCTTCCCTTTCACAGCGGCGGCTTCGCCATCCTGCCCATGCGCAGCATCAAGACCGCACACAAACATCGCAGCCACGACCGCCAGACTTGCCAAAGCGATCACACAACAACGATAGGGTTGCAACCACATATCGATATCTCCTACCCCCATCCAGCTACCCGCGCCACCCGCGACTCGCCGGGCGCAAAATAAATCAACCGGACCCATGCCCCAGGTCTATGGCATCATACGCCCGCGCTCGCAGAATTGTTACAATACCGGGCTACACCAAACCGCCAAAACAGCGAGAAAAACCATGGCCAAATCCAATAAAACCAGCAAGCCTACCGACAAACATCCCAAGAAAATCGTCCTCGCCTACTCCGGCGGGCTCGATACCTCGGTCATTTTGCCCTGGCTTAAACATCGCTATCCCGGCGTTAAGCTCGTCGCCTTCGCCGCCGAACTCGGGCAGGGCGATGAACTGTCCGGCATCGAGAAGAAAGCCAAAGCCAGCGGGGCCGACGAAGTCATCGTCAAAGACCTGCGCAAAGAATTTGCCGAGCAATATTGTTTTCCACTGCTACGGGCCCATGCCGTGTACGAAACGGATTACCTGTTGGGCACCAGCATCGCTCGGCCGTTGATTGCCAAGCACCAGGTGATGGTCGCCAAGCAAACCAAAGCCGACGCGGTCGGGCACGGTGCTACCGGCAAAGGCAACGATCAAGTGCGTTTTGAGTTGACGTATCAGGCGTTGAATCCAAAATTGCAAATCATCAGTCCATGGAAAGATCACGTGTTTATTGACGATGGCCTGACCGATCGCGAAACCGCGATTGACTATGCCAAGGCTCACAAGATTCCGATCGATCAAACGAAAAAGAAAATCTATTCGCGCGACCGCAACCTCTGGCACATTTCGCACGAAGGCGCCGAGATCGAAGACCCCGCCAATGAGCCGAAGTGGTCGGATTGCCTGACCATGAGCGTGCCTGTTGAAAAGGCGCCGAACAAGCCGCGCGTCGTGGCCGTTGAATTTAAGAAGGGCAACCCCATCGCCATCGACGGCAAAAAATTGCCGGGCCATGAGATCATTGCCACGCTCAACAAAATCGGCGGCGCGCATGCTGTGGGACAAACCGTGCTGACCGAAAACCGACTCGTCGGCATGAAATCACGCGGCGTCTATGAAACGCCCGGCGGCACCATCCTCTACGAAGCACACAAAGCCCTCGAACAGCTTTGCCTCGAACGCGATCTATATCATCATAAATTGCAATTGGCCCATCGCTATGCGGAACTGGTTTACAACGGCCAATGGTTCCACCCGCTGCGCGAAGCGATGCAGGCATTCATGGATCACGCCAATCAAGTCGTCACTGGCACCGTCAAGGTCAAACTATACAAGGGCCGGGCCTTGGCGATCAGCGCCGATTCGCCCACCAGTTTGTACGACACCGAACTGGCCAGCTTTGCCATGGACGGTTACGACATCACCGCTGCTCGCGGGTTTATCGATCTGTTCGGCCTACCCATGAAAGTGCGTGGCCTCAAACATAAACCCAAAATCTAACCCCCCCCCCCCCACACACACCCACACACACTTCCTTACATTTTTCCGGGGTGTTCCGGGTGCTGCGTGTATCCCGCTTGTCTCGGCGGTTTCGTCTTTTATTGATTCACATCACATGCGGCGTTGCTTGACTGAAATGGTCAAACACCGCCGCATGTTTTTTTGCGCGCTAACACAAACAACACCCGATTCATCACGCGCTAACACGCGACGGTCTTTCGCGTGGCAATCATGTTGCGCAATCAACTTTTGATCTGGATATCACGGCTTATTGTTTTACACGTAATCCCCTCGCAACATTGACGCGCGATACTCCTGAGCGTTGTGGGCCAAACGCCTAAAAATTTTGAATCACTGACATTCACCAACCGGATCACAAAGAAACAGGAGATGACACGATGAAGCTTGGAAAATTGGCCACATGCGCCGCACTGACCGTTGCAACGATGGGCATCAACGCTCAGGGCGAAATTATTGGTTTTGAAAATTTTGACGGCGGGGCAATTAACTTGTCCACCACCAGTAACGTTTTTGATTTCGGCGATGGAGGCGGTACAGGCGGTGATGTCTTCGGACGCGTCGTCCCCGGCGTAACCGGCGCACCATTCGATCTGGCTGACGATTCGGCTGCAGACGTCAGCGGCACAACAGGATTACCAGGCACCCCATATCCAACAGACAGCCGCGGCGTCATTGGTCAAAACAGCTCCGGCGTGTTCGGTATCGTTGATGCTGACGGAATCAGCCTCAACAACGCCGTCTGGACTTTCGACATTTCATCGGCCACACAAATCACCAGCATCACCATGGACATCGGCGCGATGGGTGACTGGGAAGCAGCCTCCACAGACGGCATTCGCATCGAAGCCCGCGTGGATGCCAACGCTTACCAAACCATTTTCCTGGCCCGCGTCGATGAAAGCGTCGACAACTATGAATACCGCGCGATGGATGGTGGCAGCTCCTATTCGGAAAACGATCCTTTGGAATTGTTCATTGACGGGTCACTGACCGCCGCGGCCACGCTCGACAAATCCAACGCAGCCACCGGCGCTTTGGATACGTACACGTCAAACCTTCTCGCGGGTTTGTCGGGTTCGACACTCGACATCCAGGTGCGTTGGGAAGGCTCTCCTTCGGGCGGCGAAGCGATCGCGCTGGACAACTTCACCATAAATGGCGAAGCCACCGACGTTGTTCCCGAACCAGCCAGTGTCGCATTGCTATTGGCGGGCGGGGCATTGATCGCTGGCCGACGTCGCAAGCAAGACTGAGCCGACTCACCAAACGACGCGTGAACGAAATAAAACGAATCACGCGATCCACATGCGAACTAGAGCAACTGGCAAAAACAATCGCCATCGCCCCCCGGCAGGTGAACTTAGGTCCACCTGCCGGGGCACCAAAACATGAAGATCAATCACGCCAGTTGCTCTAAGACACGCAACGATACGAACCCAACGACACGAAAAGATTTCGCACGGCATTCACCGGTTACTACTCAATCGTTAACCGAACATAAACATTCATCAGAGATACTTCGCCCTCGCTTTGACGGCACGAAAAACACAAGAGAAGCAACGAGTGACGCGAAAATATTGTTCGCCACACATTCGCGTCTCATCCATTTTTCAACCGTCATAAACCCGCATCAAACTGAACCGGAGAAACCGATATTATGAAACGCATTGCCACCCTCGCACTCACCATGACGGCCAGCGCCCTGTTCGCCAATCACACGAATGCCGCATCAGTCATACTCAACGAGTACAACGCGGTCGGCTCAGACAAGCATCTCGACGAAAACGCTTATGGCGACAGCGATAAGGCCGACTCGCGTCTAGGGCGCATCCAAGGCAACGGCGGCAACTGGATCGAGTTGGTCGTCGTAGGTGATGGCACGCAAGGCTCGGCCGTCGATATGCGTAACTGGTCGATCGACTGGGAAGAAACTGGCGATGCTGGCACCATCTTTCTGAGCAACGATAGCTTCTGGTCATCCGTCACTGCCGGCACACTCATCACGATTACCGAAACACAAACCATCGTCAGCGAAGGCGGCCAAACCATCGTCAACGGTTCGGATACCTCCATCGATTTTACCAACGGTGACAACTGGGCCAACGTCTGGAGCTTCGACACAAACCTTATCAGCTCAACCACCACCAACGTCGGCGGCGATGGCAGCGGTAACTTTTCGGTCGGTAACGATGACTGGAACATGACCCTTCGTGATGGTTCCAACAATGTGGTGTTCGGCCCAATCGGCGAAGGGATTCCTTCCAGCACTGGCATCAACAGCAACGAAGTCTTCAAACTCGAAGCCCAACCCACCACATCGATCACCGAAACATCCGCGGGCGAAGGCACCGGATACAACGATGGTTCCAGCAGCACCTTTGGTGCCCCCAACCTTTGGAACGGCGGTGACTCAAGCCAGGACTTCACCTCGTTCGGCGTCATCACCAATGTCCCCGAACCAACCACTTGCGCCTTGATGATCACTGGTGCCACACTGGTCGCAGGCCGACGACGTGTATCGAAATGAGATTCTAATGTGCGACGCGGATGATTGGGCTTTCCCCATGAACCACCACCACACACGATAAATTCCCGGCTTAACACCGAAGCCCATGGATCATCTCCGTGGGCTTCAAGCCTTTCAAGACAACCTTGCAAACCCCTTGTCAACCATGTCATATTCAACACCACCTTTGCAAAACAAGCGCAGACTCACACACGCATTCACACTCATCGAATTGTTGGTCGTGATCAGCATCATCGCCTTACTCGTTGGCATTCTGTTGCCCGTGCTCGGTGCCGCCCGCGAACAAGCGCAATCATCACGTAGTCTGGCCAACATGCGCTCGTGGGGACAGGGCTTAATGATGTCGACCGTCGACTATCAGGAAATGCTCCCGTGGGATGGTGAAAAAAATGCCAGCGACATGGACATCAATTTCGCCGAGCCGCGCTGGTGGGGCAACCTGGTCCCTGACTATCTCGAACAAACAAAATATTCGTTGCTCAACCCAATCCCGCTCGCTAATGATGAAAACTCTATTTTCATAGACCCGCTGGCAGTCCCGGATGAAACCATGCCAGCCACGGGGTGGGCTGGTCCTGCACCCATCAATTTCTATTTCAACTATGTCTACAACGCGGAACTCGATGATGAATCCGAACGACGCGTCAATCTGACAACCACCACCAACGAAAAAATGGTGACGCTCTACGATCTCAATGAAGCCTCGAACACGATCATCATGTTGGAAATGCGTTCGCGTTTCGACGAATTGCCTACCACCGATCCATTCTACGGCGAAGACATTGATCGCCAGAAATCCGATTGGCAACGCTTCGCTGCTCGCCATAGTGACGGCGGTCATCTCGTGTTCGGCGATGGTCATGCTCGACATTTCAAAAACAGCGAGGTCACCGAACCCGGCATCGATCACGTCACCGGTGCCCCCAACGCCTACAACAAACGCAACCTCATCTGGGATCCGTTCGGCACAGCCAACTGATGAGACGTTCCACGCCCACCATCCTGATGGCATGCATGATCGTCATGATCATATGGATGACATGCCTGCACGCGCCAATCGCTTGTGCCCAATCAATTCAACCAGCCCAATCAGCCCAAACCCTTGCACTTGAGTTTGAGCTTGAGTCACTACAAACCATCGACACGCCCGGCTACACCGCGGAAATTGTCGGCTACTCATCCGATTTAAAATTTCTGCTCTCCACCAACGCCCTATGGAAAACGCTCGACATCCATCGCGTGCTATCGCTCGATCCACTGCAACTTGAGACGATCGATTTCGATCCCGACGAACCTGATGTTGAGGGTGTCTGGACCATCAATGAACCTACCAGCGTCGCGGTGCATCCGACATTGCCGATCGCCTTTGTCGTGGCCCTGGGTCGATCGATCACCGACGAAGGCTGGCTATTCGGCATCGACCTGCGCCCCGAATCGCTGGGCAAAAAACGCATCATGCAACCCATCGGCCTGCACCCCGATTGCGTCGCTGTATCACCCGATGGCAACTGGTTGCTCATCGCCAACGAGGGCGAAGGCCACATAGACACGCCCGGCGGCGTGCGCGCGGTTGATCTGCGTACACTCACCATGGATCGCCGCGCGTCGGACTCGCCGCTACCAGTCACGGTCCTCGACGGCCTCGACGAATTGCTCGACACGCCCATCGGCGACTGCGAACCCGAATACATCGCGTTCGATCCAGCCGGCCGATTCGCCGCTGTATCATGCCAGGAAAATGACGCCATCGCCTTGGTCGACATGCGACAATCATTGCCGAAATTCGCCGGCGTGATTTTTCTACCCTACGGCTCACAACCCGACGGCGTCGCCGTGTTGGATCAGATCACGCGACTCGATAAGGATGGCCAAACACGCACCGGCTGTCTGGTTGCTGCCGCCGAGGAAGGCATGTTCGATCGCTACGGTCGATGGCTGGGTCAATCCGTGAGTTTCACCTGGGTGGATCCGAATAATTTAAGTGCTGTGCCGCAACCGATGTCACGCCTCGATGTTCGGCCGATCATCAATCCCGATAAACCCAACAAGCGCCGCGATCCCGAGTCGATCGTGATGACCCATTTCGCAGGCACACCGATGGCCATTCTCAGCATCGAACGCGGCGACCACCTCATCGCATTTGATCTGACCGATCCAAAAGAGCCAACCGTCATCGGCATGGTCAAAACTGGTGATCGACCCGAAGGCTTAACCTTAATTCGTCATCCGGAACATCCCGACGCACTTTACATTCTCACCGGCGACGAGGGCGACGAAGATAATTTCGGCCCCGGCAGTCTCAGCATCTCTCGCTTGCGCCTCAAAAATTAAAATGCCAGCTTCACGATGTCCGATTACAATGCGATCATGACATCGACTTCTTTCGTTATCGCTCCACCGCCCGTAAGTTTTGTTCCCGCTGATTTTGACCCGTCCAATTGGGATCAGATCGCGCCATTGCTGACCCAATTGATCGACCGCCCGCTCGATTCGGTCGACGACGTACAAGCGTGGCTGCTCGACATGGCCGAGTTCGATGCCATTCTTGGCGAATACGGGGCGCGCTGTTCGATCGATCACAGTTGCCACACCGACGATGCCGACATCGAAGCGCGGTACATGCATCTGGTGGAAAACATCCACCCCAAAATGCAGCCTGAACTTTTCAAACTGCAAAAGAAACTCGTCGATTGTCCACATGCCGCGCAGTTGCCCACGATTGATTTGAAATTCAACATTTTGCTGCGACAGTACCACGCGGACATCGCATTATTCCGCGATGAAAACATTCCCCTGCAAACCCAAGTCACCAAAACCGCCACAGAATACGGCAAACTATGCGGAAAAATGCTCGTCGAATTTCAGGGCGAAACCCTAACTCTGCAACAACTCGCCCGCTACTACGAGGAAACCGATCGCGACATCCGCGAATCTGCCTGGCGACTTTCCACCGATCGTCGCCTTCAGGACCGTGATGCCATCGACGCCATCTATGACAAGCTCCTGCACCTGCGTCAACAAATTGCTGACAACACCGGCATGGGCAGCTACCGCGACTACATCTGGCAATCACAAAAACGCTTCGACTATACGCCCGACGATTGCATGGCCTTCGGCGATGCGATTGCAAAACATTGCGTCCCACGCGTGCGCGCCCTTGACATCGCGCGCCGAGACAAACTCGGCATCGACACACTGCGTCCGTGGGATGCGGCGGTTGATCCCTTAGGCCGTTCGCCGTTGCGCCCGTTCGATGCGAAACAGGTAGACGACCTGGTTAAAAAAACCCACGAGATTTTCTCACACATCTCGCCGAAGTTGGCTGACATGTACGCCACACTCGAATTCGGCCGCAACCTCGACCTGGATAGTCGTCAAGGCAAACGCCCCGGCGGTTTCCAATCATCGTTGCAATGGTCACGACAACCGTTCATTTTCATGAACGCCGCAGGCTTGCAATCCGATGTCGACACCATGTTGCACGAAGCCGGCCACGCGTTCCATTTCATGGCCGCCACCGACGAACCCATTGTTGATCTGCGCCAGCCCGGCCTGGAATTTTGCGAAGTCGCCAGCATGTCCATGGAACTGCTCGGCATGGATCACTACGACGTCTTCTACAACAACAATAATGACGCCACCAGCAACGATGGCAAAATTGCGGCCGGCCGTGCCAAGCGTCATCAACTTGAAGGCATCATCCGTATCCTTCCGTGGATCGCCACCATCGACAGCTTCCAACACGCACTCTACACCCAACCTGCGGCCGACATCAATCCTCAAAAGCGCACCGCGATCTGGCGCACCATGCTTGATCGTTATTACAGCAACGTCGTCGATCACACCGGCATCGAAAGCGCCCGCGATGCCATGTGGCAACGCCAACTCCATCTCATCCATTACCCGTTTTATTACATCGAATACGGCATCGCCCAACTCGGCGCGCTGCAAGTTTGGCTCAACTATCGCAACGATCCACAACAGGCCCTTGCCGCATTGCTCGACGCCTTCTCCGCAGGCGGAACCAAAACATTGCCGGAACTATTCGAACTCGCAGGCATCCGTTTTGATTTCACCGAGACCACCATCGAACCGCTCATCGTTGCCATCGAATCCGAGCTGGCCGACTTGCCGGATTGATATCAACATAGACCGCCGCTTACGGCTTAGCGCATAAAAAAACTCCGTCCCTTAAACCACATGCATTCGCTCGCGCACCAACACATCACCATCCGGGACGTGAACCTGCGCATCATCAAACGCTCGCGCCCGCCGTCTCCTGTCGTCCGCGCCAACGTGACCATTCAGGTAGACGACAAAATCGCCACAGGCCAATCCACTTGCGCTTTGTTGCTCGACAACACGGATGCTCACAAACGCGCCATCAAACAAGCCGCGCGCATTGCCTTGCACACCGAATCCGACCACAGTTTTTTCGACTGGTGGATCAACACCTACATCAAACACACCCAATCGCTGCACGACCAAGACCTCCCCATCCTCATCCGCGCCCTCGCCTTAATCGAATGGGCCGCCCTCGATGCATTCTGTCGCGCAACCCGCACCCCGTTCATCGATGCCTTGCGCACTAACACGCTAGGCCTGCGCCTTGACATGCTTTACCCCGAACTCGAATCCATCGACATCCCCGTCATCATTCCCGCACAACCCACGCCGCCCACCACTGTTCCGCATTTCAATTTAGAGCAACCACCCACGTCCGACCCAACTCATCACACGAGCCGCGTCGCCCTCCAACTCACCGGACACGTCGATGCCGACACGGCAAACCTCTCCGCACTCGCCATCCAAAACGAATCGCGCGACACGCTCCTCGCCTGTCAGCTACATCTCCAAAACCCATTCACCGCTGCGTGGAAATTTCGCGAATACTGGCAAGCTCTCGCACTCAATCCTGCGCTCGAATGGATCCTCCCGCGTGCCGCCTGGATCGAACAACCCCTGACCGACGATGTCGCCCTCAACGACGCCACCCGCCACGAATTTGCCGACTGGGTCGATCGCCCTGCCATGATCATCGACACGTCCAACAACGCGCGACTCGAATCACTACGCGACGCACTCGACGTCGGCTACCTCGGCATAACCCTCCGCGCCCACCGCGGTGCCATTCGCGCCATCGCCCAAAATGCGATCATCAAACTCGCCCAACACAGCAACCCCACCCATGATTACCACGCCCACCTCGCCATCGCGCATGATGCCATGCCACTGGGCCAACAAATCATCCTGGCCGCGGCGCTCGACATCAACAATCTCACCATCGACGAACACACTCCCCCCCTGGCGACTCACTTCACCACTCGCTTGCGCAAAACTCAAAACCGGTTTGCCCGCCTACTCACCACACCCACTGGCCACAAACCCTAACCCCTCACCTCACCTCACTTCACTTCACTTCACTTCCACATTTCCTCAGCATCATTTAATGCGTCAAAGGGCTGCCGCATCCGTTCGATCATGCGTCGGTGCCACGCCATACGCCCGACGATAATCGCGCGACAATTCATGCACGCGCCCATATCCCACGCGGTCCGCGATCTCCGTAATTGCCATCGCACTATGCTTGACCAGGCCGCGCGCCAAATCCAAACGTATCTGACGCACGCGCTGCATCGGTGTCGTACCCACCGCCGCTCGACACGAACGCGTAATCGTTGCCACACTCTTACCTGACCATTCCACCAGCAACGGCAAACGCAAATCAACCGACAAGTCCCTGCGAACTTGCGATTCCAATTGCCACCACAGCGCGGCTTGCGGATCCTGTTGATAGGGCTGCGGCGAACCACCATCCAGCGCCCCCAGCAATCCCATCACATTGGCCAGCACTCGACACTGTCGCACAAACGGCGCTACTGCCACATCTCGCCACGCCCGCAACGTCTCTTCAAAATAGTGTCGAACCACAGGCCCCACATCACGACGCACCCGCGCCTCAAACGGCGGAGCCACCAACACCGGCGCCATCAGATGTAACGAATACATTCGCCACACCGATCGCACCACGCGCGTCCGCACCAATTCATCCGACTGATACCACACCAAGGTATCCTCGCTCACCTGATACTTCCGGCCCCCGATTTCGTGTTCGCATTCACCTGCCACCGTCAACTGCAACAAATGGCCCGGCAAACTCGTGCTCAAGTACTCGCTATCTTTTTCCCTGCGCTCAAACAACGTACAAAACGTCACCGACTCAATCGGCAACGCCACCACCGGCGGATAATACGTCAGCTCATCAACACCATCGCCCATGCTCTAATCATCCCATAAAACCGATCCGCATAACACCCAAAACATGACGGTTGGCCTCGCCATCCCACTCTAATAACAGCAAAACACAAATCCATAAAAAAAACCCCAGGGCCACCCAGCCCGGGGTCTTTCAAAAAAACATTGGAATTATGGCCCGATGACAATCACTTCATCATACAAATCTCATCACAAAAACACATCACTGTTGATACTCATTGCCATATTCTTCGGGCACCGAATCATCTGACTCCTCTTCGTCAGCCTCTTCAAATCCAACCATTCCATTCGCCGCATCAGCTTCGGCCTGGGCCACGATCGCTTCATATTCTTCAAGCGTCATGTTCACCTCACGGGCTTTGGCACCCTTGTGGGCACCGAGAATACCCGCCGCCGCCATCGCTTCGATCAGTCGCGACGATCGTGAATAGCCAATCGTCAATCGTCGTTGCAACAGCGACACACTACCACGCTTCGATTGCAATACCACACGCACCGCCTGATCAAACAACGGATCCTTCGCCGCTTCATCATCCACATCGACATCACCCGCCGAACGAATCTGCACCAATTGCGGTTCAAAACTCGGACCGGCCACGTCTTTCAAAAACTTCGTCGTTCGACGAATTTCCTGATCATCCACCAGCGTGCCTTGCGCTCGCGTCAACTTGCTTGTGCCCGGAGACAGATACAACATGTCACCCTGACCCAACAGCAACTCGCCACCCTTTTGATCCAACACGATACGACTGTCCATACCCGACGCCACCTTAAACGCCACACGGCACGGCATGTTCGACTTGATCAAACCCGTCACCACATTCGCCTGCGGTCGTTGCGTAGCCAGAATCAAGTGCATGCCCACCGCACGCGCTTTCTGGGCGATACGAACAATATGCGCTTCAACCTCTTTGTTCGTCATCATCAGGTCAGCCAATTCGTCAATCACAAAAACCATGTATGGCAACTTCTTGGGAATTCGCGCTTCTTCCATTTCACCCGCGGGTTCCATGCGCTCTTTCAATTCTTCCCATTCCAGATTGTTGTAGCCCGCAATATCACGCACGCCTGCCTCGGCCAGCAATTCGTAACGTTCATCCATCTTCGTCACTGCCCACTCCAGAATGCTCGCGGCCTTGCCCATTTCCGTCACCACCGGGCACATCAGATGCGGAATGTTTTTGAACATGCTCATCTCGACCATCTTCGGATCGACCAGCACCAGTTTCAATTCGTCAGGCCGTTTCGTAAACAGGAACGACATAATGATTGAATTCATACACACGCTTTTACCCGAGCCCGTCGTGCCGGCGATCAACATATGTGGCATCGCATTCAGATCACCAATCAGCGCTTCGCCCGATGCGTCTTTACCCAACCACATCGGCAACTTCATCTTGTTCCACGCATCGCGATTGGCCATCATCAATTCTTTGAGCCGTACCTTTTCCTTATTCAGGTTCGGCACCTCAACGCCAACCGTATCCCGGCCAGCCGTGTTCGGCACCACGCGAATATTCTGCGCTTTCATCGCACGCGCCAGGTCCGACTCAATCGCATTGATGCGACTCACCTTCGTACCCGGTGCCAACCGCACTTCAAACAATGTAATCACAGGACCCGAATCAATACCCACCACTTCGCCATCGATTTTGTATTCCTGCAGCGCTGATTCCAGGTTCACCCCTTGCTCTTGCACCAACGCGCGCTGCGCTTCGGTGAAATCGCCTTCGGGCTCTTCCAACAAATCTGCCGTCGGGAATTTATAACCCGACAAATCAACTTCCGGCGCGGGGATCGCAGTCCCCTTTGAACGCGAGGCAAAATTAATCGGCAACTGCTTGATCTTATCTCTCAACTCCGACTCGCTGAAACCCTTCTTCTCCGCGATGTAGGCCCCGGGCGCATCCAGCGCTTCTTCATCCTCCTCGTCTTCGTATTCTTCCTCATCCTCATATTCCTCGCCGTCTTCATACTCATCAACTTCTTCGCCAGCCTCTTCCTCGTCTTCGTACTCTTCTTCGTCCACCAGCTCTTCATCCGGATCAAACGCTTCGGTCGCACCCAAGCCACCCGCGTCTTCATCGATCAACGGACCATCATGCTTGCGCTTGGCCCGCGACTTTTTATTGTTTTTCTTCTTGGCGGTTTTGCTCGAACTGCCACGCTCACCCCAGATCGAGGCAATCCCACCGCCCGCCATCGCCAAACTCGGCCCGGCCACTCGCGTCAACGACAACAACCATTGCCCCACCATTTTCGGCAGCACAATCACCCATTGATCCGCGGACAGAATCGCACCCACCCAGAACGCCACCAACAGAATCAACCCGCACCCCATCAGGTTGAACCGGATCAGCAATTCATGATTAATAAAAATCGCCAACAACCCACCCGCACCTTCAGGCCGTTGCCCCAACGTCGGCATCCACAACGCCAACATCCCGCTCGTCGCAATCATCATCATCACCACGCCCACCACGCGCAGCACCGGCTGCGTCACCGTACGACGACACGCCGTCACGATCAACGCCGCTAAACCGGCGGCCATCCCAACCCACACGCCCGGCCCCAACATCAGATACACATGATGCGACACGATCGCTCCGAACAGTCCAATCCAATTGTGAATCGCCTCATGCTGTGGCACCACCGCATGTCCCGGCGCATCCGCAGGGTGATAGCTCACCAGCGCCGCGGTCATCAGTGCCCACACCCCCGCGCCCAGCCCCCATGCCAGGTATCGATAGATCGTCGCGCGATCCCAAATTTCTGCATCTGACTTCTTCGTTTTACGTTTCGTATTGCGTGCCATGCATCGTCCTATAAAAACAACATTCACAAACCAGATACAGGCACAATCACCGCGCCTGCCATATCCTTAAATATCGGTCAATACCACACACACACGGCAAAATTATCCCCCCCACCCCGCACACTTGCCCCTGCACTCCCAACCCCATTCGTCTCCCACATTTTTCACGCGCGTCTGGATCGATACGCATTCACTCCCGCATGCACACATTTCCCGCCGCTCGCGGTTTAGTGCCTGACGCCAACTCTAGTCACCACCA
The DNA here is from genome assembly GCA_030426385.1 of Phycisphaerae bacterium. Taxonomy (GTDB): domain Bacteria; phylum Planctomycetota; class Phycisphaerae; order Phycisphaerales; family Phycisphaeraceae; genus JAUHYI01. Next base: position 19,039 of record JAUHYI010000004.1, read on the forward strand.
GCCACCATTTAGCTATCAACTAGTCATCACCTGATTATCACTGGCGTATCACCCAACTAGCGAGCATGAATTTCAATCTGTCCGGCCTCGCGAATTTGAATCTGCGGCGTTCCCCGGTGCAACACCACCTTACCCGTCGCTCGTACCGTCTTGTTGAGAAAATACGACTCGGCTCGCTCGGGAAACGATGAAAACACATCACGAAAAATCACCAGATAAAACTTGCCCTGAAAATTGTGATCGAAATTTAAAAAGCACAGATCGCCAATATCGTTCGTCAGAACAATTTTCCCCTCAACCGTGATCGTCTGACCCACATACAGATGGGCCCGCGTCCATGGCACAATTTCGCCAGGCTTAACCGTTTGTGTCGGTGCTAATCGTTCCGGCTGTCCCAGCAATCCCGCGGGAATCAATTCATCCAATTGCTCGCCCGGCTGCAACATCGGACTACGACCTGCGGGCACACGGTACGGCGACCTAACAAAAACCGAGGCCGTCACACCATGTTCAACCGTCACCTTGTGCTCGTCGCCTCGATCCTGATCCAACGCAACAGCACGATTAATATCAAAAGGCTCAGTATCTTTCGTTTCGGTAGCTGGCCAATCATCCGGCCCTTCGGTTGGTGACTCAAGCGATGGCGCATCCATCACGGTTTCATCGGCTGACGTGCCAACCTCGTCATCACGTGTCTCCGTCACATCTTCCGCAGCAACAACCACCTCTCCCGTGGTCGGCTCAGATCGATTGGCCATCTGCAACACCAACGAAACCACACCCACGATCAATAGCACCAACACCACCAGCATCACAAGCAAGGCTGAATCCAAGCGTCCCGGGCGAACCCCTCGACTATTTTCAACACGACTGGGTAGTTTCATAATGGTCTCGGTGATTTATAAACACAATCCCTGTTCCCAAGTCTAACACCGTGCTACCATGACTACCATCATGGATACCGGCGATATGTTGATATTGGATGAATCCGGGCACACCGGCCAAGGCCCGACCCAACCCGGAAAACGCGGCACCACACCCGCGCCAAGACGTTTAGCGCAGATTGTCGGCCAATCGCACGCCACCGACACATTGCTGGCAGGCATGCAATCTGATCGCCTACACCACGCGTATATTTTTCACGGGCCATCCGGCGTGGGCAAATTCACCACCGCCCGCCTGTTCGGCAAATTACTGTTATGCCCCCAACCCGAAATCGATCTGGCGGGTCGGGCTGAACCCTGCAACCAATGCGAATCCTGCCTCCTGATCGATACGAACGACCACAACGCTGACGCCCATGGTGATAACGACAAAGATTCCAACAGCGATAATGAAAACAACAACGCCCTGACTTCCGCGCATCCAGATTTTCATGTCATCGTCAAAGAGTTGGCCCAATTCAGTGACGACCGCAGCACCCGCGAACGCAAATTGTTATCGATTCCCGTCGATGTTTTGCGCGACGCGTTGTTAGAGCCGGTCTACCGCGCCGCTCGCATGGGACCGCGAAAAGTTTTTATTGTCGATGAAGCCGAACTCTTAAATCCCACCGGCCAAAACCTGTTACTCAAAACATTAGAAGAACCACCGCCCGGCACCTTCCTGGTCCTCGTCACTTCGCATGAAGATCGCCTGTTGCCCACCATTCGCAGCCGATGCCAACGCGTAGGCTTTGCCCCATTGCCCGACGATGCGGTGCGTATGCACATTGAAAAAATCGCGCCCGACACCAGCCCCGCCCAGCGCGATTGGTTATCACGTTTCGCCGACGGCAGTATGGGCCGAGCATCGCTAGCGGTCCAACATGATTTATACAAATGGGCCCAATCGATTGAACCGATGTTGGCTGACATCGAGCGCGGCCGACTGCCCTATGAGATGGGCAGTACGATGGCCCAACACATTGATGAGTTCGCCAAGTCATGGGTCGATGCCCACAAAGGCGCTTCCAAAGAAGCCGCCAACAAACAGGCTGCCGCACTGATGTTTCATATGCTGGCACTGCATGCTCGACAAAAACTAGCCGCCATCGCGGCGCAATGCGATCCCAACGATCCCGTCACAGCCGACGCTCGTGTCGCCCGTTGGCTTGGCATGATTGATGCCATCTCTCAAACCGAACACATGCTGATGACCAACGTCAATCTGTCGCTGGCATGCGATTTTCTCGCTGCCAAAATCCATGCCTCGACCACCGCTGTCCATTAACATTTAGTCGTTCGCTAGCGTCGCAACCACGACCATCATCACCCCCACCGTCACCCCAATCGTCACCCCCACCGTCACTCATAGCATCGTCACCCATCATGTCCTGGCTATTGCTATACAACCTGTTGGCCTGGACCCTGCGCATTGTGATGCTCTTGATCATTTTGCGCCGTCGTCTACCGCACCCCACCAAACTCGCATGGCTGGTGGTGGTGTTTCTATTACCGGAGCTGGGATTATTTCTCTACGTCATGTTTGGCCATTCGCAATTGGTACGTCGTCGTGTCGAGCGTCACCGCAACACGATTGCAGCAGTGCGATCCGACCAGCGCATGCAACTCCACGCGTCACAGATGATTCGTCCCGAACTCGACCCCAGTCAAACGCCGATGATTCTTCAGGCAGAACACGTCGGCGGCATGCCCATCGTGGCGGGCAATGACGTGACGTTAATTTCGCGCAGCGATGGCTTGATTGACCACATCGTCGACGACATCGATCACGCCAAACATCACGTGCATCTGTTGTTTTACATCGTGGCCACCGACCACACTGCCGAGCGCATCATCGAAGCATTGATCCGTGCCAGGCAACGTGGCATTGCCGTGCGCTTTCTCGCTGACGCGGCCGGCTCACGGAAATTTTTGAAACACAAGCAATTCGCTGGCAAATTGCGCGATGCTGATATTGATGTCATCCCCATGCTGCCGGTCAATATCTTTCGGCGTCCTCTGACGCGCGTGGATCTGCGTAATCATCGCAAGCTGGTCGTCATCGATGGTCGAATCGGATACGCCGGCAGCCAGAACATTGTCGATCCAGATTACGGGCACAAACGCGCGGGGCAATGGATCGATCTGTCAGGTCGTTTTGTCGGGCCGATGGTCAATCAATTGCAACAGGTTTTTTTAGAAGACTGGGCTTTCGATACCGGCGAAGAACTCGCTGGCGATGAACTGTTACCAATCACCGAATCGCAGGGGAACATCCCCGCCCAGGTGGTGCCCACCGGCCCCAGCCATGAATCCGAAACATTTCGCACCGTACTATTGGCCGCGATCAATGTGGCCCGCGAGCGCGTCATTCTGACCAGTCCATATCTGGTTCTCGATGAACCAACCCAGTTAAGCCTGACCATGGCTGCCGACCGCGGCGTCAGTGTGAATATCGTGCTGCCTGGCAAAAGCGACCATCCCCTGGTGACCAGTGCCGGGCGGGCGTGTTACGAACGATTGCTCGAATCCGGCGTGCGCATTTATCGTTATCAAAAAGGCATGCTCCACGCTAAAACGATTACTGTCGACAACAGTTTTGCTTTATTGGGTTCGTCGAATATTGATTTGCGCAGTTTCGATTTGAATTTTGAAATCAGCGTGTTGTTGTATGGCGACCAAATCACTGAAAAATTGCGCAATGTGCAAATGCAATACATTCAGGATTCATCGCCCATCGATTTGCAACAATGGCAAAACCGTCCGGTCATGCAGCGCTATCTGGAAGAAACCGCAGCGCTACTGAGTCCGCTTTTATAAATCGCGACAAAACGCTGTAAAACCGCCGGCAAACGTTGGCCCTGGGTTTGTCATGTCCGTGAAAGATCGCCGTGGCGCTTAACACGTATCGCGTCAACATAAATCACACAATCAGATTCGATACAATAGGCGAGCCCTTATTCGCACGAATGTTTCCTGTTAAAAATTGTTGAACGCTTATGATTCGCATGATCGCCCTGGACCTGGATGGCACGTTACTGACCGATGACAATCGTGTCAGCGAGGCCAATCGTGACGCGATCGCGCGAGCAGAGAGTAGGGGAGTTTTAATCTCGCCGTGTACCGGCCGATCGTGGCCCGAGTCGCGCATGATAATCGGGAATTTACCGGGTCATACGATCGGCGTGTTCGTGAACGGTTCGATCGTGGTGGACATGCCACAGGATCGCCGTTTACATGCGGCGTGTTTGCCGCCGGCGTTGGCGCATGAACTGGTGGAAACGTTGGCAGATGAGCCCGAATCCGTGCTGGTTTTTCGTGATGCCGAGGGCGCGGGCCATGACTATCTGGTAACCGGGCGTGGTCAACTCACCGCCAACACGCAGTGGTGGTTTGATCTGAATAAACTGCGAGTGCATCATCAACCGATCATGCGCGTCCATGAAATGGAACATGTGTTACGCGTGGGCATGGTCGCCGCGTGTTCGCGCATGCCAAGCTTGATGGCCAAGCTCTCGTCGCGCTTCAACGATCGCGTCACGATGCATAGTTTTGGCGCGGTTGAAATGCCCAACGATGAATCGATGCATATCCTCGAAGCCTTCGCGATCAACGTGAACAAATGGACCGGCCTGCAATGGATCGCTCAATCGCATGGCATCGCTGAGCATGAAATTGCAGTCGTTGGCGATCAGGTTAATGACATGGCCATGTTTGAGTCGGGGGCTTGTAAAATTGCCATGGGCAATGCGGTCGATGCCATTCGTTCGCGTGCCGATTACATCACGCGTTCCAACAACGACGACGGCGTGGCTCACGCCATCAACCAGATTCTGGATGAACAATGGCACGCCAGCGGTAACGCAGCGGCTCACTAAACTCATCCCCACTAAACGGGTCGCCACGAAATTCATCACAACACAATGCCCTCGCGGCAAAACAAACCGACCGACCTATGCAAGACACCATTCACGTACAAATCAAACGACTCGACCACGCAGGCGACCTGGCCTTGCCTTCGTATGAATCCGAACACGCCGCGGGCATGGATGTGCGGGCAGCACTTCACATTGATAATCCCATCGCGATCGAACCGCGCGGCGGGGTGGCCTTGGTGCCGACGGGTTTTGCGATCGCAGTGCCGGTGGGTTACGAAGCGCAAGTTCGCCCGCGCAGTGGTTTGGCTTTCAAACATGCGGTGGGTTTGCCCAATTCACCGGGTACGATCGATGCTGACTATCGTGGCGAATTGAAAATCATCATGATTAACCACGGCCACGAACCATTCATCATCACGCGTGGCATGCGCATCGCGCAATTGATTATCAAGCCGGTGCCGCGCACCGTGTGGGAAACGGTGGACGAATTGTCCGACACGTCACGCGGCGAGGGTGGGTTCGGACACACCGGCGTGTAGCGTGCCGATTAATTTTTATTTCGGTGACCATTGCGTGAGCGTTTGGATCACCGCCTGATACACCGTGTCGGGATCGTGGGTGGCATCGATCATGCGATAGCGATTGGGATCCTGCTGCGCCTGATCGTGATACCCCTGGCGCACCAGCCGATGATAGGCTGCGCCACGTGCTTCCATGCGATCCAACAGGGGCGACAAGCGCGATGCGGCCGTCTGCTCATCGACATCAAACACGACCACCAGATCGGGCCAGGTTTTACCCAACGCGACTTGCCCGACGCGTAAAATATCCGCCACGGGCAATCCGCCTGCGGTGCCTTGATAGGCGAGCGTTGAACTGATGAACCGATCTGCGAGGACAAGTTGTCCGGCATCGAGCGCGGGTTGAATGCGTTGGGAAATCAACTGAGCCCGGCTGGCCATGAACAACAACATTTCGCAGCGTTTATCCATTTCGCCGTCGATGTTGTCCTTGTAATGCAAGACGAGATCGCGAATTTGTTCGCCGATGTGCGTGCCGCCCGGTTCGCGAACTTCGCATACGGTGATGCCTTGAGCTTCGACAGCCTCAACCAGTCGCCTGAACTGGGTTGATTTGCCGGAGCCGTCTGGGCCGTCAAAAACGAGAAATCTGCCACGTAGATGGTCGAGTGATGCGGTCATACGGGATGCAGGATAGCTTTTTTAGCACGAGGCGGGGTGCGTGAATCGCGCGTCGGGGCGGAAAAATTTCGAACGCCCGCATTAGACATGACGACGCCTGGCTGTAATGGCTACACTGAATACCATCATGGCCAACGACGACCGCTATCTTGACCCGTATCGCGAATCGATCGGCCGACACGGCGCGGAATTTGAAGCCACGCTATGGGCCAGTCCGAAATCGCAAGTCAAACGTTTTGAAGTGTTCGCGCAAATGGCGTTCATGACCGGCAAGCGCGTGCTGGATGTGGGATGCAGTCGCGGCGACCTGGCGGCCTATCTGTCGGACCGAGGCATTCGCGTCAAAGAATACATCGGCATCGATGCGCTCGAAGAGGTCATCACGTTTGCCCAACAACGTGATTTGCCGCGCAGTCGATTTGTGGTTGGGGATTGTGTGCAAAACCCAGCGATGCTCGCGGAATTTCGGCCCGACATTGTATGCATCTCAGGCACGCTCAACACGATGGATGATGCGCAGGTGATGCGTGTTTTGGATGGCTCATGGGCCGCGGCCAAACAGGCGTTGCTGTTTAATTTTCTGTCGGATACCTGTCATGAAAATGCGCCGTTGCAGGATCAATTCGCGCGTCGGCTCGACACGATGGGTTTGCTGGCGTGGGCGATGGGGCACACGTGGTCGGTAAAATTTCGCCAAGATTATTTCAACTGGGGACACGACGCGACGATAGGAATGCGCCGGGTGTAGGGCTGGGGGGGCTATCGCCAATCCCACAAAACCACGCGCGTGGTTTATAGTTAGCCGCCGCCCTTGGGCGGCGCGATGGCGTGTGTTTTCATCAACGTTCGCGCCGCCCAAGGGCGGCGGCTAACGCACGAGTCCTAAACCGGATTGGTATTATTGATAGCCCGCCGACGGCATCGGCGCGGATACATGCGGTTAACTTGCCGCGCCGACGCCGCCGACGGGCTGTGATATTGAAATTGACTTTGACCTTTATTGACGCAATCGGGGCTATAGCATTCCCATTTCAATTGTAGCGCTTGCGTCTACGAAACAAGGACGTTTTCCGCATACGAAGCGGGACGCTGGCGCGTCGCCCGCGAAACATCGAGCGCAACGATTGGTTTGGTTGTGTGCCAAGCGTGGCATTGTGGATTGGATTGGTTATGGGCGATCTGACGCAGAGCCGATCACGGCACCAGCGACGTGGCCGGCAAAACCGGCGGCGAAAACAGCTTGCGTGCGAATCGGATGCGGCACAAATTCACGGGTAATCGCCGGGTGAATCGAATCGTTGAGCCACGGCATGGGCGGGCGTTTCTGCGTGCGATGACACAAACAAGCAATGACAAATGCGACCAAGCCCGCAGCGCCCAGGCCATGGCCGAGCGCGCCCTTGAATGCGTAGGCATCGCGAATAGGCTGACATTTTTCATAGATCGCCAATTCAACCGGATCATGATCGCGGGTGCCCGGGGCGTGAGGATGCCACAAATCAATCGCGCGATCGGCGCATAATTGTTGAACCATCCGATCGAGCGTGGGCATCGTCGGCGAGGGCCGAATCAAATCGTACGGATCACCCGCAACGGCAGTATCGAGCAGCAGCAAATCGTCATCATGCCCAGCCCCAGAATCAGTCCCCGGCCCATCAGGGGAATTGTGAGAGGTCGGCACTTTTTCGAGCAGAACTGCGGCGGCCAATTCGCTGAGCATGAAGCCATGACGCGTCTGATCGAGCGGGCGGGCGGCGTAGTCGTGAATGTTTTGCGTTTGCGTGGGAGTCAGAACGCCGAGTCGGTCATAGCTATGGATCAGCAATGGCGAGAGCGGAGCATCAGCGGCCACCACCAGCGCGCGGGTGTGATCGGTGTGACGCAATAATTGATTGGCCCGATGCAATGCCGCGAGGCCTGACGCGCAGGCAGCGACGTGATGTTCAGCCATGTAATTGCCGTGTAGCCGACGCACGAGGTGATGGGTGAGATACCCATGCGGGCCCATGGCAAAGATCTGGGCATCATCGGGCGAGATGGCCCCGTGCTGCAGATGGTTGTGGGTCGCGCGAGCCAAGGCGGTGATGGCCCCTTTGCTGGTGCCGATGATCAGCGGAATCGGGGAATCCGTTGCTGGCCCGTCCGCCATACCGGGCGAAAATGTGTGAGGAGATGGGTGGGAAAACGTGGGGGAAGTGGGTGGGGGGGTGGGGGGGGAAGTGGAGGGGGAAGTGGGTGGGGGGGTGGGGGGGGAGGGCTCGCGTGCGGCGCGTTCAGCCAGTTCGATGATGGGGTCGGTGCGGGTGTGTTGAGCGACGCCAACCGCACCCAGGGCACGGATCAGGGCCACATTGTCAGGATAATCCTGATGGGGATCGATGCGATCGGTGAGGGTTTTTCCCTGGAGCAGGGCGGCAAAAGTGGGCCAGGCCCCGATTCCGAACGGGCTGACCAGTCCAAAACCACGGATGCGAATGGTAGGGTTGTTCGGCTGTGACGTATGCATGTAATCTGTTTTATTTAATGACGTTACGTCATTTTTTCGGGACCTTTAACGGGTGGTGGAACCGAGGATTGTACCGCTGATCGCGATCAATGGCCGATAATCAGAAAAGATTGGTGGGAAAACCGGGGGGTAATCGGGACCGGCAGCGGTCACAGGCAATGTAGGAGAAAAGTGGGGATTTTTGGCTGGAGGACGCATGAACACCTATAATTACCATTCGCAGGGGCCGGGCCACATCTGGGCGAGAAAGCTGGCGGCCAGGCGTCATGTCCGCACTGACATGGGTACGTCCTATCATCAGCGAGAGGCGATACGACGGTCGGTAGTAACCCCATGATAAAAGATCCACGATTCATCAAGACATCAGGGCGCGATATTTTCACCGGCAACGAACTGCTGGTGAAGGGCGCCCTGGAGGTTGAGGGCGGTGTACACCTGCTAACAGGTTACCCCGGCTCGCCCATTGCGCCGTTTTTCGACACGCTCGAAATGCTGGCGCCGCTACTCGATGCGCATGGCATGGTCGCGAAAATGGCCAACAATGAAGCGCTCTCTGCGGCCATGGTCAATGGCGCGCAGATGGCAGGACTGCGCGCCATCACCGCGTTCAAAAGCGTGGGCATGCACGTGGCCTCCGATGCACTGGCACTCACCGTATTGGCAGGCACACACGATAAATCGGGCGGCCTGATTATCTGCGGCGATGACCCATGGTCCGATTCCACCCAGGTGGCCGCGGACAGTCGGTTTCTGGCTGAGCATATTTTTCTGCCGATGATCGAACCGAGCACGCCGCAGGAAATGAAAGACTGGGTCAACCTGGCGTTCAAACTCGGCTACGCCGGGAAGATGCCGATTGGATATCTGGTCACCACCGCCACCGCAGACGGCGGGGGCACCGTCACGGTAGGGCCGAACCATTTTCCAAAAATCAATGAGCATCAGAAACGATCATTGAGCTACGCGATCGATATCGAACCGCGCCTTGATGAAACCGTATTACTGCCGCCGCGCACCGGCATTCGTGAGCAGGGCATTGCCGCGCGACATGATGCGATCAAGCGCGAAGCCCGCAAGCTGGGCATCAATCGCATTCAAAATGGTCCACAGAAGGGCGAGCGCGTCCCGTTGGGATTGATTGCCGTCGGACACGCCCAGGCCTATCTGGAACACGCGCTGTCGGAAATGAATCTGACCGGGCGCGTGCCGATTTTGAAAATCGGGATGCCCTATCCATTGGACGAACAACTGGTCATTGAATTTGCCCAGCGTTGCGATCAGGTGATCGTCATCGAACAGCGGCGCAGCTTCGTCGAACGGCGTGTGCATGAAATTATCAGTCCGTTGCGACAAGCAGGAAAACTGCAAACGGAAATCTATGGCAAACAATTTCCCACGTTGGCAAGCCAATCGAAACCGTTGCCCGGCATTCCTGAAACGCTCGGCCTCAATCCCTCAATCCTGATCGAGCGACTCGTGCCGGTGTTCCGACATCATCCCACGTTGCCGATCGAATTGACCAACGGGCACCTGACAGCCCAACTCGAACGTATCACGCAAACCGCCACCTATGATGTGCATATCCCATCGCGGACGCCTGCGTTTTGTCCAGGCTGTCCGCACCGTGATTCGTCGAGCGTTTTGCTGGAACTGCGACGCGATCTGTTAGACCCGGAATACATGCTCAAACATCACAAGCGCAAGCCGGTGGACATGGTCGCTCATGGCGACACCGGCTGTTACACGATGTTGATGTTCGAGCCGAACAAACCCTTGATGCATAACTATTCCGGCATGGGACTCGGCGGAGGCACCGGATCGGGGGTCGATCCGTTTATCGATAACAAGCAATTGGTGTTCATGGGCGATGGGACGTTTTTCCATTCGGGCCAGGTCGCGATCAGTCATTCGATATCCGCCGGCCAGGACATCACGTACATCATTCTGGATAACAAGACGACCGCGATGACCGGGCATCAAGGCCACGCCGCCATCGAGCATGACCTGATGGGTCGGCCGCGCTTTGCCCAGAACATCGAACGCATCGCCGCCGCGATGGTCCCGAAAAAAATCGCCAAGGATGTGCGCATCGTGCGCATCAACCCTGCCGATCGAACGCGCTATCGGCAATTGCTTGAACAAACGATCCTGGCCGACGGCGTGAAAATTGTCATCGCCGACAAAGAATGCGGCATCACATTCCATCGTCGCGCCAAATCAGAACAACGCAAGCTCCGCAAAGAATTTGGTTTCCTGCCTACCCAGACATTCATGAATGTCGCCACCGAAGTTTGCGAGTATTGCCTCGAATGTACGACGCAAACGGGATGCCCAGGCTTAACCATCGCCGCCACCGACTACGGCCCGAAAATCCAAACCGATCAATCATGGTGTGTCAACGACGGTGCATGCCATCGCATCCACGCGTGCCCTTCGTTTGAAGAAGTGACCATCCATCGTGGCAAAGCGCCGCGACAAAGTGATGAACATTTTGATCTGAACAACATCCCCGAACCGCCGCGACCCTTGCATGCCGATCAAGACACCTGGCGTGCCTACCTCGCAGGCGTCGGCGGCATGGGCATTGGATTATGCACCGCGATCCTCACCACCGCCGGCCATCTCATGGGCTACGACGTCCAGTTTCTGGATAAAAAAGGCTTGGCCATTCGCAACGGCGGCGTGTTCAGCCAATTGGTCTACAACCGCGCTGCCACAAACCCTATCGCACAAGATGGACAAAACGGACAAGCAGCCAATGCCAACAATAACAATGATGCCTCGCCTTGCCCGACCACACCTCTGATTCCATACGGTAAAGCCGACTTGCTGTTGGGCATTGATCTCTTGGAATGCGTGCGGGCGTTGGATCCCAAACAACCCTACCGCGTGGCCAGTCCAGCCCACACCTCCGCAGTGGTCAACACCGCGATGACGCCGACGATTTTATCGTTGATGGGGGTCGATCGATTTGATCCCAACGATCTGGAAGCCACCTTGCGAACGTATACGCATCCCGATCACTTTGTAGGTTTTAACGTCGGCGATCTGTGCGAACGCATTCTGGATTCAAAACTGTATGCCAACATCATGATGTTGGGCATCGCGTTTCAGAAGGGCTACCTGCCGGTCACCGCCGATGTGATCGAACAAGCAATACGCACCGTCGCTCGCTCGGAAGTTGATCGAAACCTGCGAGCATTTGCCATCGGGCGCATGATTACCGTTCGACCTGATCTGTTTGTGGTGGAATTGCAACACGAATACGAATCAAGCCGACAAACATTGCGACGCAAATTAAACCTGATCCGGGCGCGACGCAAGGGCGAACGCGGCCAACGTCATGCTCGACGGTTCCGCGTGTTGATGAAACAAACATTGCGGGCCACACGTGGGCGATTCGTCCCCGACGATATTCTGCGTGACGTGATTGTGCGAGCCTATGACTGTTACATCTGGGGCGGCGTGGCCTATGCTGAACAATATTGCACCGTGCTCCAGCGCATTTTCAAACTGGACTTGCCCGAACAAGGCTACCGTATCACGCGCGCCGTCGTGTGGAATCTGGCCAAGGCCATGCTTATCAAGGATGAGATTTACGTCGCATCCCTACTGACCAATCCGGAAAAATACAAGCGCGACCGCCGACGTTTCAGCGTCAACCCCACGCAAGGCGATCGCATTGTGTATCGACACCACAATCGGCCCGAGTTCGACGTGCTGGGCAAACGCATCCGCTTCGAATGGAAAAGCCGCGACTGGCAATTACGCCTGATGGCGCGCTGCACCGCACTGCGTAAATTATTACCGCAATGGCACACCCAGGAAAAAGCCTTTCGCGATTGGTACATCGAACTGATCGATCGACTCGATGATCAGACCGCCACGCAATTTGCCGATCATCCTGCGCATTACGCGCGATGGGCTGCCATTCTCAATACCCCGGCCAATGTCACCGGCTATCGCGAAGTGCGCTATCCTAAAATGGTGGCCGCCCGACGTGAAACCGAACGATTGTTGAAAATCGATCCCGACCAGTTCACCGATGAATCGTCGAACCAATTCGACAACACCCAGATCACGGCGGTCAAGGCCGACGGTAGCGTGAGTTTGCCGTTGTTGCAGGGGGTTTGAATTTCGGGTTACTGTGTATCAGCGCCAGGTCCTGCGCTTGTTTCGCAAGCGGGCTATCATTGACCGCCTGCGTAACACTCAATAACCCGCAACCCTCCGAATTTATCCGACAGAAACCAGAAATAAACCTATGCCGTTACCGATCAAAATTTTAATTGCTGCCATTGTCTGGTTCGGTGTCACCGCATTGATGCAGATCACCGTCAGTCATGCCGTGCAAAACTATGAAACACAATTAGCCGCTGATTATGATTTGCCTGCGGTGGTCAGTGAAATCGACGGGGAAACCTTGCCGATCGAAGACGTGACGTTGGAAACCTATAACGCACGACGCTCATTGATGACATACTTGTGGGTGTTCTGGGTGTTGGCCACATTCGTGCCCATCGTGTCGATGATCACGGTGATGATCGTCACGAGCCAACGATCCGACAATGAACGAATCGCATAACCCCAAAGGCACTGAGAATCTTTCAAATGCCATCATCGTCTGCCACGAAAGCAAAACACTCGGCCATGCGATGCGGGCAATTCACGCCGTTCTTCACACACGTTCTCACACGATTTCTCACACAATTCATGGATTGCGTGTTGGGAAAACTGCTGCACCGGTTTCGGTTTCCCTCCTGTCGGATATTGATTTGCACCGTTGGCATCGTAGCGGTTCTGTGTTTGTGTAATGATTCCTCGGCGCAGTCAGAAATGTTGCCCGCGGGATTTGTCAAAGGCGTGAATCAAGCTCACGTGCATCGTGGCGGCCGAGGCTATGGGTCAGACATTGCACGCGAACAATTGCAAACCCTGCGCGGCATCGGTTTTGATTGGGTCGCACTCACGCCATTCGGCTATCAATCCACCGCACACGCCAACACGATTCGCATGGGCGATCGGTCGATGACAGACGATAATCTTCTCCACGAAATTCGTCACGCCCACCAGGCCGGCTTACGTGTGTTAATCAAACCGCATATCTGGTCGCGCGATTTCTGGACCGGCGACCAGTGGCACGGGAGCATTCGGCAAAACAACGACGCCGACCAAGCGCAATGGTGGTCCGCCTATCGCGCGTTGATTTTGCATTACGCAAAAATCGCTCAGGCTGGACGCGCTGATGCTTTTTGCCTGGGCACAGAACTGGTTTTGATGACACGCGGACAAGCCCAGCGCTGGCAGGATTTGATCCGCGAAGTGCGCGCGATTTATCAAGGCTATCTAACCTATGCCGCGCACTGGGATCAGGAATGGCGTGACATTAAATTCTGGGAAGACTTGGATGCGGTGGGCATCAGCATGTACTTTCCGATCGACGCGCCAGACGATGCCGATGTTGATCAACTGGTACGGGCCTGGAAACCGTGGCGCGAAAAACTCGACGCGTTTGCCCAGACGCTGGATCAGCCGATCGTTTTTTTGGAAGTCGGTTATCGCCCAGCCCTCGGCTCATTCCGCAAGCCATGGGAATACGAAGGCGGGCAATACGATGAACCCACACAAGCGCGAGCGTTTGATGCGATGTTCCAGGCATTGCACGATGCACCATGGTGGCGGGGCGTGTTCGTCTGGAAAAGTTTTACCGATCCGGACCATACAGAACGACATACCGACCGCGCCGATTTTAGTTTTCAAAATCGAGCTGGTGAACAGGTGTTGGCCCGCTGGTTCGGTATGCCTGCAACCGAATTAAAATGATGCCGTTCGTTTGCGCGTGATGATGGCGATCGAATTAAACGCTCGCTTAAAAACCAGCATCCGCAAAGCGCTCGGTCGTGTAGCGCTGCACCATAACGGTGTCCGACCAGTAATCCTCGGACAGTCCCGCTTTGGTTTTTAACAGGCGAATAAATTTCACGGGATCAGGCTCGGTCGCCCACACATCAGGCAAAAACGTACCGCGCGTCGGATACGCTCCGGCCGTTTCGGTCAGGATCAATCCATCCACACCCGGCCGCACACGCGATACCAAATCGTTTTCATCCACAAACTCAATCGGCGTCGACGCGGACAGAATCGAAATCTCGATGCACAAGTTAGCCAATTCCGCTTCGCAGACCGGCGAAAAACGTGGATCGCCAAACGCCGCAGAATACGCATTGTCCACCACATCCTCAACCAACGGACGCGTCGCTTCCAATCGGCCAATGCAGCCACGCAACAGACCCAGATGATGCAACGTCACAAACGTCGCGCGCGTCACACGCAAGTGCTCAGCAAAACCCATCACATCAATATGCATCGCCCCCCCACAATCTCCCTCACGCTTACCCCCGCAATTCCCCCCATCATCTTCCCCATGCGTTCCCCTGTACTTCCCATTATTCGCCGGGGATTCTGGTGATTTTTTCGCCTCGGTCGGGTCAGAGACCTGCGCCACCCGTGCCCGACGCTCCACGCCAAAACGGATCGACGCATGAGCCAAATTCAGCAACAGCCGTTGGTCATCGATCGAGAGTGGGTCGTTAGATTCAGACATGATGTCACACGGCCAGACGGCCTGTTTCGAAAACCAATCACACGCTTTCGACCACGATGCGATTGCCATGCATTTCGGTAATGCGAACCTTAGTGCCCAGCTCGATCCAACTACCCGCGCTTACGACGTCAACCACCTGATCGCCGATTCGTGCTCGACCGGTCGGCCGTAATTCGCTGATGACTTGCCCGGTATCGCCGACGTGTAGTTTACCTTCGCCGATCGCCTCGTCGCCGGACACGCGTACAACCGGACCACCGGCGACCGCCACGGGACTTTGCAAAACCATTTGTCGCAGGAACGGAATGTTTTCGACGTGACGCAATAGAAATCCAATGCCGATCATGCCAATGAACAACCCCGCCAACGTCCAGATCAACGATGCCTGCAACATGCCCCAGACTTCGCGCGGCGGCAAGGGTATGGGACCGCTGCCCGAGGCAGGCACGGAGGCAAACACCACGCCGACCAGGATGCACAAGATCCCCGACACGCCCGCCACGCCGAACCCCGGCAACACAAAAATTTCCACTGCCAACAACCCCACGCCCAACATGAAAATCAAAAGGTGCCACACCTCCGCCAACCCGACCAGATACGGTGCACCGAAGATCGCCACCGCAGCAATCACCGCCATCAGGCCCGGCAAGCCCACGCCTGGCGATTGCAATTCAAAATAAATCCCCAGCATGAGTCCGGCCATCAAAATCGCCTTCACCGCAGGATGCACCAACATCGCCACAATCGTTTCCGACCAACTCTGGTTAACCGTGCCCACCGCCGACGCGCCAAGATAGGTTTTCAGTTCCGTCTCGTTGTTCACTATCGCACGCGCCAAACCCACATCCATGGCCCGCGACTGACTCAAGGTCAACAATGTTTTGCCATCGTGAACCTGTTGAACCAATTTCCATTGCCCACGATCCTCATCCGACAGAGCAGGATCGCGCACCGGCTCGCCCACGTTTGTCGTTGATTCGTTCGTCGTCGATCCGCCGAAAACCGATTTCAAAAAACTCTGTCCCGCACCATCCTGGCCTTGCACCAGAAACTGATAGTCGGCTTGATGCACATACCGTCGCTCGCCCGTGTCTGCCTTTTCAATTTCATATACTTCAACGCCCAGCACGCACATCGCGTGGAACAACACATACGGATAACCATTGTCCGACGCGTTGTCGCGAAATTCTTCGAGGATCGGTGACAGCGCTTTGGCTCGTTCGGTGGGTGCCAATTCCGAGCCCGGCACAATCGGTGCACAATCGCCCGTGGCCGACGCACTAGACATCACAATCTCATCACACGACGACGCGATCAATATCCCCGCGGAATACGCTTCGCTATGAACCCAGGCCACCGTCGGTACCGGCAATGATTTGATATACCGGCTGATCTTCAACGCGCTGGTCACCACACCGCCAGGCGTGTCCAGCTCCAACACAATCATCGACGCTTGCCCTTTGTTGATCGCGCGATCAACCCGACGCTCTAAACTTTCCAACGTAAAATCGTAAATCAATCCACTGATAGGAATCACCGCCACATTCGCACCCTTCGGCAACAAGCCCCCCCCCACACTTACCCCCGCGTTCCCACCCACGTTGACCCCCGTTTCCCCTATCGCTTTTTGTGTGCTTTCTTTCGCGCTGGCGTCGGTAGTTGTGGTAGTCGCGGTAGTCACTCCATCATCAGCACCGTCATCACCACGAACCTCTGATGATTCAGCGTTGATCGTCGCAGCGGGCGTTGCATGGTCGGTTTGCTCGGCCACGCCTGATTGGCTGTTCGCATGCACAAACCCCATCACCGCCATCGCGATCAAACTCGCGACCAGAATAGCCCCTGGAAATGAACCCCGCTTTTGTGTCATGTCTTGCTTCATCCTTGAATTTTAGCACGCAACGCGTCGATCACACGCATATTTCCCACCGAATCGGCCCGACTGATCCGCGGGGCCATCTCACCGGCTACTGTTTTGGCAAAATCATCCGCTTCATACCGAAATAACGGCAAATCGCCCGGAATATCGATCCGACCATCCGGGCCCGACACCGCCACACCCGTGCTCGCATGGCGCGTGGCTTCGGGTTGATCCATCTTCGGCGGCGTCATCGTATGCCATTCAAAATGCGCCCCGTTCCCCTCCATATCAGGCCGCGGCGGTTTCCACGGCACCGGCACACGGATATACCCCTCATCGCCACACACCCACAAACTGTTATCCGTCTGCGCCACCATGCCCCCCGTCAGGTTCGCCTGAACCCCATTGGGAAAACCCAACGCACCGACGAACAAATCATCCACCCCCGTTTCGTGCATGCGCATGGAACCACAAATCGTATTCGGCTCAACACCAGCCAACAATCGTGCCACATTGATCGCGTAACACCCCACATCCATCAACGCGCCGCCAGCCAATGACGGATCAAATCGAATATTGCTCGCCACGCGATTGGTGTGATAGCAAAAACTCGCCCGCACCAGACGCAACTCGCCGATGATGCCCTGTTCAATGTATTGCAACAACGCCAACGTCTGGGGATGACTGCGATACATAAACGCTTCAACCAACACGCGACCGACACGCTCTGCGGTATCGAACATCGCGTGGGCCTCGGCCTCCGAAGTGGCGATCGGTTTTTCGCACAGCACATGTTTGCCTGCTTCCAACGCGCGAATCGTCCAGTCGTGGTGCATGGAATTAGGCAAGGATAAATAAATCGCATCCACCGATGCGTCGGCCAACAATGCATCATACGACCCATGGGCCTTGGGAATGTTAAACGATTGGGCGAAGGCATCCGCCGACGATTGCGTTCGCGATCCGACCGCCGTGATGTCATGCCGATCGCCATCGATGACATCGCCGACAAATTGCCGAGCGATATTACCCGTACCCAGAATGCCCCATCGCAGAGGTGTCGCGGCCGTTTGCAGATTCGCTTGTATGGTCATGATGACAATGTCGCGGATACGCTGGCGAATTGCAAAATACGGGTATCAGCTATTCGCTGGGCACCGCTGATCGTGTCTGGTCAAACCTGGTCTTGGCGGCAGACCGTTTTGAGCCGATGTTTGCGGGGGAAACGTGGGGGGGGGGTGCGGATCATGCGGGTGACGAGTTCACGGCCGGTGACCTGTTGCGCACCGCGTGCCAGTGCCAGTTGGTGCAACTCCTCGGGCACATCGTAATGCGGGTGATTGCGGTGCGGCGGATCCTGAAACCCATGGCGCGGGATACCCAACGCCTGGGCAAACGCGTGCAGTTCCGCAAGGTTGTCGTCGCTGACCATGTGGCACCAACGCCGACCGCGAAACCAGTAAATCGGCTGGTCCACGAGAATCACATCCACATTCTAACGCCCCGCGCAACAGTCGGTAGAATTCCTCACATGAAATCTACACGTACCGACGACGTTCTGTTTGCCCGAATACCAACATCCACCACCATGGCGGCCGGGCTGATCGTGGTAACCGCCTTGGCCATGCCATCGATCGCACCAGCCGATGAATTGATCCCCCTGGCCATCCCATCTGAAGCGCAGCACCAACCCGACATTGTCGAGCCGACCCAAAACCAACCCACCATGCGCTTCGACATCCTGGGTGAAAACGATGGCGGCGTTTTAAAATATATTGATCCCACGGACCGTCATTACACCAACGGCATCAAATTTTCCCTCGCCTGGCAACCCGATTGGGCGCAGAACATCGCTGATGCGATCCCGTTTGCCGACCATTTCGAAAACATGCAAACCGCATTTGGCCTCGTCCTCGGTCAGGACATGTACACCCCTGAAATTATCACCACCATCACACCCGATCCCACCGATCAACCCTATGCGGGCTGGCTGTACACCGGGGCCTACGTCCAACGCGCCAATGGTGATCGCAACCTGTTCGACCATCTGGAAATAAATCTCGGCATGTTAGGCCCCTCCTCCGGTGCCAAGGGCGCACAACAGGCCATCCACGACTTGATCGGCGATCAGGAAGACCCCAGCGGGTGGGGTTCCCAACTCGGCGACGAATTCGGATTCAACCTCATCTACCAGCGCAAATGGCGCTACCCATTAATCCCCGGCACACACCCCGCCGCCAGCACGACGAATGACATGAATGACATCAATAACGTCATGGGCCAATCATCCTGGGGCGCCGATTTCATCCCCCAGGTCGGATTCATCCTCGGCACCATGCAGCGCCAGGCCAATCTCGGCTTCACCGCGCGTTGGGGGTGGAACCTGCCCGACGATTTCGGCCCCGCACGTCTACGCGATCTCGGCGACGCCACCGCCAGCACGACCCCAAACAGTCGAAATTTGTCCGCCTATCTGTTTGCTCAAATCAATGGCACCGCCGTCGAACACAACACGTTTATTGAGGGCAACAACTATAAATCCAGTCCCGGCCATGATGCCAAACCCCTCGTCGGCGACGCCACCGTCGGCTTCTCGGTCGCCTGGAAATATTTCCAGCTCACCTACTACCAGACATTCATGACCGACACATTCGATGGCCAACGCGGGTCCGACAGCTACGCCGGCATGCTGCTTACCACTTCGTGGAATTACTAATCGCCATGCCACACACGCCGCATTGACCGCATCCCGCAAAATGATTCACAATCACCCGCGCGGTTTCGTTTTCACATCACACATCATCCAAACCCACACTGCGACCCTTGCCCGCTCGTTTGGCGGCATACAGATTTTCGTCAGCCTTTTGCAACAGCGCTGCCCCGGCAGACAAGCCGTCCGCTTGCATCGATGCCACGCCGATCGACAGGTCTGCCAAAATATCCGCAGGCAATTTCGCACGGACGTGTTGACGGAATAGTGTCAGCAACTGGCGAGCAAAATGACGTACGCGAGCATCAGGGCAACCAGGCATCAGGACCACAAATTCATCACCGCCCAAACGAATCGCATAGTCCTCGCGGCGAATGCTGGCTCGAATCAAGTTGGCCAGGAAAATCAACAGGTCGTCGCCCTCGGCATGTCCCAACGTGTCATTGACCTTTTTGAAATTATCCATGTCGATCAGGAAGCAAACCAGTTCCGCGCCCGAATCCCGACACGACGCGACCAACTCATCGAGATTGCGTTCCATAAATCGGCGGTTGCCCAGATCGGTTAAAGGATCGCGCATCGCTTCGTGTTCGAGATGTCGCGTGGCCCGACGTGTGGCATGGGCGACTTCGTGTTGAATGGTCCGCCGTAATCGACGCGCTTCGTAACTATCACGGATCGCTACTGCGGTCAGTTTTTGCACGATGCGTGCCAACTTGCCGACCTCGTCCTGTCGACCGACGGGCAAGGATTTCAAACGGATCGCTTCGCGCTCATGACACAACGTTTCAATCGATGCGATCAAATCATCAATCGGGTTGGCCACCCATCGATCCGCCAATCGGATTAACACCCAGACCAGCCCGATCAATCCCACGGACATGGGCCAAATCTGATGTTCGCTGTGACTTTCGGCGATGCCCACGAGCACGCCGCCGACGCCCGCCAGCGCGACCAACAACGTGGTCTTGGTCCGCAGCAAGACATCGTCCCATGATCGCCGACGGTCCTTGATCTGTTGGATCGGGGTCACGCCCGGCAGCGCGTCGGCGGTGGCTGTTGCGGTGGCAGCCCGGGCTATGCTCTCATTGATCGGCGGGGTGGATGATGATGTGTTTGATGGATCGTTTTGCGACGCACGATGACGTGCCATCTTTTGCTGAGGAAGACGTGCTGAAACACGTGTGGGGTTACGTGAGTGGGTAATAGGACGTTGTTGGGTATTGGCCTCGTTCACGAACCAAATAAACGATTCAATTGCGCGACAGGAGCTAACCCAACAATAAAAACGCGCATTATGAGCGAACAGGGCGAGGGTTATAACGACTGTAAGGTTTGTAATGATGACAACGATCAGGCAGACCCATCGCTGAAAGCTTGCGATAGCAACTGGCGTGGTTAATCTTCGCGTGTTTGGTGCTTTGACAGGTGAACTTAAGTCCATCTGTCTGCGGGCGATGGTGATAGTTGTTGCCAGTAAGAAATTATTCGCCTGCGAAACGGGACGCTGGCGCGTCGCCCGCGAAACATCAAACACGGGGATTGGATTTGGTTGTGCGCTAATACGCATCCCACAAAAAACACAAGCGTGGTTAATCGTTAACCGCCGCCTTTATGGTGGCGTGAATCGTAGGGCAAACACAAGCCATCGCGCCGCCATAAAGGCGGCGGCTAACACGCCAGTTCTAAGTGGGATGCGTATAATTGCTGCCGTTTGCCGTGACTATAAAAAATGTTCACGACCTTGCATCAGCACATTCGTTCACGGCTCGATCAAGACCTTGATCACACCCGGTTGGTCGGCAGCGCGTAACACGTCAACGCCGTCGGCCAATTTCATGCGCTTGCTGATCAGGCTGACCACATCGATTTTGCCCTGGGCCAACGCCTTGAGCGCCACATCAAACGGGCCACACCGACTGCCAATCAAATCAATCTCATGCACCACCAACGGCGACAAATCAATCCACCCCCCCACCCCCCCACGTTTCCCCTGGTTATTCTTGTCGGATTGGTTCGCACCGGTTTTACTTGCGCTATCTGTTGATGCAGGGGAAACCGTGGGGGTGGGTGGGGGTGGGGAGACGGTGGTTTTTAGGATGATTTTGCCGCGTGGTCGAACCATTTGCATGGCCGTGACCAATCCGCTGGCCGACCCGGTGCAATCGACGACGATGTCCTGATCCTGGCGCAGTCCCACCTCGTCGAGCATTCGATGTTTGATGCCCCATTTGGTGCAGTGTTCGAGTTTGTCGGGATGTTTGCCGATCAGGCGAACGGTCGCGTTTTCCTGGCTGAGCACCTGAGCGCAGAGCAATCCCAAACGCCCATCGCCTAACACCGTCACGTAAGGCCGACCTTCGATGGTGATCTGTCGCAGGATTTGGTACGCCGCCGCGAGCGGTTCGGTGAAGACTGCCGAGTCGTCGTCGAGCGAGTCGGGCACGTGATGCAGATTTTCGAGGGGCAGGGTGAACCGATCCGCGAATGCGCCGTCGCGTTCCAAGATGCCCAACACGGTGCGATCGCGGGCATGTTCGCGCAGGCCGGCTTTGCACATATCGCAAATGGTGCGCACGCAATTGATCGAACCGACGACGCGTCGGCCGACCCATTTCTTGACCGCATCGGGATCGCGGTGTGGTTTGCCGTCACGATTTTTGCTGGCGACTTGTTCGACGATGCCGACAAATTCGTGGCCGAGCACGCCGGTGAATCCCATGTATCCCTTGCAGATTTCCAGATCGGTGGCACAGACGCCCATGCGAGTGGGCCGAATCAGCGCTTCACCATCGGGCAGCGCGGGGTCAGGATAATGAGCGACCAATTTGGGTTGTTTGCCGTCGTAAACCAGGGCTTGCACGAATAACTCCGAATCCGTTAATGGTGAAAAATCAAACGCGAAAAGCTGAGCAAGTTTGCATTAATCGTCATAGCCACCGGGCTCCAGGCATCACCACATCAGTGCCACATCAGTGCCAAATCTGCACCACGCCTGTGCCCGATATTACGACTTTTAACGCAATACTTTTAACGTTTCACTGTAAACCCTATCGGCGATTACACTATGGGGGCATGACCGCAACGCCTCCCCATTCCGAAGTCACCCATTATTGCCAACTCCCCACGCGCCCCCGGGTGATCGTGCTGGCGAATCGGCTCAAATCGCCGGTGCAAGCGGCCACGCAATCGCTGTTGCCCTGGCTCGAATCGCGTGCCGATGTCGTGGCGGTGCCGGATTTAACGCAATTTGATGCTGACGCCGCCGCAGAATTGCCCACCGCGGACCTCATTCTGGTTCTGGGCGGTGATGGGACGATGATCGGCCAGGCCCGCCAGACGGTGGCCCTCGATTTGCCCGTCTTAGGCGTCAATTTCGGCAAGCTCGGCTTCCTCGCAGAATTCAGCATCGACGACCTGCACACGCACTGGGACCAGCTCGTCCAAAGCCATTGCCATGCCACCCGACGCGTCATGATTGAAACCATGGTCTTCGATCCCGACTCGGCGGATTGCGATATTGATGCCCTCGACATGGACCATTGCCGATTCGTCACGCACGGGGTCAACGATGCGGTGATCACCGCCGGCCCACCGTTTCGCATGATCGAATTGCAACTGACCATCGATCCGACCACCGATAAAACCCGCCACCACGATCTGGGCACGCATTTCACCGGCGACGGCGTCATCGTTTCCACCGCCACCGGATCGACTGCCTATAACCTCTCGGCCGGCGGCCCGATCATCAGTCCCTCGGTCGACGCCCATTGCATCACGCCCATCTGTCCGCAATCTCTGGCCTTTCGCCCACTGGTGGTCGCCGGGTCCAGTTCCATCGCTCTGCGTGTCCTGCGAGCCAACGCCGGCACCACCTTGTCGATCGATGGCCAGGTCTCCATCGCCCTGCAGCGCGACGAACAAGTATTTATTCGCCGCAGTCCGCACACCTTTCAACTGATCCGCAACCCACGCGTTTCCTATTGGCGTATGCTGGCCGAAAAAATGCACTGGGCTTCAAACCCAACCAACCCCGACTAATCCCAGCCAATTCCCGACCCATAATGTCCAATTTGGTGGATTTATCTGCCAACCCTGCCGATGAAGAAGGAGACTGGTTCAGCCGAAATCGCCTGCCCAGTTCCCCGCCTATACAGGTCGTCCTGTCAGACCCCGGGGCAATCATTCCGTCACCAAAAAACCAGAAATTCCCACACCCATGGCCGCACGCACTGTCATCCTGTCCGACACTCACATGGGCCGACCGCATGCCACCGCCGGTTCGCCCGAAGCCTTGCGTGCTCTATGGCAAGGGGCCGATCATCTGATTATGAACGGCGATCTTGCTGAATTGCACCACCCGCGCTATCGCGGGGCCGCCGCGTGGACGGTCGTCCGCCTCAAAGAATTATGCGAACAGGACGGCGTCAAGCTCACCATGCTCGCGGGCAATCACGATCCCTATCTCACCGACAAACGCTACATGGAATTGGCCGACGGCCAGATTTTTATCACGCACGGCGACGTGTTGCATTCCGCCGTCGCCCCCTGGTCGCGCGATGCCCCAGCCTTGCGCCGCGCGTTTCGCCGAGAAATCGTCAAACCCCCCGCGCCGGGCCATGACGAACTCGATCACCATTTAGCGTGCATTCAGGCCGCCGCGCAACAGGAATGCTTCCGCTACGAACGCGACTACGGCGAAGGCGTCATCAGCGAATTGCTAAGCCGACCCCTGACCATCCCGCGCATCGCCCATTACTGGTGGATCATCCCACGCTTGGCCAGCACTTTTTTAGATCGATATCGACCCCACGCCAAATTCATGATCTTCGGCCACACCCACCACCACGGCATCTGGCATCGGCGCGGTCGCACCCTGATCAACACCGGTGCCTACGGGTTACCTGCCAAACCCCGTGCTGTGATTTTCGAAAACGAAACGCTTCACGTCCATGCCATCAAACGCGAAGACGATGTTTATGTCCTAGCCGACCGCCCCCTGGCACAGTTCGATCTGAACGCCGCCACGCAAAACAAAACCAGCAGCGCCCCACAAATGGTCGACAACCCCTCGCAACACATGGGTAACGACCCCATGACCGCCACCAGCTAACCCCCCCCACATTGTCCCCGGCAACAGATAGACTCTACTGTCACCGCATCACCGCATTCACAACACTGACCGCCTTCACAGCCGAGCCACAGCGTGGCTCAGGTCCCCACCACCCCATAAAAAAACCGCCCCATTCTCCCGAAATACGTACGCGTCGGCTACGATATAACGCGTTGCATTCATTCATACATTTCATCGACACAACATATTTCCTGTCGCCACGGAGCTACGACATGCCACGATTCTGGGTTGCCCTGTTATTCATCATGACCCTCGGCCTAACCGGTTTTCACCGCGTGCATGCTGATCCCCAACGCATCGACACCGACTCGGGCGTCGAAATCATTCCCAGCCTCATCGCCAGCAACCCCGATGATGAGCATGCCAGCGAATCGGCGGCCCCGAAAAAATCGGCGACCGACGCCAACATCGCGCCCACCGAAATGACCACAGCCACAGCTACGACTACGACTACGACCACTGCCCCCGCAGATTCCCCCAACAAGATGGTCGGTTGGCTGGAAATTTCCGGGCAATTGCACGAAGGCCCCGTCCCCGTCGCATGGATCAGCGAAGACGAAGCAGGCCCCACCATGCGCTCGACCCTCTCGTCGCTGCGCTACGTCGCCGACACCGACACTTACGCCGGCATCGTGATCTATCTCGACGAACCCATGTTGGGCCTGACCCAGGTCTATCGATTAGGCCAGGCCATCGGCGACATCCGCCAAGCGGGCAAAAAAGTCCTCGTGTTCGCTGAGCAATACGACCTCAACAGCTACCTGCTCGCATGTCACGCCGATCAAATCCTCTTGCAAAAAAAAGGCCAGGTCACCATCACCGGCCTGGGGATTGAAGAAATGTATCTGGTCGGCCTGCTCGAAAAGGTCGGCCTCAAAGCCGATTTCCTGCAAGTCGGCGATTTCAAAGGCGCGTCCGAGCAACTCACACGATCAGGCCCCAGCGATCAATGGAATGAAAATTTCGACGCGCTGCTCGACGATCTCTACGCGCAAATTCTCGACATCATCGCCGAGGGCCGAAACCTCACCCATGAACAAATCGAAAACGCCTTCGCCAAATCCTGGGCCATGGATGACAACCAGCTCGTCGTCAGCGGACTGGTCGATCGCATGGTCGAACGCGATCTATTCGATGCCACCGAATCGGCGTTCGGCCTGACTTTTACCTGGGACGAGGATTTCGATCATCCCGCCGCCGGTCGCACCATGCCCAACAATCCGTTCGCGATTTTCCAAATGCTTTTTCAAGCCCAGGCCCCACGCGTCACCCGGCCGTCCATCGCCGTCATCCACGCCGTCGGCCCAATCATGTCCGGCGAAAGCTCCGCGGCCAGCCCCGCCTCCGCAGGCCTGTTCAGTGAAGCCAGCATCGGCAGCCGCACCACCGTCCGCGCGCTGGGTAATGCCGCCGACGATGAACAAATCAAGGGCATCATTTTGCGCATCGATTCGCCCGGCGGATCCGCATTGGCCAGCGAAATTATCTGGCAAGCCATCCGTGACGCCGGCGCGATCAAACCCGTCTACGTCAGCGTCGGCGCCATGGCCGCAAGCGGCGGATACTACCTCGCCTGCGCAGGCGATCGCATCTATCTCGCACCCAATTCCATCGTCGGGTCTATCGGCGTCGTCGGCGGCAAAATCATCATGGGTGATCTCTACGAAAAAATCGGCATCACCACCTATCGACGGTCGCGCGGGCCCCTCGGCGACATGTTTAATTCCGTCGAGCCCTTCACCGATCGACAACGCGCCACGTTACAAATCGCTTTCGAACATACCTATGAATTATTCCGAAAACGCGTCACCACCGGCCGAGGCAATCGATTGGCTGACATCGAATCCGTCAGCGCCGGCCGACTCTTCACAGGCCGAACCGCCATCACCAACGGCCTGGGTGATCGACTGGGCAGCGTCGACACGGCCATCACCGACATGGCCAACGACCTGGGTTTGATCTATGGCCAATACGACGTCATTGATCTGCCGCCGCCGTTGAGTTTTGCTGAATTTCTTGAAAGCTTGTTTCAGCCTTTCGGCGCCAGCGCTGCATCGGCTCGCACCCACATGACCCGCACGCAAATGATCGCCACTGCCCGCGAACTGTTAGGCCCACGTGCCTGGCAAAGCGTTGCCCCCGTTCTCTCAGGCATGATGCTCCTCCAGCACGAACCGGTATTAACCCTCATGCCCTACGCCATCATCGTGCGCTAAACTCGACTTACCAATTCCAAGTTCAGGTTTAGGTTTACCGTGACAACGCCGCGTTCAAAAACGGGACGCTGCGCGTCTCCCGCTAAACGTCATACGAATAACGATAAACGCGCGCACTTCGATTCCATGCTAGCCCCCGGTGAATACCGGGGGTTCGTTTAACAATTTTTTTATCGTTGGGCGTGGGGAACACTGGGGCAGTGGTGGGGGGTGGGGGAGGTGAGGAATGCCGACGGCAGGACTCGAACCTGCGACCCAGGGCTTATGAATCCCTTGCTCTACCAACTGAGCTACGTCGGCGGGTTGGAACATATCGAACACGTTCCGGGCAATCGAGCCACGCATTGTAGCGAGCGAATCGCCCCCTGAAAACCCACCCCATCACCCCCCTCATCTATTCCCCCAATTGCCCCCCACATGTCCCCAACGACCATCGGCCAAATCCCGTCACGAATATTGTCGCCCATGCGCCCTACTGGCCGATTATAGAATGTGGCGACACAGCGCCCCCGGCGGCATGGATGCCCCGTCTGACCCAAAACGGATGATCAATAACCTGCCGCCGACGGTGATTTCCCCTGAAAAATCGGGAACCCACCGCCGTAGGACCGCTACGCCCTGCCTTTGAATCCACACGCTGCCCTGTGATATGCGGGACGCACCATGGACTGGCAAACGCAGGGGTAAACGTAGGGGGTGATGACTGGATTGTGAATATGCCTGTACCCTCGATCATGCGTGCCTCGCTGAAAAAATCCAACCCGCTCGACGATCTGGACAGTCGGCCCCGGCTGCGCAGCGACAATCGCTCGCCCCAATCCTCGCAAGCCTTGCGCGGTACGCCCGATAACAAAACAACCAGTCGGGCCGATAACCGCGTCGTCCCCCAACCCCCCGAAACCATTCCGTTCCGCCCGCCCCTGGCTGAATTTCTCACCTATTGCAAGGTCGAATGTGGATTCTCCATGGCCACCCTCGAAGCCTACGCCGCAGACCTCCGCGAACTGCGCGACTGGCTGATCGATCAAAAAGTTTTCGACTGGGCCGGCCTGACCTCCGACCTCATCGCTGACCACCTGCGTCATCTCGACCAGCGCGGCCTGGCCACCGCATCGATCTGTCGACACCTCGCCACCGTCCGCGTCTTCACACGCTTTTGTCACGGCACCGATCGACTACCCAACAATCCTTCCGAACTGATCCAAACGCCAAAGCCCTGGCAAAATCTGCCCGGCGTCCTTGGACAACAACAAGTCAAAGCGCTGCTCGCTGCTCCCAATGAAGACGACGCGCTGCACCTGCGCGACCGCGCTCTGTTGGAATTGTTATACGCCGGCGGACTCCGCGCCAGCGAAGTCGCTGACATGACCCTCGATCGCTTGCACATGGATTTGGCTGTCGTCCGCGTCATGGGCAAGGGCCAAAAAGAACGCATCGTTCCGGTCGGCGAACCAGCGCTGCATGCTGCCACCGCCTACCTCGAAAAATTACGGCCGATCCTGATCAGTCGTGGTGGGCCCAGTAATTTGTTGTTACTCTCGCGCACCGGCTCACCCATCACGCGCATCGTCGTCTGGCAAATCGTCACCAAATACGCTCGACGCGCAGGCCTCACCGATGTGCATCCCCACACCTTGCGCCATTCGTTCGCCACCCACCTGCTCGCCGGCGGCGCCGACCTGCGTGTCGTCCAGGAATTGCTGGGCCATTCCAACATCGCCACCACCCAGGTCTACACCCACGTCGATCGCAGCCGCCTCAAAGAAATCATCCAACGCCATCACCCCCGTCCATGATTTCATCCAGGCGCCCGCCGCTTGCGGTTTATCACCTCGTCCATTGATTATCGCCGTTGCAGTTGCAGTTGCAGTTGCCAATTTTTAGCCGCAGATGAACGCAGATGGACGCGGATAAAATTTCTACCGCGTATCCCCCTCACGCTCGCGTTTTGAATCCCATCGCTCGCAGTGCGCACCATCCTGACCAACCTTCGATCACCATAAACACGCCCGTGATCAAGGCCCCCGCTCCCACAAACCACGCCCACCGGTCCCATACACCCACGCCAGCGAGAATCAAAAACACCAACGCCATCACACACGCAATCACGCCACCCGCCAGCCGAATCGATTTACCCCGCGCATCAATATTGCAACGCATCACATCACCCCATCACTGTTCGCCTTCGCCAATGCGCAGCGCCTGGCTGTGCTCGGTTTCCTGCGAAATTTGTTTGAACTTCCGATTGTCAGGACCATGAATCGTCACTTCCACGCGCCGCGTTTCCACCGCGTTGCGACCAATCACCTCGCCACGATACAAATCAAACATCACCTGCACATCCATCTCGCCCACCGTCTGTTTGATATCAACCTTCGGGCCATCCTTGGGCATTTTCGATCGGTCCGGCTTGAAATCCAATTTCGCTGAACCGTTCACCGTCACCACATCAACATTCTCAATCCTTTCCATGGACCCCACCACGTAATTCATTTTTTCAACCACTTCGCCACCTTCACGCGACCAGGTTTGTTCAACATTCCACTTGCCACCGGTTTTGATCGATGTCGGCACACCCGCCAACGTCGCCAACGTCGCGGCCGTTTCTAAAAACTGCTGTTCCGATGGCACCTGACCATCCTTACCCAATTGTTTTTGCATCTTGTCCACGCCACGCAACTTCGTCATCGTTCCATCTACCGAAACCTCAACCGACAACGGCACACCCGTAATCGCGCGCAGCATATTCTGCAAACTTTCGTTCGGCCCCGTGCGCTTTCGGCTATCGCTGAGCTGCGCCTCACCACCGCCCGGCGGGGTAATCGCCACCGTCAACCAATCGATCGTCATCATGCACGTCGCCGATCCATCGGAACGCACACGGCCCACCTCCCACGTCACCTCGCCTTCGTTTTCAATCACACGTCGGGCCTCATCGCTCTGACTGCCGAAGTTCATCGTCACGTCCGTCGTGCGCTTCGACCAGATGCTGTATCGGCTCGTCTGACCCTCCACAAACTTCGGCCGCAAATTCATCTGATCAACAACCGCTTGCCCCACCGCAGGCGTTGCCGCGCCCAACCCCAACCCTGCACACACCACCATCAAACTCATCAACAATTTAAACCGTCGCATGCATTGCTCCTCGCATTACCTTTGCCTTGCCCAGCCCCGACTGCCCATCCCTGTGTCATATGCCATTCATCGCCGCCAGATGCCTTCGTATGGATTCAAACCATTGGGTCCATCGTGCGTCAGCCATTGAATTTCCGAGATCACCCACGTTTTGCCGGTCCCATTAGTTGTCCCGTCGGTTCCATCAGTCCCGTCGGCCCCGGTTGCTGCATTGGTTTCAAGTGACCACGTCGCCAACCATCGCGTGGCAATCGGGAATCCTGTCCCACTATCAAACCGCGTTTTCAAATCAAACAAACTCAGGCCAACCGTCGGCGTCCGCGCCTCGGCCTGCACCTTCGCAATCGTGTTGCGCTCGATGCCGAATTTCCCCGCGCTTGCGTCCAACGCATCCAACATCGGCGACAGTGACAACCATGTTTCGCCACCCGGCCCTCGCAATACCGCATCCTCGCCAAACATCAACCGCACCTTCGCGATATCCAACGGAGCCGTCGCGGCGATCAATTCATTGGTCCTTGATAGCAATGCTTCGCGCGGCGTTACCACCCATTTGGCCACCATGAAATTCAACCCCGCGCCCAACACACATGCCAACGCCACCCACATCAACCGTCGATCCTTTCGCCGTTGGTCCAACACAAACAATAAAAAACCCACCGCCACCAATGTCGCAATCGTCCACATCGGCGATTCAAACAACCAATGTCGCCACCACACCGGTTCACTGGGCCAGGTCGCAGAATTCATACCCAATTATAGACCTATCGCCCGCCGGTCACACGCAAAACATCGCTACCCCTGATATCCCGACTGCGACACCTGCAACAACACCACAAACACGTCGTACATCGCATGCGTTGTGGCCACAATGCCAAAACCTCGCAACACATACACTGCCGCCAAATACAAGCCCGCGCCCGTGTAAACCAAAAACAAGCCCAGCGAAAACTGATTCACTTCTGAAAAATGGTAAAGCGCAAAGGCCACCGACGATAACCCGATCGCGATCCCCGCTCCCAGTTTCGACGGCACCGTCAAAATATCAACCAGCACCAGATGCAACAGCGCAATCAAAATCAAACGAAACAACAACTCTTCATAAATCCCCGCACCAATACTAAACACCAATTTCGCCTGCCAACCCCCCACCCCACCCCCCACATTTCCCCCGGCATTTCCTACGCTGTCGCCGATTGCGGCCAACATCGCGGGCGCGGTTTCAAATAGTCCGGATTGTTGTTGGGCCAACATCACCATAAACACAAACGGTGGGGCAGCCAGGGCAATCGATTCCACGGCCATCCCCACACACAGGCGTGGCCGAATCCGCCAGGGATCCTGTCTGGCAATGTGCCAGCACAACAAAACCACCACCACAATCAGGCCCGGCAGGTAATACCCCGTCACGCCGATCAAATCGAAAAAGTCTCGCAACAGCGAGCGGGCATAAATGTAATGCGTAATCCCGCTGGCGTGATCCGTCGCATACAACAACGTCCCCAGCTCGTAACACACAATCAACGGCAACAACAAAATCAGCGAAGGCCACGGCCGTTGCGCGCATTCCCAATATCCCTCGGGTCGGGGCCGCGGAGGCGGCAGCGTAGATCGCCGATCATCGTGCGACATAAACAAATGTTTTCGGTTGCTCAACTAAAACGTAAATACCACGAAGCTCCGCGACCTGTCGCGCGTTCCCTCGCACAATGCCCCTCAACCTTCCGCATCATACGTCAACACCGAATGCACCCCGTCGTATGGCTTGATCGCATCACGGCCGTTCAAAAACGTCAACTCTATCAACACCGCCACACCCACGATATCGCCACCCAATCCCTTCACCAGATCGCAGCATGCTTTCATCGTGCCACCCGTGGCGAGCAAATCGTCGACCATCAATACCTTCTGTCCGGGGTTCACTGCGTCGGTGTGAATTTCCAACGTGTCCTTGCCGTATTCCAATTCGTATTCGATGCTCGCCTTGGCGGAGGGCAATTTATTCGGCTTACGAATCGGCACAAACCCGGCCGACAGCGCCTGGGCAATCGCGGTTCCGAAAATAAAACCTCGGCTCTCGGCACCACAAACGACCTCAATCCCCTTGCCGCGATACGGCGAGGCCATCAATTCGATCGCCATCGCCAGGGCCGCAGGGTTTTTTAATAACGGCGTAATGTCCTTGAATGAGATCCCGGGCTTCGGATAGTCGGTCACGGTTCGGATGTGGTCGTGCAGATTCATGATGTCATTTCGCAAAGCTGGGTTTGGGATGCGTCAGTCGAGATTCTAATCCCATGAATAATAACCGAACGCCATGATCCCTGATTGTTCCCCACGCGCCCGCTATATTTTCCCCGCTTGTTCTCGCTTGTTCTCGTTTGGTTTCATCTCGATTTCTCCGTTCAACTACTTGCCCGATCCGGCCACATATGCGACAACATGATTCGCATGGATGCTTTTATTATTAACGGCGGTCGCCAACTGCGCGGCCGGGTTCGCATCAACGGATCCAAAAACGCCACGCTGCCCGAAATGGCGGCGGCGCTGCTCACTGATGAGCCGGTGATCCTTCACGATGTTCCCGATCTGGCGGACATCCGCAACATGGCTCGCGTGCTCACGCCCCTGGGTTGCTCCGCCACACGCGATACCGACGCCAGCCCCAAAACCTACAACCTCCACACCACCGACACGTCCAACAGTCTGGCCCACTACGACATCGTCCGCACCATGCGCGCCAGCATCTGCACCCTCGGCCCCATGCTCGCCCGACGCGGCTATGCCAAGGTGTCCATGCCCGGCGGCTGCAACATCGGCGACCGACCGGTCGACCTGCATCTGCGCGGCCTGCGCGCCCTGGGCGCGGAAATCCATCTCGATGGCGGCTACATCATTGCCGAATCACCCGGCACCGGACCGCATGAAAAACGTCGCCTGCGCGGGTCGCGCATTTTCCTCGGCGGACCCTACGGATCAACCGTCCTGGGCACCGACAATGTCATGTGCGCCGCGGCATTGGCCGACGGCGTAACCGTCATCGAATCGGCGGCCTGCGAACCCGAAGTCGAAGACCTGGCCAAACTGTTAAATACCATGGGCGCCAAAATCACCGGGGCCGGCTCGCCACGCATCATCGTCGAAGGCGTCGAAAAATTACACGGCACCGGACCCGACGGCCACACCGTCATGGCTGACCGCATCGAAGCGGGCACCTACATCATGGCCTCGGCGATCACCAACGGCGACGTCGTTCTCGAAAATTGTCCCGTCGATGCATTGCTCGCCGTCATGGATCGACTGCGCGAAGTCGGCGTCTGGCTCGAACCGGTCGATCCTCCCGAAACACCCTGCAATCACAACGATCCATTACGGCAAACCGTACGCGTTGTTTCCAATCGACGACTTGAGCCGACCATCGTAGTCACCCAACCCCACCCCGGCTTCCCCACTGATTTGCAGGCCCAGATGATGGCATTGCTATCCCTGGCAGACGGCAATTCCATCATCACCGAAAAAATATTTCCCGATCGATTTTTGCATGTCGCCGAAATGCTACGCATGGGGGCCAGCCTCATCCGCAGCGGCAACAGCGCGTTGGTTTCAGGCACACGCGAACTGATCGGTGCGCCGGTCATGGCATCCGACTTGCGCGCCTCGGCCGGTCTGGTATTGGCGGGTCTGGCAGCCCGTGGGCAAACGGTCATCAATCGCGTCTACCACCTCGATCGCGGTTACGAACGCATGGAACTCACCTTGCAACAACTCGGTGCTGATATCCAACGCGTTGATCACCCCGCGGTGTAGCACCGCGCATCATGACGCAATATGGCGTTTCGGTTTCCCGTTAGAATAGCCCGGATGGAAACGACCCATACAATCGATGCCCAACTCTTGGAAATCCTCGTCTGTCCACTGACGCGCAGTTCGTTGCGTCAGGATGGCAACGAATTGGTCGCCACACTGCCAACCGGTGCGGGCTTGCGCTATCCGATTCGTGATGGCATTCCTGTGCTGCTGGTTGACGAGGCCGCACTACCCGAGGGCGTGGCCAATCTGGATGAATTCAAACAGAAATATGCGGACGTCATTCCTGCCTGATTCGCTTCTTTCGCGCCTCCTCTGTCATTTTCAAAACGTTGCGATGCAACGTAGCCCTGTTCCCAACGGAGTCTCCCCGTGTCCAACCGTCTATATATTGCCGACCTGGGTCCTGCTGATCTGGTCGAAGGCGTTTACGCCATTCAAAATTGCCAGCTCGGCCAAACCAAAACCGGCAAGCCTTACATCAAATGTCTGATCGCTGACAAAACCGGCCGAGCCCCTGGGCGCATGTGGAACGCTTCGGAACAGTTGTTCAAAATGTTGCCGACCGATGGCTTCGTGCGCATCAGTGGCCAGACGCAACCGTATCAGGGCGAAATGCAAATCGTCTTGCAGGACATGCGCGCCGCCGAACCCAGTGACGAAGAACTGAGCGATCTGTTGCCCAGCACGTGGCGCGACATTGATGAAATGTTCGGGCAATTGCAACAAATTCTGGGCCGAGTGCGCGATCCGGGTTTGAAAGCGCTGATCGATTGCTATCTGAATGACGAGGCGCTGATGCGCGATTTCAAACAAGCCCCGGCAGCGATGAATTTGCATCACGCGTTTTTGGGTGGACTGTTGGAACACACGCTGAGCCTGTTGAATCTGGCCGAGGCGTTTTGTCCGTTGTATCCGCAACTGAATCCCGACATCATTCGCGTGGGCCTGTTCATTCACGACCTGGGCAAGTGCTGCGAGCTGACCTGGCGACGTGGGTTTGCCTACACCGACGATGGCCAACTGGTCGGCCACATTGCCCGCGGCATGGTGTGGCTCAACCAGAAATCGCAACAGGCCATCGATAACGGCGCGCCACTCAAGCGCGCGGTGGTCACGGTGTTGGAACACATCATCCTGTCGCATCATGGCCGACCCGAGTACGGCGCATTGAAAATTCCTGCCACACCTGAAGCGCTGGCAATCAGTCTGCTCGACAACATGGACGCCAAAATGCAGATGGCCATCAGCGCCACGCGACTCGACGACGCGGCCGCCAAGGATGCGGAACTGGGCGGCAATTTCACGGAAAAAATCTGGGCCCTGGAAACGCGAATGTTCCGGCCCGATCCCACTTCGATGGATGAATAATTGGCGGATTGGGGTATGCTGGTGACATGCGTATCGTTGAATCATGCCTGATGCAATTGCACCGAATCGCGCCAACCGAGCGCGGCATGTATCGGGTCGTGCGAATAGGCCGTCGATTCATGGCAACCGATCAAGGCCCGCGTGAATTTCATGTGCCGTGGGGTTATCACATGACCTTGGATTTGAACACGTACCCCGATTGCACGATGGCGTTCGGGTTGTACGAATTGTCAACGGCGCGTTTGATCAAACGTCGTTTGCGCCCCGGCGATCATTTTGTCGATGGCGGGGCGAATATCGGATATTTCACCTTGCTGGCTGCCCGACGCGGAGCCTACGTGCATGCCTTTGAACCCATGCCCGCCAACCGCGAGCGATTGATCGAACACCTCAAACGCAATCAATTGGCCGATCGCGTCACGGTCTACCCGCTGGCTCTGACCGATCGGCCCGGCCCGCTGCGCATTCACGAACCCGGTCAGGACGAACAGGGCAATCATGGTGCGGCGTCGCTGTTTGGTGATGGGCAGGCGGTCGACATTGAAGGCGGACGTTTGGATGACGCGTTGGAGGCTGGCGATGCCGCGAAAGTGCGTTTGATCAAGCTGGATATTGAGGGCGCTGAACCGCTGGCGATTGCGGGGATGACGCAATTGTTGGGCCGTGATAATCCACCGGCCCTGGTAGGCGAACTCAATGCGACCACCGCCTCCGCGGCGAACATGCCTGTCGAGGCCTGGGTCAGCCGGGCATTAAATTGCCAACCCGCGTACCGCGTGTATGACGTGGGCTGGCGATTGAAAAAAATTAACTCACACATCGACAACTTGGGAACAATTGGCCAAACCAATCTGTTGTTACAAGCGCGCTGACGCTCGTCTTGCTGCTGTGTCATTTCTGGTCGCACCTAGACATCACGGAAACATACGCCCATGCCCACCACCCTGGAAATACCCACACAATCAGCCAACACCACCGCCAACAAGCCATCGAACGATCAAGGCCATGCCATGCAGTTCATGGAAATATGGGGCGGCAATGAAGCCATTGAAACCGCACTGTCCACGCCCGGGCTGGATGTGTGGGTGTCATCGCAACCCTATGAACAAGATCAATACGGCGGTGATATTTATTACGCCTCCATGTGTGGCGCAGGACACATCGCACGGTTTGCCTTGGCGGATGTTGCGGGGCATGGCTCGAGTGTTGCAGGCTTGGCGCACCGACTACGCAAAATGATGCGCAAAAACATCAACACCCTGGACCAAACGCAATTTGCCAACACGCTTAACAATGCATTCACCGAACTGAGCGGACAAGACCAACACGGCAAATTTGCCACCGCGGTCTTAACCACCTATTTCGCACCAACCGATCACCTGGTCATTGTTAATGCGGGCCACCCTCGGCCACTGTGGTACGAATCCGCCACACAACGTTGGCACCTGTTGGATCCCAACCAACTGCAATGCCTGAACCGCATGTCCGATGCTAAAACCATCGGCGCCAAAAACCTGCCGCTGGGCATCATCGATTCATTGGAATATGAACAGTTCGCCACGCCTTTGGGGCCCGGCGATCTGGTCGTGATCTACACCGACGCATTTATCGAAGCCAAATCCCCAGCAGGCGAAATGCTCGGCGAACAGGGCTTGCTGGATCTGGTTAAATGCCTGTGCCTGAACAACACCAACGACCCGTCGGTCCTTAGCCAAGCCATTTTGAAAGCGATCGATGACCATCGCGGCGGTAGCGCGCCCGACGATGATCAAACCCTGATCGTTATGCATCACAATGCGGCCAATCCGCCCGCACAATCCATCAGTGATAAATTCACCATCATGGCCAAAGTGCTCGGCCTAAAAAAAATCTAACCCCCCCCCCACATTCTCCCCACGTTTTCCCCCACATTTCCCTCGCACACTTCCCCCGCACAATCACATTTTCCTTGCGCGATTGATACGCATCCATCGCGCTTAGAACTCGGGTGATCTAGAGTTTTCTCGCTAACACACCCCCGGTATTCACCGGGGGCTAATACAGTTTGAGGTACGAAGGGTAAGTACGAATGAAAGTGCGAGTATTTATCGTCATTCGTGTGTTAGCCGCCGTCTTTAAGCGGCGCGGGTGTCAGGGATCAATTGACGGTGACGCGCCGCCTAAAGGCGGCGGCTAACAGCGCGATGGGTATCAATCGCGCAAGGAAGAACCCGGGGGAAATGCGAGGGAAAATGTGGAAAACGTGGGGGGGATGTGGGGGGAATGTGGGGGGGGGTTATAGGGATTGGATCCATTGCCATTGTTTGACAATGCCATCAGCCAGGGAGGTGGTGGGGCTGTAGCCGAGTTCTGTCTGGCTACGGGCGATGTCAGCGAAGGTTCGTTGGACATCGCCGGGCTGCATGGGTTTTTGTTCGACGTTGGCGGGTTTGCCGACGACGCGTTCGATGGTTTCGATCAATTCCCGAAGGCTGACTGGCGAACTGCCGCCGAGGTTGTACACACGATAGCCCACCTCGGGCGAACAATGGTTCAGTGAAGCGCAAACGCCGGTGACGATGTCCTCGACGTAGGTGTAATCGCGGCTGGTTGATCCATCGCCGAACATTTGAATGGGTTGGCCATCGCGGACGAGTCGCAGGAATTTTGAAATCGCCAGGTCGGGGCGTTGTCGCGGTCCGAACACGGTGAAAAAGCGCAGGCACACGATAGGCAGGTGATGGATATGCCAATAGGTATGGCAAATCAATTCGCCTGATTTTTTGGTGGCCGCGTAGGGACTGATGGGAAAGTCGACGCGATCCTCTTCGGAAAATGGCACTTTGTCGTTATTGCCATAGACGCTGGAACTGGACGCGAAGGCAAATTTCTTGACGCCGGTTTTGACTGCGGCGTCGAGCATGTTGACGGTGCCATCCAGGTTCACTGCGGTGTAATAATCGGGCCGAGCGATACTGGGGCGCACCCCAGCCATAGCCGCGAGATGGACCACCGAATCCGGCTGATATTTT
Organism: Phycisphaerae bacterium; assembly: GCA_030426385.1. GTDB lineage: Bacteria > Planctomycetota > Phycisphaerae > Phycisphaerales > Phycisphaeraceae > JAUHYI01. The sequence continues at coordinate 57,397 of JAUHYI010000004.1, forward strand.
TCGAATGCTTTGAATACCGCTTCACGATCGCGGATATCGCATTCGACGAGCGTAAAGCGGTCGGCAGCGTCTGCGGTAGCATCGGCGATATTCCGACGTTTGAAAGCAGGGTCGTAAAAATCGCAGAGGTTATCCAGACCGATCACATGTCGCCCTTCGCTAAGAAAGCGCTGGGCCAAATGTGAGCCGATAAAACCTGCGGCACCGGTGATCAATACGGGGGATTGGTTCATGGTTCTGTTGTTATATCGGCTGTTGAGCGCGTTCTATCAAATTGATTTTTGGGCGGAGCGAGGGATTTTATATTCCCTATTATGATTGAAAAGGCGTGCGAGCTAATTGCAGGTTAATGTGTGGGAAACGTGGGGGGGAAGTGGGGGGGGCTTAATAAGAGGTATTTTAGACGATGAAAACAATTGGTGTCGGTTTATTTGGGACCAGGGGCCATCAAATTCGCCCGCAAGTGTTGGCCAATCCGGACACTGAATTGATCCATCACGTGGATGGGATGACCGACGATCCGCTGGGGGAATTGGACGTGTTGCTGCGCGATGATCGGATCGATGTGGTGTCGCTGTGTTCAGCCCGGCGAAGCGATCAGGCGGACCACGCCATCCGCGCGCTACAAGCAGGCAAACACGTGTATGCCGAAAAACCATGTGCCCCGACCGAAGCCAAACTGGACGAGATCGTGGCTGCGGCGGAAAAATCGGGTTGCCTGTTCCATGAAATGGCGGGCAGTTCGTTTATTCAACCGTGGCTGGGGATTCGCGAATTGGTCGCCAGCGGCGCCATCGGTCAGGTCATGCAGGTCATCGGCCAGAAATCCTATCCCCTGGGCAACGGCAATCGGCCGCAGGATGAAAGCGTTGATGGTGGATTGACCATGCAGGCAGGGATCCATGCGGTGCGTTTTGTAGAACATTCAGCCGGTGTGCGAATTCGTGATGTCTCGTGCATTGAAACGCGGCTGGGCAATGATCAGGCCCAAGCCGGCGGACAACTGCGCACCGCCAGCGTGATGATGATGGCCTTGGAAAACGGCGGGGTGGCCACGGTCGTGAGCAATTACGCCCATCAGAAAGGCGCGACATCGGTGTGGGGCAATGATCAATTGCGAATTTTTGGAACCGAGGGCATGATCGAAGCACTCGATGGTGGAACGCGAACGCGCTGGGTGGTCGGCGAAGAAGATCGAGGCCCGGTGCCGACTGATACGCCGGGATTCGATTATTTTGACGCCTTTGTGAGAGAAATACGCGGACAAGCCCCGATGCCGATCTCGCTGGAAGAAGAATTGCACCCGACACGGATCGTGATTCGTGCGAAGTCAGGGGCCCGACTGATTCAGTAAAAGCCGTAAATGCTGATGGGCTGTGATCGATCGCTAGTTTCGCCGCCGAATCGTGATTGAATTCATAAACGGACCACAAACCGACTATGAACTGACCATGTACCGACCATGAACGCCACAGCCCAAACCGCGCGTCTGATAGTTCGCCAATTGCAACGTCCGAAAACCATGTTGAAGTTGCACCGGTCATGAAGCCGATAAATCCGACTGTGCCGATTATGCTGAATATCTGAAAATGTGCCGGTTTGCTGGCTGAGCTGGCTTTGATGATCGCGAATGATCCATGATTGAAAATTCCCCACCTACAAAATCCGACGCCACGCCATCTTCGCCCTCAACAACCGTTCCGACCAAATCGGCCGGATCGGTCAAACCATGGCGAATGGGTGTGGTCACACCGATGGCCAACGAAATGGCCACGGTCGTGGAATTTCTCGATCGAGTCCTGGCACAACTCGGGACCCACGATGTGGTGATGCCGGTGTTGGATCGAATGAGTACCGACGACACCCGGGCCTTGATTGAAGATTATGCCACCCGCGACGAGCGTGTTCGCCTGATCTGGGCTCCGGAAAACCGATGCGTCGTCGATGCCTATTTTCGAGGCTATCGCGAGGCGATGGATCTGGGTTGCCAATGGATTTTGGAAATGGATGCGGGCCTGAGTCACTGCCCGGAAGAAATTCCGTTGTTCATCGCCGCGATGGAACAGGGCCATGACTTTGCCGCCGGTTGTCGATTTATGAAAGGCGGGGCCCACATCGGCAGTCCATCGCGTTACCTGTTAAGCCGCGGCGGAACACTGCTGACCAATCTTTTATGCGGCACGAAAATGCGCGACATGACCAGCGGTTACGAATGTTTCAATCGTACCGCCATGGAAGCGATCCTGAAGCGCGGCGTGCGAAGCCGAGCCCATTTTTTCCAATCGGAAATACGTTTTGCCCTTCGGCATCATCAATGGACAGAAATTCCAATTCAATATCGCAACCCCAGCGCGAGCGTAGGCAAACAAAACATTCGTGAAGCACTGCGGGAACTGTGGTGCCTGCGCAGCGAAGCGCGGGCCACGGATCGACCCGAGAAAACCAAAGCACCTAACGTCGCACGATCAATGTCATCTAGTGCCGCGATAAAACCCGTCAAATCAACACGAACGGGCCCGGGGGTGGTGCTGTGAATCAATCTGCGAGCACCCCTCCACACACAACCACAAAAAATGATGAGCAACACCACGGCCAAGACCTGGTCGCGATCATCACCACGATTCAAACGCCCACCGATTGCGTGCGAGGTTTAGGCCAAACGTTAGCTTCACTGCACGCACCGCTGATCGCGATCGGCGATAAAAAAGGCCCCGCATCATTCGATTTGCCCGATCATCCTGACACGCAATTTGTGTCATTGGATGAGCAATTGGCCTTGGATTATCAATTGGCCAAGATCCTGCCGGTAGGGCACTATGCCCGAAAAAACATCGGGTACTTATTAGCCATCGCACGCGGCGCAGCATGTCTATACGAAACCGATGACGACAACGCCCCGTTGCCTGATTTCAAAACACGCCACCTCGAAACCCATGCCGCCGCCTGGCAATCGGACACCGATTGGTGCAACGTCTATCGCTTGTTCACCGACGAGTTGATTTGGCCTCGCGGGTTTCCATTGGATCGCATCACCGATCAAAAAACCTACGACCACACAGCACTCGACAACACACAGACCTACACCTGTCCAATCCAACAAGGCTTGGCCAACATCGCGCCCGATGTCGATGCCGTCTGGCGATTGGTGTTGGATCGGCCCTTCGATTTTCGCGCCAATGATCGCAGCGTCTGGCTGCCGCGCGGTGTGTGGTGTCCTTTCAATAGCCAGACCACCTGGTGGTGGCCGATCGCCTATCCCCTGATGTATCTGCCGAGCTATTGCAGTTTTCGCATGACCGATATCTGGCGATCATTCATCGCCCAACGTTGTTTGTGGGAACTGGATTTCGGGTTGGTGTTCCACGCACCCGAGGTCTATCAGGAACGCAACGTCCACAACCTGATGCGCGATTTTTCCGATGAAGTGCCCGGCTACGAAGGCAACACCCGATTGTGCCAGGAACTCACCACGCTTTCGCTGGATCGCGGTACCGATGCCGTCGGCCCAAACATGTTGCGTTGCTACGAACATCTGGTGCAGCACGAATTTTTCCCGGACACTGAACTGGATCTGGTACGCGCATGGCTAAGCGATTTGTCTGCCATCGTGTGATAATCATCCGAAAAATTCACCGTGCACCTCGATCACTCCCGATAACCCGAGATCCAACCGGCGATCCAGTGGGCATGGCAAAACGGTCGATAAAACCGGTGAATGTCTGCACATAATTCCCCACAATCAATCCCTACCGATCTGATCACTCGATTACCCACGCGCGTGTTTGAACCACCACGCGGGTTTGTGCCGATTCGATTTGCCGAGCTATGGCGCTATCGCGAATTGGCCTGGTTCCTCGCGCTGCGCGATATTCAGGTGCGCTATAAACAAACTGTCCTCGGCGCGCTATGGGCCGTCATTCCGCCCGTGTTTACCATGATCGCGTTTCAGGTCTTGTTCCGCTTAATGGGCACCATGCCCGTCACCGACGACAGCACCGCCGTCGTCACCATGTACTGTGCCATGCTGCCCTGGTTTTTGTTCACGCACAGTCTGACCAACGCAGGCAACAGCCTGGTTGGTAACGCCGAACTCATCAAAAAAATCTACTTCCCGCGCTTGATCACACCCATCGCGCCGCTCGGCGCAGGCCTGCTCGATCACGTCATTGCATTCACCATTCTCGCAGGCATGATGGCATGGTACAGCGTCGCGCCCAACGGATGGGCGATGTTGGCCTTGCCCTTGTTTACCCTGTTGGCCATCGCCACAGCACTCGGGGCCAGCCTCTGGCTATCGGCGCTCAATGCGGTCTACCGCGATGTGAAATACACCATCCCCCTGATCGTCTCGATGGGCATGTACATCAGTCCCGTCGTTTACGAAACCGCAGCAATCATTCCTGAAAAATGGCGCACCATCTACAGCCTCAATCCCATGGTCAGCGTGATCGAAGGCTACCGCTGGGCCTTGCTGGGCAAACCCGCACCCGATCCCATGATGCTGGCCATGAGTGTGTTAACCGTCTCCATCGTGCTCATCGGCGGACTGTTTTATTTCCGACGTATGGAACGCACTTTCGCCGACGTCGTGTAACCGCGTAACATTGCATAACGTCGCATGTAGCCGTGTGATTATGTGAGATGCGTAGAAGTTCACGCATGTGCTGGAGCGAGCAGGTTCCGCCATTGTTTGCAGCATGCGGACGGATTGTAATCATCGTCATATGCTTGCCGGGCATTGCGACCCAACTGATCGCACAGCGCGCGATCGCCAGCCAGTTTTTCGAGGGCGGTCACCAATTCCCCAGTCGCATCATCGCCATCGGGATCGATCACATATCCACAGTTATGATCGCGAATCGCGCACCCGGATGCCGAGGCCATCGGCCCCACTAAAATGGCAGGCCGACTCGCCGCCATGATCCCGTACAACTTACTCGGCACCGCCACGCCCGACATGTTGTTGCGCAAGCTCACCAGATGCACATCACCCAGCGCCAGCGAATCGCCCAACTGTTCGCGTGGCACATAGTTTTGCAACACGATGTTATCCAGATCGTGCTCCTCGATCGCTCGACGAACTTCTTGCAAACGTGGCCCACCACCCACAAACAAAAACACAATGTCACGCCGATCACGCAAGCGCACCGCCGCTTCAATAATCGCCTCAAACGTATGAATCAATCCTGCATTCCCCGAATACATCACCACAAATCGCTCGCCCACTTCAAATGTATCCTGCCACGGATTCACTCGACTCACTGGATGCACCGGATGCACTGGATTCACGCGTTCGCCACGATCCATGTCTTGCGTCGCATCATCAGTCGTATCAGCAGCAGCAATCCCATCATCATCTCCGGCAACATCTCCAGCCACATCCGACACCTGGTCATCATGCTGTTCGTGCTCATGTCCCCACACACTGATCGTAGTCAAGCGCGCCGCATCCACTCGCTTGTCCTGCAATCGCTTGGCCATGCAATCGCCCAACACCACGCACTGATCCGCTTGCCGTAGATGCATGTCGTTCAACCATGCAAACCCCCGCGCCCAACATTTTTTTCGATCAAACACACCTAACTCAAATTCACAATCCGGATGCAAATCCATCACCCAACACACATGCCGCAGCCGACCCCGCGAAAGCCAACGCGCCACCGGCGCATACACCCCGATCAACGGCGGCGTCGTCAATGTTACTACCACGTCATACCGACGGCGCACGCCCGCACACCACATCATTTTCAAACCGATCATCACATGAAAACACAGATAATCAATCACTCGCCCAATCATCGAACCCTTGCCGAATCCGCCCGCACTCACGCGATGCACCGTGACGCCGCTTAGTTTTTCAAACTTCGGCGTCGTCTCACCGACATGCGTGCCATCGTCATATTTACCGCGCGAACAATACACATGCGGCTCATGCCCATGGCGTGCTAATGATTCGCACAGGTCCGCCAACATCTGTGACGTCGCCGCAAAATCGGGCCGATAGAATTGATTGACAAATAATATTTTCAACGTGACCCGCTCCCCCCCACATTCCCCAGCTCATCAGGATAGTTTCGGTAAAACACGGTTCTACCCCCAACACCCCCTGCAACCCTGCATTCTATCGCGTTTCCACAAACACGCGTGGCTCAACCAAGCGCACCCGATCCATAATCGGACCATTCGCTGCCGGGTCAATATCGATAAACAAAAAACGCGCATCATCCACATCACCCCCATCGTCCCCATCGTCCCCATCGTCCCCATCGTCCCGTTGATCCAACGGCACATCCACCAGCGCTTGCGATCGCTGTGCATTGATTCGATACACACCCGCCCACGGCACTTCCGTGGTTTCACCCACAATGAACCGCTCATCAGGCAACGCCTCCACCCGCATCTCCACATCACCCCACGCCGCAGCAGGTTCATCCATCGCATCAAACAACGCGGTACCAATCATGCGCTTCGCACCCGTTGGCAATTCAAATCGCAATCGCAACGGCGCATGCATCAACAAATCCTGGCCCCGCCAATTCGGTAACGTCGGCCAACCCAACACATCGCCTCCACCCACCACCTGCATCGTCAATTCATGCAAGCCCACCCATTGCCCATCGTCCGACGCGATTTCAATTCGCACCACCTGATCCATCGCCAACGTCACGGGCTGCATCGATAAAACCAACGTCGGCCGCATCTGCCATTGATCGTCTTCCAACGCCAAACCCTCAACACGCACACGACTCCCATCACGCAATTCAATCATATGACGCGACTCGCGCAAGCGTGACGTTGGGTTTGCTAATCGCACTAACCTCACACGATCACGCGGCAACACCATCGGCTCACCACCACCATCGGCTGGCGATAATGTCACCTGGTCATCATCAATCGCATCCACGAATCCATCCAGCGAATCCCCATTGCGCAACACCACCCGATCCACCGCCTCGGTCCCGTTCGCGTCACTCATCAACAACGATTCAGCGCTTTGATCAAACCACACCCGCCGTACCTGATCCAGCCCGATATCAAAATCACCCAACTGATCATGGGCCAAACGTAACGACTGTCCCCCATCATCCGCACCCATCCATCGCGCACATAACCGCTGCCCATCCACCAACTCAACACTTACCCCTCCCCCCACATCCCCCCGCGCACTTTGATCCATATTTTTCCCCGTGCGTTCCATCACATCCTCGTGCCCATCTTGTCCGTCGTTCGAACCTGGGTTCGCTGTATCCACACGTTCATGACTGACCGACAATCGCAATTGCATATATCGCCCGATTGATTCGCGCTGCAACGTGCGCTGTTGATCAAAAAACGTCAACACCTCATCGGTGATTCCCGTCAATTGCACCGGATGATGATCCAGACGATCGTCCACCAACACCGCTGGCGTAATCCCCACCGCGGTTCCGACCAGGCTACTGATATTGAGCAACAACCCCATAGCCAACAACACACCCATGCGCCCTCGACCATGCTGTGCCGAGCGCACGCCAACGCGCCCATACTTTTTCGTGTTGCTCAAAAGATATTCCTTCATCTTTGAAAGATCGGCAAAAAGCGGTTGGGAACTTGCATGATCAATAACGCCATCGCCGTTCCATACGCTTCGCCATGGTTCGACGCCCATGAACCATTATCGGCCTGATTGCTGATCAACTCCTCTCGAATTGCCGGAAACCATTTCGCCCAATGCGACCCACCGGCCAAAAACATCGCCTGCACCGCGTAATAGTGCCCATAATAATAGTGACCCATTTCGCCGTTTCCCTGATTCGCGCGATATCGATTCAGATACGCCAACCCCCGCTCCAGCGCTTCGTCCTGATACACACCCGCGTAATACAAACTCGCCACGCCAGCGGCTGATCGTGGAAACGCTGACCCACCCGCGTGCAGCATGTATTTGAATCCACCATCCGACGCATTCTGGCATTGCCGAACATACGTGATCGCTCGATCGATCGTCTCCGCAGGCACCGCGATTCCCGCATTGCGCGCCGAACGCAACGCCATGATCTGACAGATCGTCACCGAAATATCCGCATCAAACGGCACCGGGTGATATCGCCAACCCCCTTCCGAATTTTGCGTATTCACAATCAAGCGCACCGCTTTGACCAGCGCCTCTTTCACCCGCGCGTCCATTGTCATCCCATAAATCTCACCCAGAAATAACGTCGCAAAACCATGACCATACATCGGCCCATGCGACGTGTCCGCAGCGATCAATCCCGTCTCACGCGACGACTGCAACACAAAATCCAAACCTCGATCTACCACCACCCCGTACGCCCCCCGATCCGGCATGTGACCATCGGCCATAAATGCCAAACATACCAACGACGTAATCCCCACGTGCGTGCCATACCGTTCCGATCCAAAACTACCATCCGCTCCTTGCACCGAAGCCAGGTAGGTTAAACCGCGCTTCACCGATTCCCGCATCGCCGGCGTAATCTCAACGAAGTCCACATCCGCCAGGCCACCACCGGCACCCACATCCCCCCCCACATCCCCTCCAACATTCTCAGCATGCAACGCCCCCACGTTTAACGCCAGCACCAACCCCACCATCAACACGCAAACCAACGTCAACACGCCATGCGCGATCACGTGCGTCCCTGCACTCATTGTCCGCGACTCATCTCGTCTCATGTTCAATCACTATCCCTCTCCACCCACCACCAAACAATCATACCCACAACAAACCATCCCCGATACAAATATTCACACCACACAAAGCGCCACCATCTGTCGCGCTCATCACAAAAAATTTCAGGGCTCAGGATCCTGTGCCAACCGCTCATAATACGCTGCTGTCATATCTTCATAAACCGAACTGAATCGCTCAGCAAAACCCTGTAACAATTGCTCACGCAAGCGTGGCGGCAGATCGCCCCATTGATCGCGCGATTCCAACATCTCTCCCGTGTCTTCGATCGACGCACCCACCGAACCCGGCGAAGCTTGCCCGCTGTTTTCACCACTCGCCTGGGACAATCCGCTACCTTGTGATTGGGCTGTGCTACCTTGCGATCCCGCAGGCTGTTGTCCTCCGCGATCCTGATTGCGCGACGAATCCGAACTCGATCCACCGCCACCACCTGACGACTGTTGCTGTTTTGCCGACGCAATAATTTGATCCAACATCGTCAACACTTCTTGTTGCTTCCGCTGCGTCGGCAACGAAGCATCCATCTCCTGCGACAACATCAACGCGGTCTGATCCATCTCGCGCAGCGCCCGCGTAAACAAATCCGCTGACTCCTCAGGCGATAACACAACCTCAGGCTGATCCTCACCACCACTACTTTTCGCGCCGCTGGCCTTGGCCTTGACCTTGGCATTCACGCCTTCACCCATCGTCGCCTGTTCCCCCGCATCGTTACTGCTCGTGTCCGTATCCTTATTCGTGCTCTTGTCCGCTTCCGATGTCTGAGCACCGGGCAAGCCCAACAATTCATCCAAACTCGGTGCCGTCTCTGCAAACACAACCCCACCCCAACCCCACACCAAAACCATCACGACAATAATCCCCACACGCCTGACACGCGCTGCCCAACTCGCAGGTTTCTCCATCATCTCACTGCCATAAACTTGTTTGCATTGCATCACCTGCATTCTATTCACCTCCACCCGACGGTCCCATCGTCTCTTGCATTTTTTCAATTAATTGCTGACCCAACCCCGCCAATTCTCGCTGACGTGCCCCCAATTCCAACAGCGCCTGCCGTGACGAACTCGCATCCTCATTATTCGCCTGGTCCGCTTGACCCGCCTGCTTATCTAATGCCTTCGTCTGTTCATAAATCGCCACCTGCAAACCACGCACCAACTTCAACTCCGCCAACGGAGGCACCAACGGCGGTGCCTGACCTCCACTTCCACCGCCACCACCCCCGCTTCCGCCACCTTCGTTAAATTCACTATCGGATTGATCCTCTTCCAACGCCACTGCCATCGCATCCAACATCATCGCCACCGTCAATTGATCATCCAACACACGCGCGCTCGCCTGCGCCAATCGCAACTGCTGCACGACCTGTTCCAATGTCCGTTCAATCTGTCCGTGTAAATGCATGAACACCAACGTCTGATCAACTTCTTCGCTCAACAACGAAACCGCTTCGGCCAAATCCGCCTCTTCATGGCTAAGCCGCACCAGTTCCCGCCGTGCTTTACGAGTCACCACCCGCGCCGCATCATCAGCCGTAACAATCGTCCCTGTTCGCTCATGAATGTCTCGTTGTTGTGCCGCCAACTTCTGATATTGCTCACGCAGTTTGTGTCGCTGTTGATCCTGTTGCTCACGCTCCCGCGCTTCCTCTGTCTGGTGCACTAACGCCAAGGCCTCTTGCAATTTTTCCAACGCGGTCTGTTCCTGCGCTTTGGCTTGATCCGACTGCTCGTTTCGAATGGCCTTGATCGCTGCACCCTGATAATCCGCCGCGGATCGCAACATCAACGCCACATCCCGGGTACTCGGTTCGCTGGCAGCCTGTTCCCCCACACTCAACGTATTGCGACGCAAAAGCGACAACGGCATTTCCATTGCGCTCAACACCACTTTCTCTTCGTTTAGCCGTTCGATCTGCGCCGTCTGCTGTTCGATCAATCGCTCGATCGCATCCGCCAATGCCATGAGCAACCGTTTCAATACTTCCTGTTGCCGTTTGTCCTGTTGTTGCAATTCCTCCAACATGTCATTCAACGTTGATTCGGTTTCCGCCTGACTCGAACCGGCATCCGCCAACCGGTTCTCACTTGTCTGCGCCGCCGCATCCTGCATCGTCTGACTCAAACCCTGTCGCTGCGCAATCGCTGATGCTGATGACAAACTTTCCGCGGTCGCCTGTTGTGCTGGATTGCTCGGCTGCTGTTTCCGCAGCGATTCAGCCGTCATCTGCATCTGTTGCAACAACGCCTCTGCCTGATTCGACAGGGCTTTTTGTTGCTCAGAAAAATCTTCCAATTGCGCCCGTTCTTCATCGGACAAATTTTCCAACGATCGTCCCAGGGTCTTGGGCATAAACTGCCGCATCTGCTGTGCCAATTGTGCCTGCTTGGTCGATAGCTGACGTACTTGCAATTGCACCGACAACGCATCGCGCCCTTGATCCAACAAACTCACCAATTCTGCCAATCGATCCGCTGTCTGACGTTGATCGGCGCGGGCTTCTTTATCCAACGCTTTGGCTAACTCCGCTTGATCCGTCTCCATCGCCTCAGCTTGTTTCAATCGATCCGCCGCACGGGCCGCACTTTGTTGGGTCGCCTCCATCAACTGTTGCGATTGTTCCAACATGCGCAACAACGATGCTTCATCCAATCGATTCCGCGCCGCCCGCGCGTTGAGCGCTTCGACCAACTCCACTTTCGCTTCCACATGTCGCGCCACTTCTCGCTGGCCGTAGCGCGCCGCGGATCGATCCGCGTGAATCAATTCCTCCTGTCTTTCCGCCAAGCGAATTGCCTGTTGTCGCAGCGCAGCCAGATCAGCACGCAACTGACCGATCAATGTTGCCTCATCGATGATTCGCAAACGTCGCGGCGCGGATCGCACCACGTCCCGGATCGTGCCCACCGGTCCCACATCACGCGCCGCACTGAACAATACAATCTCATCGCCGGCCGTTAGTTGGTACGGCGTTAGATCCACGGATTGCTCAATCAATCCTCGTGGCTTGGTCATCGCCTGCTCACCCAACAACACCGGCTCATTCTCCGGATGCAACTGCAATTCCAAACCCATCCAACCCAACGACACATCATCGCGTGCCGAACCTGAGACCGGAATCATCGCCGTCGCCAACACTGATTCATCGGCCACCGGCTCGCGCAACGTCACGGTGGGGTAACCATCGGCAACCGCTTCAATCCGGTAACGACGCAGCGACGTGCTTGCCAATCCATACTCATCCACCAGATCGATCGTCGTCTGCATCGTCTGATCCAGCGTAAATTCTGCGGTCAACGTCGGTCGAGCCACCAACGACAGCGCTGCATCATCCAATTGAAATTGCACATCCAATCGCTGGGCCAATCCCGGCATCATCTCTACTAGTCGAGCGCGTAATGCTTCATCAAGCACCGGCGAACCATTAAACGCCGTAGCCTTCGCATCCGATTCTCCCGCCTGCAAACCCAATTGTTTGTTCAGGCCAACCACCATCCGTACCCGCGATCCCTGCATCGCGACCGCCGAGGCCAACACGCCCGGCTGCTCATTCAAATTCAACGCTTGCGATTCAATAAACGATGACGCATACGCAGGTGGATCAATCACCACGCGAACAGATTCCACCTTCGGCCGTGGCACTAACAACATCTGTTGTTCTTCTGTCCGATCATCGCCTGCTGTGAAATAATATTGCAAGGTGGGAACCGCAGGCATCTCACGCGTAGCGTCCTCCGCTGTCGTGACAAGGCTCGCCAACTCATGACTCAATTCCAAAACAACTTCAAACATCGCGCCCTGCGCCGCGCGCGTGGCCTGAGCTTCACCGCTATCGCTGCGCCCGCCAACCCCTTGTTCATTTAACAATGCCTGGCGCCACGATTGATCCTCATCCAAACGATAAACCACCCACATCCGCATACCATCGCGATAGCCGCGCTCCACACGCGCCTGCAATCGGATCGGGGTATCGTCGGGCCAAACTTTCGCTCGGGTTGTCGAAACAATTTCCGTCCGGCGCGGCCATTGGGCATCACCCAAGGGCAACACCCATCGCTTCGCAGCCAACACGCTTGATGCCGGCGCGACAAAAACCACACCCGAAATCATCACCGTCAACAACATTGCCAACACCAGGCTTCGGATCGTTCGCGTCGGATCCAACAATCGATCCAATCGCTCCTGACCCAATCGTTCATGCGCCTGCCTGATGCTCGATTGTGCCATCGCATGCGTGGTGGCTGGCTTTTCAAACACCGATGCATGCATTGCAAAATCCACACTTGCCGCCAACTGACCCGACAAGTGCGGAAACAATCGCTCGGCTCGTAATGCCAACATCGCCAGGTCAGGCTTAAATCGCACCACGCGCTGCGTTCGATGCACCAACCACACCAAGGCTGAAACACCCACGCCCACACCCACAATCAACCGCACCCAGCCCGGCAATCGCAATAAAAAATCGATACCCCCCGCGCTTAACATCGTGACCACCATCACCGCCCACCATTGCGACCAACGCTGCACAAACAGTAACCGTCGGCCACGCTGACGCACCCGCTCCAATTCAATCACTGTTCTGTTTACATCGCTATTCATCAACAACCATCATCCTAGCAACACCCCTGATTATGCCGTTCATAATTCACGCCATTCACACCAACCGCATCGTCTTTCGACCCACCCATTCCAACGTCAACAAACTCATCACTACGATCAACGCCAACGGGCTATCCCAAATCGTTTCCGTCTGATCCACCGGCGTGCGCTTCGCGCGATTCGGGGCATGCTCCAACACGCGACCCAATTCCGCAATCGGCACCACCGCGCCGCCAGTCTGATTCGCCAACCGAATCAACCGCTCATGATCCGCCGCAATCTGACGCAATTCATCGTCGGGACGAATCACCTCAACCGGCTGACGCAATCCCCAATCAACCAACGTCGGCTCAACCACACGCAACATCAACGCGCCATCCACACGCGGTGTCCAAATGGCCTCATAATCACGACGCCCTCCCTGCACATCGCCCTTCGGCAACAACTCAAACCGCTCCCCCCCCACATTTCCCCCCACATCCCCCCCCACGTTCGCCCCCACATTTCTCACCACGTTTCCACCGGCAATTCTCTTCAGATTTTCTCCGGCATTCTCGTCATCTTTTTCCTGATTGTTCTGGGGGTCCTCTCCGTTTATCTCCGCATCGTATCCATTCTGTAACCCGTCATCTTCTCCACGGCCCCGCACCACTTCCACCGCCACACTCGCCAACTGTCGTTCCAATGTCGGGCCATCCTCAACGCGTAAATTCACCACCATCGGCTGACCCACTTGAATCCGACGATGCGACACGGATAACCCGATCGCATCATTGCGTTGTTCCAAACGACCACGGCCCAACATCTGCACCAACTGCATCCAAAACTGTTCGAAATACAATTCGCCACGACCGTATCGCCAGCGCCACGTTTCATCGGTTGCCACATACACCGATTGGCCCGCACCGTATCGCAAACGCAACACACTTGGCACCTGGCCATCCGCACCACCCAACATTGCCACGGCCAAAACCTCCGCTGTCGGCTTGATCAAACCCACATCCTGCACCCATTGCAAACCCGGCAAACCAATCGGCCAACGCACCCCCGCCCTCGTGTAATGCCTTTGATTCACATTCGTCTCACGCGGATCAATCAATTCCAAAACACTCAACCCCGCCGCCAACGATGTCGGCTCCACCACAAACGGACCCAAACCCATGTCCAGCGAATCCGTCCGACTCGGCGATCGCATCGGCAATAAATCTGCCAACGGCGTGCCGTCATAACTCGTCGGCGTCGAGTGCGGGCCACCAATCCACAACAAACCCGCGCCTCGGATCGACACATGATCACGCAACATCGCCATCTGGTCCGCACTGAATTGCGACGCGTTCACATCACCCACAATCACCACATCATACGGTGCCAATTCTTCGGCCTCGCGCGGCAAACGCGTGATCGGCAAATCTCCTTCCTGCGCAAAACTCGCATCCGCATTCGTTAACAACACGCTTGTCTGAATCGCATCATTACGCACCAGCATGTTTTTCAAATATCGATATTCCCAACGCGGATAGCCCTCAACCAACAACACCCGCATCGGCCTATCCACAAATTCAATCACCACATCCAACGTATTGTTATCCGTGATCAATTCGCCCTCGGCTTCGCCCGTTCCCGCAACTGACGAAACCTCCACCCGCCATGTCGTTGGCCCCGCAATCGACCAGCGTCCCATCAAACGTGCTGGCTCATCAGCTGGCACATCGCCCGCCAACGTTTGTTCATCCATCACCGTTTGTGTCGCAGGATCAATCAACCGCACCAACACGGCCCCGTTTTTCCCGGAATCATTCGTAGTATCTTCGCTTCCCATATCATCACCCCCCTTACCACTGTCCCCGCCACCCGACGATCGATCCACCCAAACCCGCACCGGCACCGGCTCATTCACAAACGCCTTGTCCGGCGCATCAACTCGACCTATTCCCAAATCCATCGGCACACGCGCCGCACCCATCGGCACCACAATCACACGCGCCGCCAATTGATCTAATCGATTCACCAATTCTTCATCCGTGGCCTGCGCGCTGCGACCATCGGTCATCAACACCACCGCACTGATCGGACGACCCACGCCGCGCTGCAATGCCTCATCAATCGCCGTCCGCAAATGCGTACCACGCCCAACCGCGTCGGGCAATTCTCCATCCACCGGTGAGCCGATCCCATATACGCCTTCATCAAATCCCAACCACACCACTCGCCGTTCTTCTCCCACGCGCACCGCAGAAAACGCATCACCATGCACACGCAACGCTTCGCGCAAAACCGCATCACGACTCACCCGCCCACCCATCGCCACTTGCGCTTTACCACCAGACGCATCGCCAACTTCTAACGCATCGCGTTGAATGTTTAACGTGCTACCCGCCATATCTCGAATCTGCATCGACGCGCTGCGATCCACCAACATAAACACGCGGTCCGGCTCAACACGTTCTTGTTGAATCACCATCTGCGGCGTGGCAATCATCACCGCCAACACCAGCAACAACAATGCCCGCAACAATGCCATACTGATTCGCCAAAAACGACGACCGCCCAATTGGTGATAGCTCCAACCCGCCAACACGATCGCACCCAACACCACCATCACCCACACCGTCATCGACATCGGCCTCGCCCATCCCAGATGCGCGCGCACATCCTCCGTGCTCATCCGCTCCAAACCCAGCAACCAATCCAACGCTGACGACCACGTCATTCGTCCACCCTCCGCCACAAACCCCGCCACACCGACATCACCAACGTCGGTTCATTCGTCTTCGCATGACTAAACCAACGTGCCAACATCGTTTCCAAAATCAACAAACCCAATACCACCCACAACAACATCCAACCCACATTCACATTGGCCCCTCGGCCTCCTCGACGATCCGCCACCGTCGTCGCATCCCTCATCCCTTCTGGATCCAACCACATCCAACCCCCATCTTCATTTTCATTCATATCACCCGCCGCAACACCCAACGCACTCGATAGCCACATCCCCAACTCGCCCGCATCCAGCGCTTCCGTATTGCCACCATCCCCATCAATATTTACCAACAATCGCATCCCCGCCTCACCCCGATAAACACCCGGCTCATTCAACACACCCGTCATCCACATACCACCATCTTTCCCCATTTTTTTCACACCCACCTCAACCACGCGCCCCGCATTGCTCGTCTTCACAATCGTTCGGCCCACATCACCATCGCCCCCTCCACGCCGCTCAGCCAATCCGTCCAGACGTGCCCGCTCACCCACCAACGCTTCGCCACCGACTTCAACCCGACCCACCAAACCTCGCAACGCTTCATGCCACATCGGTACAAACAACGGCTTCGTCGGAAGGTTCGTCCACTTCGTCGATATGGCTGACGACAACAGCAACACATAACCGCGACCAAACCCGCGACCCGCCAACAAGGCTTCCTTCTTCGCCTCGCTCGAAACCGACGACACTTCCAACCATCGATCATCCGCGGGCGCGATCACCCCATACCGTTTCATCACACGCACCGGCCGTAACATCGCTTCCCAATCCGTCGACAAAATTCCCAACACTTCAGGCGGCCGCCTTGATGCATTCAATCGCCAGCCCTCCACATTCCCCGCATTTCCGCTGCGCCCTTTAATCACATCGTCCACATCCTCCCCATTAACCGATGCATCATTTTCCGACAACACCTCCGGCCCAACTTCCCAATCCAAACCAAACACACCCGTCATCGTTTCAATCCACGAACCACCCTCCGCCACATCATTCGCACCCGTGCCACGCATACCCGTCAGTTCCTCTGCTGGCGCAACCACCCACACCACACCACCGCGCGCCGCATAATCTTTCAACCGCTGCCAACTTCCATCCCGCAATTCATCTGGACGCAACACCACCACAGCATCCATCACCTCGCCCGCATTTGATCCCTCATCCAACTGCGTGTCCGCTACCGAATTCGCTACCGACAAAACCGAAAAACCCACATCATTAAAAACCGCTGGCGCCCGCTGAACCAACCGAACCCCGCTATCAAATCCACCACCCGATCCACCCAACGTTTCACCATGCGATCCACCAGGCGATAACACTGCGGACAACCATCGCCACGGCGTAAAATCCGCAAAACCACCTTCCAACTCCACCACATTCGCGCTCAGGTTCCCATCATCCAGAACCATCACCCGCAGATGACGACGAATTTCCAACAACGCTTCCCGCGCATCGTCCACAGCTAAGCCATCGATCAAACGATTTTGATCAGCCCTAAAATTTTCAGAATTCTCTGCGTTCTCGGAGCTCTCCAAATTCTCTGACGCGCCACCCGTCAAGCGCGCTCGCACTCGCATCGGCAATGCCACACCCTGCCAATTTTCCAACAGCTTCGCCGCAGGCACGCCCACCGTCACCACCTGTTCGCTTTGCCCAGGCGACCAACCCACCACTCGCTCAACCGTCACCGTCTTCACATCCCCCCCCACATCGCCCCCCACGCTTCCCCCCACATTTCCCCGCGTATTCCCCCGCGCATCACCACCCCCATCAGTACTTCCATCACGCCATAGCGCCACTTCCAATGCTTGCTCACCTGATCGGTCCACCAAACCGAACCGCCGTAGCGTCACATCCACCATCACCGACAACGCCGACGTACTGGCCGAGACCAACACGCGACGCTTAGGCACCACGGCCGACACCTGCACATTGGCAACCGTCTGCATCGGCGGATTCACCAACAACGTGGCCTTCTCCGATAGAGCAGACAGCATCCCACTTCCTCGTCCCCCCGCCACACTTCCCATGCTTCCCGCAGCACTCCCCGCGCCGCTCACGGCCGACCGTTCCATCGATAGCGAACCGCGGCTCAAATCACTGAGCACCACCACAAACGCGGCACCACCGACCTTGCCATCATCCGCTTCAATTTGTCCCGCAACCCGCTCCAACGTCAACCCAAGATCACCACGCACCAGACTCGGCGTCATCCCCTCAACCAACGCATCGGCCGACGATACGCTCAACACACTGCCCACATTTTTTTCTGCATAAACTTCAACGTCATTCACATCGGCCTGGCTTTCGGCTTGACTGTCGGCCTCGGCCCATTGCGTCGTCCGCCACAACCACACACGATCATTCGTACCCAACCCCGACAACATCTCACGCGCCCAACGTTTCAACTCATCCAAGCGCACACCCGCGTCGCCCACGTCACCGTTTGTTACGCCCTCGCTACCCACATCACCCACACCCGCCATCCGCGCACCACTCGACAATCCGTCATCGATCACCAGATAAATTCGCTTGCCCCCCAACCGTCCGCCTGCATCACCCAGTCCCCAACGTTCCAACACAGGCCCGCCCAATGCCATCGCCAACACCAGCACCGCCAAACATCGCACCAACAGTAACAACCAATGTTCCAGGCGCAATCGCCGACGATGTTTTTCAAACGCTTCCAACAAAAATCGCATCGCTCCCCAAACCACCGGCCGACGTCGCCAACGACTCAACAAATGAATCAACACCGGCACACCCACCAAGCCCGCACCGACCGCTGCCAATCCCCATTGACTGAACAACGCTTCAACCTGTCCCAAAAAATTGATCATCAAATCCTGTTTTCCAAAATTCACCCCTCCACATGCTCCCCACATTTTCCCCACCACACTTGCTCACGGTTTTTCTACCTAATCCACCCCCATCACAAAATTTCCCTTATACCCATCCCATTAAAAACTCGCGCGGCCTCAATTTTTCCTTCACACAAACTCCCGGTATCCACCGGGAGCTAATAAAAATCTACACGCGAGTATTTATCGTAATCCGTATGACTGTCTCACCGCCTTATTGTTATCTCCGGTTATTTCCGTTTTTTTTCTTCCTGCATGTCTCTGTGCCTCTTTGTTAATTTTCGTCTCTCCCCATTCAAACCCGTATCGCCGCCGCCCGCTTGGCCAACAAATGCGACAACGGCGGGCCCAACGATTCCGAGGAATCCAACAACAAATGATCAAACTGAAACTTCCGACACGTCTCGATCACTTGCCGTTGATGGTGGTCCAACGCTTCCAGATAGGCATCGCGCAATGCCGCAGGGTCGATGTTTAATTTTCCTTCGGCTTCAATCCCGCTGAACTCCGACGGCGAGCGATACGGAAATGTCAGCTCCGCATGATCCATCACCTGCAACACCAACACATCATGCCGACGATGATGCAACCGCGCTAATCCTTGCTCCAAACCTGCCGGGTCGTCGAACAAATCACTGATCAACACCAACAAACTGCGCTGCGTCAGTTTTGCGGCCATCTGATCCAACAGCCGACCCAGGTCCGTGCCATTGCGACCGCCCTTATCATCCACGCGCAGCGCCTGGCCCTCTTCGCGCGGACCATCCACTTCCGCGGAATTCAATGCCTGCAAAATCGGCCGCCAATGACCTTTCGCATTCGACGGCCTCACGTTCGCTCGGATCTGATCGGCAAACAACACCACACCCACGCGGTCCTGTTGCTCCAATGCCAGGTATCCCATCGCCGCCGCCAATGCCGCCGCATGATCATACTTACGCCACCCCCCCACGTTCCCCCCAACATTCCCACCCGCATTTCTCCCCACGTTTTCCCCCGTTTGTCCCTTGGTTTTCTTATCACCCACTTTTAACTTTTGACTTTTAACTTTTAACTCACGCTTCAACTCTCGCCCGCAGCCAAACCCCATCGAACCCGACACATCCACCATCAACACCAGATCGAGATTGGTTTCGCGTTGATACTGTTTCAGATACAGCTTGTCGGTTCGGCCATACACTTTCCAATCCAGAAACCGCAAATCATCACCCGCGACGTAGGGCCGATGCTGAGCAAACTCAATCGAAAATCCCTGGAAGGGGGACCGATGCATCCCCGTCATCAACCCCTCCACAATCATCCGCGCACGCAAATCCAAACCACCAATCGCAGCCAACACCTGGGGATCTAAATAGTCAATTTTCGCTGCTGCCATATATCACTGATGGGTATCAACCACATAAAAAATTGCGTTCAACCACGGCAAAAAAAATTCCAACACCCCAACACTTCATCCATCTACAATCGCTTACCGCATTACCGCATCCATCTGGCGTTCCAATCGTTCATCATCCACAGCGTCGGCTTTTACAGCGTCAAGCAATTTGTCGATCACATCATCGGACGTGATGCCATCTGCTTCGGCGTTAAAATTCAGAATCAGCCGATGCCGTAATACTGGATGCACCACCGCCGCGACGTCCTGCACCTGCACATGTGTGCGGCCTTGCAACAGGGCTCGCGCTTTGGCAGCCAACACCAGGTTCTGACTGGCTCGCGGTCCGGCGCCCCATGTCATGTATTGCTGAATAAAATCGGGACGATGGTCGGTTTCATTGCGCTGCGGTTTGCGCGTGGCACGCACCAGACGCAAGGCATAGCGAATCACATGATCCGCCACCGGCACATCACGCACCAGATTCTGCACGCGCTGCACACGATCCGCATCCAACACATGTTCCACTGTCGCGCCGCCACCAGCTGTCGTGCGACGAACGATATCAAACTCTTCGCTCTCATCCGGATACGACACGTGAATCATGAACATGAACCGATCCAGTTGCGCTTCGGGTAACGGATACGTGCCTTCCTGCTCAATCGGGTTCTGTGTTGCCAACACGAAAAACGGTTGGGGCAGGGCGTGTTGCACACCGCCGACCGTCACGTGATGTTCCTGCATCGCTTCCAACAGCGCGGCTTGCGTCTTGGGCGGGGTGCGGTTGATCTCGTCGGCCAGCACCACATTGGCAAACACAGGCCCTTTCACAAATCGCAATTGTCGAACGCCCGACGCGCGATCCTCCTCAATCACTTCCGTTCCCGTGATATCCGATGGCATCAGGTCCGGCGTGAATTGAATCCGGTTAAACGCCAGACTCATCGAACGCGCGATCGTCGATATCAACAACGTTTTGGCCAATCCCGGCACGCCGATCAACACCGCATGCCCACGACAGAACAGCGCGATCAGCAATTCATCAATCACCGCTTCCTGGCCCACGATCACCCGCGCCACTTGCTCACGCAATGCCCGTGCTGCCTGCACAGCCTCGCTGCCAATTTCTTCAGCCCCTCCACCTTTCCCCCCACTTTCCCCACCACCTTCCCCAGCACTTCCCCCGGAACCGGTTGCTCCACTAGTACCGCTAGACTTTCCACCAGTTTCAACATTCGTTTCGTTCGCGGGGGCATCAGACATGGACAGCATCTCCAGATAGGACCAAACGGACCTGTTGAGTATAGCCCGTTCGCCTCCGAGGTTGGCTCGTCCCCACGACTTACCGTCCAGTTATGCACGACTGTTACACCATTTACACCCGACCCCATTCCCATCACAATAGCACCATGCCCGAATTACCCGAGGTTGAAACCGTCCGCCGAGGCATCGAACCCATACTTCTGGGCCAAACGATCGAGCGCGTCCAGATCCGTCGGCCCGACATCGTTCGCCTATCGCCCAATCAAACCCCAACCCCCAGTCGTCCCAGTCAACGCCAGCGGGCCGCGGCGCTACTCGCTGGCAAAACCGTTCAATCCCTCGAACGCCTGGGCAAACAACTGCTCATCGTTGCTGACTCCGGCCAATGCGTCTGCGTCCACCTCGGCATGTCAGGCTCCCTCCGCTCCCCACCCCACATTTCCCCTGGTAAGCCTAAATCTGCAACAGGAACAGGCCGTAGTTCTAAACCGTCGCACCGGACGAACTTGTCGCGTTCGTCGCGTTCTCATCTCTCCCCGCATACCCACATCGTCTGGCATCTGACCAACGGCCACCGCGTCATGTTCACCGACCCACGCCGATTCGGCGGCATCTGGACCTACCCCGACCACGCCACGCTCATCGCCAACCGCTGGTCCAAACTCGGCCCCGATGCCTTGGTCGCCACGCCTGCCCAAATTCGTCCCAAACTCCAACGCACGACTCGGCCCATCAAGGCTGTCCTGCTCGACCAGAGCGTCGTCGCGGGACTGGGCAATATCTACGTCGATGAAACCCTGTTCACTGCCAGAATCCACCCGCTTACACCTGCTAACTTGCTGTCGTCACTTCAGATACGGAAAATGGTCACCGCCTGGCACCACATTCTCGCCCAGGCGATCAAGGCTGGCGGCTCAACCCTCCGCGATTACGTCAATGCCACCGGCGACCCCGGCTGGTTCCAAATCCAGCACCAGGTTTACAGCCGCGCCGGCCAACCTTGCGTCCGTTGCAAACGGCCCCTGGACAAACTCACCGTCGCTGCGCGAACCACCGTGTGTTGCACGAAATGCCAACCCATGAAATTCAGACGGGGTTCCGATTGAATTTTTAGCCCTCGGCAAGTCAGCAGGGGAGTGGAAGCGTCATCGAGGGCCTAAAAAATATGAGTTTCCCCGTTAGCCGACGCCTTTGGGCGGCGCATCGCGACGCGTCACCATGCCTTACCCTACGCTATCGTGGTAAAACCCGGAGCCTCGCGGACCCAAAGCCCACATGCTCCCAACGCACGTCTGTTTCTCAGGGACTTTCCCGTCAGCCTTCTTCTAATAGTAGAAGAGTATATATATCTCGTCTTCTTAGTAATCCGCTGTCGGTTAGTGTATAACCCGGGCATGCGATCCATAATCACTTGTTACACAACGAATTGCATTGTGTATATTGGCCGGGAAAACCTGTCGTTTCCATGACGAATCCACATGGCTGTTTTTATGAACACCGATCAGTTTTATGATGAACGATGATCAGTTGCTGTGATCGGTGTTCATGTAGGGCTTGCCTGGCGCTTCGGAATGGAGAATTGGCCGGGTTTTCCACAACTTATCCCTCACGTTGTGGACACCCCCCCCCACCCCCCATCCCCCGCACGCTCTTCCATGCCATTCCCGGGCGCCTTGAATTAGCGCATTCCAACCGCACGTTTAGCGGGCGACGCGCAGCATCCCGTGTTATTTTTATAGGTGGCTGTATTTACGGGCGGCTGGGCTGACTCCGCTAGACTCTTATTTCAATCGCATCATTTGCGTTCACGAAACGGGACGCTGGCGCGTTGCCCGCTAAACATCAAACTTTACGAATAGGATTGGTTGAGCGCTATACCCTGTCGTAGCAACGCTTTAAATTGCTGAGCCATCATTCCATTCCACCAGCGTAGCTCGCAGCTCGCAACTGCGCAGGTTGTTAGATTGGCAGGTTGGCGGGTTGATTTTATCCGCCGCCGACCTGGGCCTGGACTTCCTGACTGACGCGTGGGGCGACTTCTGAATCCAGCAGATTCAGCACGCGATCCTGCACGCGCTTGATCTGATGATTGTAAATCGGGGGCTGAAATCCATTGAACAACATGCTGAAGGCAATGACCCGTTCGCCCGAGGGCCGAGTTGGGTCGTCATACACCAGATAGCCTGACAGGGCACTGACCGAATCAATGTAACCGCTTTTTCCTAATAGCTTTCCAGTAATCGGATAGGTCGGGCGCTTGCGTAACGTGCCATCCACGCCGCCAATGGACAGGCTTTCGCGAAACGGCACTGATAGCTCGGGGTCTTCGTTGACTGCTGTGAGCAGATCGACCAACAGGTGCGAGGTCACGCGATTTTCGGAACTCAATCCTGAGCCATCGGCAATGTGAAACGCGGCTGCCCGCGCGCCGAGTTTGTCACGCAGGAAAATCCGAAGCGCAGCGGCACCATTGTGCCAACTGCCCGGCGCGCCGGTTTGCTGATGGCCCATGCGTTTCAACAGGCACTCGGCGAATAGATTTTGCGAATCCTTGTTCGTCCGTTGCAAGATCAACGGCATGGTCGTTTGCACCGCATGAATCAGGGTGCCCTGGGGAATTACCTGATCTTCGGCAGGCAAGACGATTTCACTCACGCCCACGCCAGCTTCGATCAAACGCTCGGCGAGCAACTGGCCTAAAAATGTCGGCGGGGTATCGATCGTGATCATCACTGGCGTTTGCCGAGATCGATGAACCTTACCGGAGTAGGTCAGATTGTTGGAGCCGGGCTTGCGAGTCACGCCGAAGGTGTCGGTTTTATCGGTTTTCGCACGGTTCAATGTGCTGATAAATCGTGCCACCGGTGACATGCGCACACGTGGACTTTCGTTGAGTCGCGTGGGAGTTGGATACAGCTCGATGCAGTTGTTATGAAATGTAATGCCTGAAACCTGCGCGCAATAGCGTTCATTCAATTGATCGCGCGGCCAATCGGGATGCACATATTCGCGATCGAAAATTCGATCATCTACAAACAAACGGTTCACGTGCGTGACATTTCGGCTGGTGACAGCCTGCACCCAGATGTTGATCAGTTTTTCGACATCGAGGTTGCCACGTTTTAACAATTTCGGATCACCAAAAGCCGGATCGCCGTCGCCCTTGATCACCAGATCGGGATATTCGCTGACGACTTTGCCCTGGGTTTTCTGCCAATCGGTTGGCATGAGCATTTGCAATTCGGTGCGGAAGACAAAATCCACACCCAAGACCGACAGTGCGGCGGCTGTCGTGACCAGTTTCATATTACTTGCGGGCGTCATGGGCCGATCCGCGTCGAGGCGCAACAGTTCTTCGCCGGTCGCCAGGTCGACGGCCATGATGCTCACATCGGTGTTTTTGAGCGCGGCGGCCCGGACCACTTCTTCCACTTGTGATTGCACCCCCGCTTGCAGGGTGGGTCCGGCCAGGCTGACCATCAGCGCGGCGGCGAGAATCAAGGCTGTGAGTTGGCTCGCCTTGGCACAAATCAGGCACTTAACGGGCAGGGTTGCCACGGTATTTTGCCAACGGTCACGCATCATATTCAATTGCATCCTGGTTCTTTAAACAACTACCCAACCATCATTTATGGCACATCAAACGATCTTCCAAACTATCGTTTTCTGGATTCATTTTCTGAATTCAAGTGAAGATAAGTAATTGAAATTATAGGAGTTGGGTCGCTTTTGGATTACTTATGAAACTTGTAGTCATTCAGTCACTTTCCTCTTCATCATCGGATAAATCAGCCGATAACCTTAATGGACCCAGAGCGTGGTTATCGCTCCCAATAAGCCCACCGTTCAACCGATCGCAACCGATACGTCACCCCCCCCACATTCCCCCCCACATTCCCCCCCACATTCCCCTCCACATTTCCCCCCACATTCCCCTCCACATTTCCCCCCACAATCCCCCCCACATTTCCCCCCACAATCCCCCCCACGTTTTCCCCCGTATTTCCTTCCGCTTTTCTTCTTGCTTTTTCACCTGGGGTGCCCACCATCTGTACCAGGCGGTGTCCCGTTTTCGCATCCGCGTCAAACCACATGTCCACCGCAGGCCTGGCTTCCCGCGTGGGGCCTACGTATCGCAAACGCAAATGATGCGCGGACACCGAACCGATCGGCAACGTCAACGATTCCTGGCCCACATAGCTTACCGCCCACGATTCCAATTTCATCGACGTCAGATGCGTGTCCGTCGTATCGGGCAACACCTGCAATGTTATCGCTTGAGCCATCGGCGACTCAAACGGATAACCACGCAACACCAATGGCAACGCATCGGCAAAAACCATCGACGCTGGCGGATCGATCATTTCATCATGCACGCGTCCCTCATTGGGAAAATACGAAAACTGTTCCCACCATAATTTGCCTTGATGATTGATCACCTGTTTGAAGGTCGCGCCGCAATCCTCTTGCGAACCCATATCGATTTTCAGCGATTTCAAATCGTCTGTGCCCACATAGACCATCGTCGAAAAATAGTACGTGTAATTTTCCGTAGGCACTTCATCACGCACATGGAATTTGAAAACCGAACGCCCTTTGTTGTTGGCTGATTTTGTAAAGGTGTCTGCTGATGCGTGTTCCTTGTTGGTAATCATCCGTGCTTGATACGAGCGCGCTTTGCCATAGACGGTGCGCGTCGCGTCGTACACGGCATATTCGGTTTTGCCATCAAACCACACGGGATCGTCACGCCAGGCATGGGTGAACTTGGTCAATGGATTTGCTAATGAGTCAGAGGGCTGTGCCTGATTCGGGATAGGGTCACTGACATCTTTGGGGTTATTGGCGTTATTGGCGTCACTGGCGCCATGGCTACGATCTGCCGCCTGCATCTGGCCTGTTCCCAGGATGCCTATCACCAACGCGACAAACGCCACAACCCAGGCGGCGCGTCTTATCAATAACGTAATTCCATTGGTTTTTTCGGGGCAAACGCGTGGCAAAAATAGATGGTTTTTCATGCCACTATCGTAGGCTATGCCGCTTGGCGTTTCTTGTATATCGTTGAACAATGATAATGATGCAACATCGCGTTGTATTGTTCCGCATAGGCCTGATGCATACGTGCCTGGGTGAAATGTTCGTGCAGACGCACGCGCCCGGCCAATCCCATCGCGCGTCCTATGGCATTGTCTCGCAACAGTCGCGTTAAATGCGCACCCATGGCCTCATGATCCTGACGCGGGGCCAACCAACCGGTGCGCCCGTGCTCGATCACTTCCGCATTACCGCCCACATCCGTGGCGACGATCGGCAACTTCGCAGCCATGGCTTCCAACAACGTGACGCTGATCCCCTCGCTCAAACTGCTGAGCATAAACACATCCGCCGCATGCAACAGGTCTGCCACATCCGTGCGCACACCCACGAAGCGCACCCGATCTTCTACGCCCAGATCTTCAGCCAATCGTTCCATCGCACCGCGCTGCGGCCCGTCGCCGACATACACCAATCGCGCGTCGGGCATGTCGTGCGCGGTCTGAGCAAACGCGCGCAAACCCGTGGCATGATCCTTCACCGGATGAAACCGTGCGACCTGAATCACCATCGGCTGATCGTCCGTGATCGCCAGGGCTTGTCGCACAGCAGCTCGATCGCGCTTGGGTTGGCTAAACGAATTGGGATCGATCCCGTTAAGAATCACCTCAATGCGAGGCGAGGCAATGCCCTCATTGGCAACCAGCAGATCCGCCACATATTGACCCACCGCAGTCACCCGATCATCACGTCGCAATAACCATTTGTTGGCCCACACCCGTTTGGCACGACGCCAATCCGGATATTCCCGGCCATGTTCAGTAAACAAAACCCGACACGCGGGCCGGCGCACCATCGCTCGGCCCATCGCCGCATAAAAAAACGGGCCGTATTGGTGAGCATGCAACAGGTTCACCCCATAGCGGCGGATCACCTGACCCATCCGTCGCATGGCTCGCCAATCGATGCCGGGTCGGCGATCCAGGCAAACCACCTCGAATCCCTGTTCGCGCATGGTTTTGCCCAGCGGGCCGATTTCATCGAGACATATATAGATACACCGGTAGCGATCGCGTAAATCACGCCCCAAACCAGCGGCCAACATCTCCGCTCCCGCGTAATGCAAACTATGCAAAACATGCGCAACCGTGGGTTGAGCGGGCGAAGCAGGGAGGTTGGGTGAGGGGTCATCAGGCCGAATTGCAGGTGCAGCGGGGCTGTTCGTGGACGTGGGATTGGTGGTAATTGTGTCTAACGCCATGTGTTTGTTGGATTTATAAAAAATCTGGCCTCGCCGGGCATTTCCTGTTATTCTGTTCATCGACCGATTGGCCATACCGGGGTTATCCCTTCGCCGATCGACCTTTCAGTGGGCTTGTTACCGGACATCAGGTTTTTTGGCATCATCTTGGGCTTTTGCTGCGGTATTGCTGCGGTTATTAATCCGTACGAGGCGACCCTCGCCGCTTGATTTCATGGATCACGCGTGATACGCTATTCGGCTCGACATTAGAATATACGATGATATTGAACCGCACTATTAATTTAATTAATAACGCGGCACACAAATGGGCTACCCGTGTTCCTGCCGTCTATGCCTGACGACATCCGTAGGCACTTGGCAGACACTTGCCAGGCACTTGCCAGGCACTCGGCGCCACCTGACGGCGTTTGGTGTTTGACGACTCGCACGACGAGACGAACAGCCCATTGCCTCACGAAGCTTCACGAAGCTTCACGAAGCTTCAAGAACATGCGTTCACGGATCGGCCTGATTTTGCACGGATCGCAAATCCTCAAACCCAGACTCACCAAACCTCTACCCACCGGACTGACCTATGAAAAACATCTGCGATATGAGAACGCTGCAGATCTTTCTGGAAGCTGCCAAGCTTCGCAGTGTCAGCCGCGCCGCAGAATTGGCTGGGATCACCCAATCCGCAGCCAGCCAACGTCTGGCTGCGCTGGAAAAAAACCTTCACGTCACCCTGCTCGATCGATCCGTGCGACCGCTTACCCTCACCCATGCCGGCGAGGTGTTTCTCAAGGGTGTCGAGGATCTGATCAGCAACTACGAAGCACTCGAACAACGCGTGACCAGTTTGCAGCCACGACTCGACGGCCGCATTCGCATTGAGGCCATCTATTCCGCCGGCATCGATTGGCTCAATCGGATCGCCGACGCCTTTGGTCGGATGCATCCCCGCGTTGATATCGACATCACCTACCATCGGCCCGAAACCGTGCACGACATTGTGAAGTCAGGCCGATCCGATCTGGGCATCGTGTCCTATCCGCGCACCTGGCGCGACGTCGGCGTGATCCCGCTTCGCGATGAAATCATGTGCGTCGTTTGCGCTCCGAACCATCCGTTGGCCCAACGCTTCGCCGATGCACGCGAGCGCAACCATCATCACGATCGCGACTCCGATACCGATTCACAAAATTCTCTGAGTCTCGATGCGCTGGACGCACTGTCGGTCCATGCTCATGAACTGGTGGATTACGAATTTGTCACGTTGGAATGCGAGTTGCCATTGGGCCGGCGCATCCGTCGCTATTTGCGCGAGCACAGCCCGACTGGCGAGTTGCCGGAAATCACGCATACCTTTGACAACCTCGACACGATCAAGGCCGCCGTGGCAGTCACCGACAAACTAACCATTCTGCCGCGCAGCAGTGTGCTCCATGAAGTGCAAGGTCACACCTTGGTGGCATTGCCATTGGTGCCCGAAATCGTTCGGCCGTTGGGTGTGATTTATGCCAAGCGTTCACGACAGAATGGTTCGGGCCGCAACGGCGAGGCCATTCTCGCGCCGGCGGCCAACACGTTTGTGCAATACCTGATCAAACACGCCGGGCCCTTGTCGCAACAATCAGGTCAACAAGCAGGCCAACAACTGGGCCAACAATCGCAAGACGAAAACCCGAACAATAGTCAGGTCGATACACATGACCTCGTAGTGTCAAGCACTTCAGACGCATCTGCGACATCCATGACATCTGCGACATCCGCCATGTCCGACACCACCTATGCGGGGGACCGAACATGACCACACCACACACCGCATCATCTTCGAATCAACTCAACGCCAACACGCTTAACACACTCAACCCTGAATCTGGAATCACGAATTTGTCCGACATTGCTGCCAATCTGAACGACCCTGCGAAACTACGACACGGCAAGCCCGTGGCCCAGGGGTTGTACGATCCAGCCAACGAACACGACAACTGCGGCGTTGGATTTATCGCGCACATCAAGGGCAAGCCTTCGCATGCCATCGTGTCCGATGCGTTGGTCATGCTCAGTCGCATGGATCATCGTGGCGCATGTGGTTGTGAAGAAAACACCGGCGACGGCGCGGGCATCATGACCGGCTTGCCGTATGAGTTTCTGACACGCGTCGCCAAGGATGATTTGAATTTATCATTGCCACCCAACGGCCAATATGCCGCGGGTTTGATTTTCTTACCGACCGATCACGACCAGCGCGAAACATGCAAACGCGAGCTATCCACGATCATCGGCGAACAAGGATTGCGCGTGTTGGGTTGGCGACCAGTGCCGACCGACAATTCGATGATCGGCCCGACGGCGCGCAAACAGGAACCGCGTATTGAAATGTTGTTCGTCGCGGCAGGCCAACCGTT
This sequence comes from Phycisphaerae bacterium, assembly GCA_030426385.1. GTDB lineage: Bacteria > Planctomycetota > Phycisphaerae > Phycisphaerales > Phycisphaeraceae > JAUHYI01. The sequence continues at coordinate 87,648 of JAUHYI010000004.1, forward strand.
GATCAATCGTTTCGCAGACAAGCCCGCCTCCGTGTTGGAAGATGCGTTTGAACGACAGTTATATGTCGCCCGTAAATTTGCCAGCCATCGCTTGCGAGGCAATCCGCAATTGGATCAGGCAGAACTGTTTTACATCTGCTCGCTGTCAACGCGCGTGATCATTTACAAGGGCCAACTGACCTCGACGCAGGTACCGCAATACTATGCAGACTTGCGCGACCCGACATTCCAAAGTCATCTGGCAATGGTCCATTCGCGCTTCAGCACAAACACATTCCCCTCGTGGGATCGCGCCCAGCCGATGCGCTTTATGAGTCACAATGGTGAAATCAACACGATGCGCGGCAACATCAATTGGATGCACGCGCGCGAAGGGTTGATGCATAGCCCGCATTTCACTGACGAGGAATTGCAAAAACTATTCCCCGTCATTGAGCCGGACACGTCGGACTCAGGTAATTTCGATAACGCGCTTGAGTTGTTGTACATGGCCGGGCGTTCGATGCCTGAATCGATGATGATGATGATTCCCGAAGCGTGGCAGAATCATGAATCGATGAATCTGACCAAGGAAGCGTTTTACGAATATCACGCGAACCTGATGGAGCCATGGGATGGGCCGGCGTCGGTGGTGTTTACCGATGGTCGAACGATCGGCGCGACGTTGGATCGAAACGGATTGCGTCCGTCGCGTTATTACGTGACCGATGACGACATGGTGATCATGGCCAGCGAAGTGGGCGTGGTGGAAGTGCCCAACGAAAAAATTCTGGAGAAAGGCCGATTGCAACCCGGGCGTATGTTCCTGGTTGATTTCGAACAGGGACGTTTGATTCCCGATGGCGAATTAAAGCATGAAATTACCTCGCGCCGTGATTATGCCGGTTGGCTCAAAGAGAACAAGGTGGAGATCAATGATCTCGAACCCAAGCCGGTGGAACTGCGTCGTCACGGCAAGGAATTAACGCAGCGCTTGCAAGCGTTCGGCTATACGCTGGAACATTTGCATGTGTTAATGCGGCCGATGGTGAACGAATCGAAAGAACCCCTGGGTTCCATGGGTAACGATACACCCCTGGCGGTGTTAAGCGATAAGCCGCGCTTGATCTATGATTATTTCAAGCAGTTGTTTGCTCAGGTCACCAATCCGCCGATCGATCCGATTCGTGAAGAAATCATCATGAGTCTGGAGTGTTACATCGGTCCGGAAGAAAACCTGCTGGACACCACGCCGTTGCATAGCAATCGGATTCACCTGCAACGACCGGTGATCACGAACGAAACGTTGGCCATGTTGAAAGGGATTGATCATCAACAGGGCGAGCGGCATTGGCGCAGTCGGACGATTGATATCACGTTTGAAAAACCACGGCACGGCCAAAGCGCGCGTGAGGCGATGTTGGAAGCGTTGGATCGAATCTGTCACGAAGCCACCGAAGCGATTCGCGAAGGTGACTCGCTGATTATTTTGTCGGATCGGGCGGTCGACGAACGACGGGTGCCGATCAGTTCATTGTTGGCCTGCGGCACGGTGCATCATCACCTGGTACGCAGCGCCAAGCGGACGCAGATTGGTTTGATTCTGGAAACCGGCGAAGCGCGTGAAGTACATCATTTTGCCACGCTGTTTGGCTATGGTGCGGACGCGGTGAATCCGTACCTGGCGTTTGAAGCACTGTGGCAATTGCAGGACGAAGGGGTGATCTTTTTCAAGACGGATACCGATGCGGACCTGGACAAAGCCGACCGCGAAGACAAAGTGGTGGTGAATTATGTGCGTGCAGTGCGTAAGGGTTTGTTGAAAGTGATGAGCAAGGTGGGGATCTCGACGCTGGCCAGTTACAAGGGCGCGCAGATTTTTGAATGTATTGGTTTGCGTGACGAAGTGATCCAGCGATGTTTTGCGGGAACGTCTTCGCGTTTGCAAGGCGCGGGTTTTGACGTGTTAGCCAAGGAAGCGGTACGCCGACATGAACTGGGCTATCCGAAGCGCGGGCAAGTGCGTTTGGATGTGCTGCCCAATCCGGGTGAGTATTCGTGGCGCTCGGGCGGCGAGAAGCACATGCTGAACCCAACATCAATTGCGCAGTTGCAAACAGCGGCGCGACGCGGGGATAAGGATGCGTATTGGAAGTTTGCCAACTATGTGAATCATGAAAATGAAGCGCGTTGCACATTGCGTGGGCTGTTGGATTTCAATAAGCCGGGTCAGGATGGTCGCGCGGGTCAAGCGATTTCGATTGATGAGGTGGAGCCAGCCAGCGAGATCGTGAAGCGATTCCGCACGGGCGCGATGAGTTTCGGTTCGATCTCTGCCGAAGCGCATGAGTCGTTGGCGATTGCGATGAATCGACTAGGCGGTCGATCGAACACCGGCGAAGGTGGCGAAGATCCTGCGCGATTCGTACCGCTGACCAATGGTGATTCGAAACGATCGAGTATCAAGCAAATCGCGTCGGGGCGATTCGGTGTGACGAGTTGGTATCTGACGAACGCCGATGTGTTGCAGATCAAAATTGCCCAGGGTGCCAAGCCGGGTGAGGGTGGTCAATTGCCCGGTTATAAGGTTGATGAAATTATTGCGCGGGTGCGATACAGCACGCCGGGCGTGGGATTGATTTCACCGCCGCCGCATCACGATATTTATTCGATCGAAGATTTGGCGCAATTGATATTTGATTTGAAGAACAGCAACCCGAGCGCGCAAGTGAGCGTGAAGCTGGTCGCCGAAGTTGGGGTGGGTACGGTGGCAGCGGGCGTGGCCAAAGCGCATGCGGATCACATTCTGATCTCGGGTGCCGAAGGCGGAACCGGTGCGTCGCCGTTGACGAGTATCAAACACGCGGGCTTGCCGTGGGAGCTGGGCATTGCCGAGGCGCATCAGACGTTGGTGATGAATAACCTGCGCTCGCGAGTGCGATTGGAAACGGACGGTCAATTGAAGACCGGACGTGATGTCGTGATGGCTGCGCTGCTCGGTGCAGAGGAGTACGGCTTTTCGACAGCCCCGCTAATTACGCTGGGCTGCATCATGATGCGCAAGTGTCATTTGAATACGTGTCCGGTGGGGATTGCGACACAGAATCCTGCGCTGCGTAAGAAGTTCGCGGGCCAACCCGAGCATGTGGTGAACTACCTGTTCATGGTGGCAGAAGAAGCGCGACAGATTATGGCAGAGCTGGGTTTTGCGAAGATCGATGAAATGATCGGCCGGGTGGATATGTTGCATAGCGATAACGCGGTGAAGCATTGGAAGTCGGATGGTCTGGATCTGGGGCCGATCCTGAATCCTGCGAAAATTGTGTATGCGGATACGCAAGTGCGAAAGATGATCGAACAGGATCACGGGATCGATCACGTGTTGGATCGTGAATTGATTGCCAAAGCGAAGCCTGCGCTGGAAGACAGCAAGCCGGTTTATTTTGAATCGAAGATCATCAACACGGACCGGACGGTGGGTGCGATGTTGAGCCATGAAGTCTCGAAACGTTTTGGCGAATCCGGTTTGCCCGATGACACGATCAACATCAAGTTCACGGGTTGGGCGGGCCAGAGTTTTGGTGCGTGGTTGGCGCATGGTGTTTCGCTGGAACTTGAAGGTGACGCGAACGACTACGTGGGCAAGGGATTGTCAGGCGGCCGATTGGCGATCTATCCGCCGAAGAACAGTCGATACGTGGCGGAAGAAAATATATTGATTGGTAACGTGGCGTTGTATGGCGCGACGTCGGGCCAGGCATTTTTCCGAGGCATCGCTGCCGAACGATTTGCCGTGCGTAATTCGGGTGCGCAGACAGTGGTCGAAGGTGTGGGCGATCACGGCTGCGAATACATGACCGGTGGCCGAGTGGTGGTGCTGGGTCCGACGGGTCGAAATTTTGCGGCGGGCATGTCGGGTGGTATTGCGTATGTGTATGACCCGCGTGATGAACTGCTTGAGCGGTGCAACATGGGCATGATTGATTTCGATGATGTGGAAGAGGCCGAGGACGTGGCGGAACTGCGTGGCTTGATCGAAGCGCATTTGCATTACACGGGATCAAGTTTGGCCGAGCGAATTTTAACGACATGGGAAATGAGTTTGGCACATTTTGTGAAGGTGATGCCGATTGATTACAAGCGTGTGTTGGAAGCGCGTAAGGCCGAGGTGATCGAGCCGGGGACGCTGGATGTGCCGACGCAGGCGGAGAATGTGGGGTCGTAAGTTAAGATTTTTTGGGGAGGGGGGAATCGTTTTTTGAGGCATTGGTTGAAGAAAAGAAGTTAAGCATTATGGGTAAACCGACCGGATTTTTAGAGTTTGACCGTCAGGCGATGCCTTCGCGCGATCCATTGGTGCGCTTGAGCGATTGGTATGAAATTTATACGCGCGATGATGACAAGGTATTGAAATCGCAGGGTGCGCGTTGCATGGATTGCGGTGTGCCGTTTTGTCAATCGGAGACGGGATGCCCGATTGATAACCTGATTCCGGAATGGAATGATCTGGTGTACCAGGGTCGGTGGCGCGATGCGTACGAACGGCTTGCCAAGACGAATAATTTTCCAGAGTGGACAGGTCGAATTTGTCCAGCGCCGTGCGAGTCGGCGTGCGTGTTGGGAATCAATGAACCAGCGGTGACGATAAAAAGTATCGAATGCGCGATCATTGATAAAGCGTTTGAAGAAGGGTGGGTGGTTGCGAATCCGCCGAGCGATGAAGCGCGGACGGGCAAGCGTATTGCAGTGATCGGCTCGGGGCCGGCGGGTTTGGCGGCTGCGGATCAACTGAACAAAGTCGGGCACTCGGTGACTGTATTCGAGCGCGATGATCGCATCGGCGGGCTATTGATGTACGGCGTGCCGAACATGAAACTGGAAAAAGATGTGGTGACGCGCCGGGTGAAGTTGTTGGAAGCCGAGGGCGTGTCGTTTCGCACGAATGTGAATGTGGGGGCCCCGGGAAGTTTGTCGGCCGAAGAATTGCGAGAGCGATTTGATGCGGTGTTGTTGGCCTGCGGCGCGTTGCAGGGGCGCGATCTGGAAATACCCGGACGAAAATTATCCGGCGTGCATATGGCCATGGAATATCTGCATGGCACGACGCAGAGTTTGTTGGATTCAAAATTCGAAGACGGACAATTTATTGATACCAAGGACAAGCACGTTATTGTCATCGGCGGTGGTGATACCGGTGCGGACTGCATCGGCACTGCGCTGCGACAAGGGTGCAAGAGCCTGTTGAATATCACACGTCGTCAGCGCGAGCCGATGGAACGCGATGACGCACATCCCTGGCCCGGCGAGGCAGGGACCTATTTTCTGGACTATTCGCACAAGGAAGGCGAAGCGAAATTCAAACGCGACCCGCGCGAGTATCAGGTGTTGCCATTGGAATTCATAGACGATGGCAGTGGCGCGGTGTGTGCGGTGAAAGTGGAAATGTTGAGCTGGTCGCGCGACGAGGAGACGGGAAAAATGGTTTCGTCGCGGAGCGGTGATGTGCGTGAGTTGCCTGCGGATCATGTGTTTTTATCGATTGGATTTACAGGACACGATACGCCGAACATCGTGGAACAGTTTGGGGTGAACACGAAATGGGGTGCGGTGGAAGCGGACTATGGCAAGTTCGCGACGAACGTGGACGGCGTATTTACAGCGGGCGATATGCGTCGAGGCGCATCGTTGATCGTGTGGGCGATTGCGGAAGGACGCGGCGCAGCGCGGGCGATCGATGAATATCTGATGGGCTCAAGCGAATTGCCTTGTCCGAATATGCGCACCGAATTGTCATCGACCGCGGGGTGAGTTGTAAGATCGACAAAGTTAAAAGTTAAAAGTTAAAAGTTAAAAGTGGGGAAGTGTGGGGTGTGGGGGGGGTTGTGAGGGTTGGTGTGTGTGTATGGGATGTGCGGGAAGTGAGGGGTGGGCAAGTGGCGTTATTGTGGGAAAGGAGGAAAAGAGTTTGCCTGATGGGGTGAATTTATTGTTTGTTTGAATGTTGGGTCAGCGGTGTTGGGTTGCGATCCTGTTGGATTGCGATGAAGGCACCTGAGGCACGAAGGAGAACGAACATGAACCAGACCATGAAATGCCAGCAATTGATGTGTTGTGCGGGGCGACTGTATGCCGTGATTGCTGTGGGAGCAGTGGGTGGCGTGGGGCTGTGTACGCAGTCGGCATTGGGGGACTTGCCGACGGTTTATACGCAGGAGCAGGCGTTTTATGAAACGGGTTCTGCGACGTTGAAGAAACAAAGTTTTGAAGAGATTGAATCGGGGGAACAGACATCGTATTCGTGTGAAGGGGTGACGCTAGCGTGCGAAGCGGGATACACGATGCGACGACATAACGCGGCGAGTCGGGCCACGGACGGAGCGCGGAGCGTGATGATCACGGATGCGAGACAGTTGGTGTTAACGTTCGATTCGCCGGTGAATGCGGTGGGGTTTCAACTGATTGATTTTGCAGATGCTGGGGAGCCAGCGGACCTGGTGGTGACGACGGATACGGGGGAAGTGGTGAAACTGCTGGATGATTTTTACGGGCGGAACGGGGAAGCGCATTTTGTGGGGGTCACGACTGCCGAACCGTTTACACAATTGACGGTGACGACGACAGTGACGAACGATGGGTTTTATTTGGACGAGTGCTATTTCGGGCAAGTCGAAATCGGGGAAGTGATGGTGTCAGCGGGGGAGTAGAGTGATCAGTTAAAAGTTAAAAGTTAAAAGTGGGGAAGTGGGGAAGTGAGAAGGGGAGGCGCTAAGGCGCGAGTGTGGGCAGGGGTTACGAATTGGAGGGGCGGGGTTTGTTGGGTTTGTCTGAGGATGAATGCATGCGGGTGGAAGTTGTGGGGGGAGTTGGGGGGGGAGCTGGGGGGAGCTGTAGGGGAGCTAGGGCGCGCGCTGGGGGGGGCATTGATCGCATAGGCCGTAGAGGATGATTTCGTGTGACTCGACGGTGAAGCCTTTGGGGGCGAGTTCAGCGATGTGTTGGTTGCATCCGGGCATATCAAAAACGCGCTGGCAGGCGCGACATTGGAAATGATGATGATGGCCGAGGTTGGCCCGTTCATAGCGTGGCGGTTCGCCTGGCAATTCGACGGGCTTGAGCCAACCCTGATCGACGAGGTCGTTGATGGCGCGATAGACGGTGGCCTGGCCGAGGCTGGGGCGTTGTTTTTGCGCTTCAGCCAGGACCTCAGCGACATTGAGGGGTCGGCTGATCTGTTCGAAGGTATCGCGGATGATCTGGCGTTGGTTGGTTTTGCGTTGCACGGGTGGAAGATCGCTAAAAGTTAAAAAGTGGGTGGGTGCCAATCAGGGGACTAGTAGAGCGCGTCAGGGCGCGGGGTGGGTGAATGTGGGGCGGGTGGATGCGGGGTGCGTGCGTGGGCATGAGTGGGGGATGTGTGTGGGGGGGTGGGGGCATGATAAAAGGATAGGTGGAAAAGGGGGTGCTGTAGAACCATGATGGCCATTAATGGGTGAAATTGTGATGGGGGTTGGTTTGGCGTGGGGTATGTCGTAAAATTGACCGGTTGGACGCGAATGGATTAAAATTCGGTTAAGGCGTCGGTTTGAGCCAATCTAGCATATCGGCGGGGGAAAGCGGGGGTTAGAATGCGTCGGCTTGTGTCAATTCAGTTTTAAGTTTTTCATTGGTACATGTTGGGCGTGATGCGCGCAGGATGTGGCAATGTGTTTTGACTCGGAACTGACCCGGAACCCGTGGCCGTGATAGCCAGGAATGATCGCATGCAACGACGAACCCGCAACCGCAGTCATTGTTCAACTGAATATCGGTGTGAATATCCATGTGAATATGCGTGTCGCTGTTCGCGTGCCCATCAGGCGAACCGCGAACAACGCGGCGCGTTCACGCTGATCGAGCTGTTGGTCGTGATCAGTATCATCGCACTGCTGTTGGCGATCCTGTTGCCGGTGCTGGGCAGTGCGCGGGATGCGGCGTCTGCATCGATATGCCGGAGCAACATGCGGCAGGTGATGGTGGCGACGTTGATGTATGCCGATGAGAACCAGCTATATTTTCCGCAGCCGACGAACGATAGCGATATTGCTTTTATTAACGAGCGCGCTCGACATCTTTGGTTTAATGCGGTGGATCGATATTTGGGAGAAGGGGCTATTAATTATGGTACCACGGCCGCTAGTCGTAAACACACCCAGATTAAAAATGACCCAATATGGAACTCGTTTTCTGAATCGGATCGAGAAGTTAATCGTACGATCAAAATGAATCGTTTTTTGGGTAATGTAAAGAACACGGGAAATTCTAATGGGCCGCCAAATTTACATTTTGTCAAAGTAACCGATGTATACGAACCGACTAAGACGGTGACATATGCTGATGGTGTAGCAATCGACATGCATCCAGAAACCAATATGTCAAACCCTCGGTCGTATTTTTTCATTGATGACAATGCGACGACAAGCAACCCATCAATAATGGTGGGTTTACGACATAGTGATGGTGCGAACGTCATGTTTGTTGATGGACATGGCCGACATGTAAAACAAGACATCAAGCCACATAGTTATGGTGCAACACCTATGCGAATCTGGTATCCCGAAGAAGATCCGGGCCAGGAATTATTGTGGGATCCGTGGTTGCAAGGACCGAGAAAGGATCTCATTGGCATGCCTACGCAGTGGTAATTTGGGTTTGATTTTCGCCTCGGCGTTCGTTTTTTCACAGTTTTACTGTGCGCCAGCTTTGGTGTGGTTTGATAAAACGTATGCGTTGGCACAAGTCGTGATGCGTGCGGGGTGCGGGGTGCGGGGTGTGGGTGGGGGGGCTTCGTGGGGTTCTTAGGGGTTCTAATTTGTCTGAATGATGAAAAATGTCTAGTCAAGACTGGTATGGGTTGGTATATTGCCGAGCATCCGTCCAGCGGTGTAGCCGATCGCAGACCAAACGAGAAGTGTCGGCCAAACGTATCCAGACGAATCATCTGATTCGATGAGACGAAAGCATGAAGTCATCATTTTATAGACGTACCCGTTCCGAACCCGCGTATTTAAGCATTGTGATCGGATAAGCCCTCACTGATTCGGCATGGCGCGCCGGTATAGCCTGTGTGCCAGACACCCCACTATCACCCGACCATACAATCACCTAACAGCCCTGCCCGTATTCGGCGGCGGGAATTTTTTTGTCACCACACTGTTAACAGGAAAACATTATGTCAATTCTAGCAATTAATCACCAATTATGGGAATTTATTAACACGGGCGCAATTCAGCGCGAAACCGGCGGCTCGCCCGACACAACCCAAGGCTTCCCCACGCAATGGCGTGCTTTCGGACCCGTCTCCAGTGATATGGTCAAGACCTCTCAGAACGCCTACGACACTTCAGGCGGTGGTAACCGTGCTGAACCGTTGGTGAACGCTGCCGTGGAACAACTCACGAATGTTCCCGATCAGTTGAAGATCGGCGACCAGATGTTTGCCGGTAAGGACCTTCAACTAACCGATCAATCCCTCGACTTCGGTGCGCTATACGGCGGGCATGACGACGTCTTGGGCAAGCAGGCCTACGCGATTACCGAGTTCGAAGTCGATAAGCCGACACAGGTTATTCTCGGTGCCGGTTCGGACTATTGGATGCAGTGGTGGATCGACGGCGTCGAAGTGCTCAGCACCCTGAACAGCGGCAACATGTTGTATCCGCCTGATATTGACAATCACTGCGTGCGTCACACCTTCGCACCGGGCAAGCACGTGATCGTCGTGCGGTCAATCAGTGGCATGAGTAGTTGGTGTGTGCGTGCAGGCTTCGTGACTGCTGAGCAAGAACTAAATGGCACGCGCCAGGTCGACCGCTGGGAGATCCTCTCGGATGGCAACCTGATGCTATCACCCAAGGGCCTCACCGAACCCAGTATGGCCATTCGTACCGATTTGTGTGTGGTCGACGAAACAATCGAATGTGATTTTGAACTGCATTCGCCGGAAGGCCAGTTCGGCATCGTCTTCGGCGCACAGGACGCATCGCATTATTACTGGGCTTACCACCCGCGTTGGGGACAAAACTGGCGGGCGCGTGCGTTTTATGCGGTCATCGCCAAGGTCGATGGCAACGGTCTGGCCACAGGGTTAGGCATGATGCTCATGCCTAACGTCGTCTCGCATTGGAACGCCAAGCTATCCATGAAGGTTGAACGGCGCGGCGACCAGATTCAGATGTATGTCAACGGCGTCAAGGGACCGTTCGTGATTGACGATTCCTACGGCCCCGGTTGCGTGGGCGTTAAGGGCCACGCAAACTTTGAAGTGTGGAACTTCAAAGCCGAGGGTAAAAAAATTGAGTCATCGCCATGGCGTGACGGCATCCAACCTAAGCCGATCTGGTTCAATCCTGAAACCAATCCTGCGGACAGTGGCATTATTCGTCAACCTTTCGCGCTACTCAAATTAGCCGATGGGCAAATCCTGGCGGGGATCAACAGCCGCGACGGCGGGTTCGGCAGAGGAAATTACCACGACATTTCCCAAGATCTGGTTCAGTTCTATCTCTCAGCCGATGCCGGTCGGACCTGGCAACCTCATGGTGAGGCAACGTCAGTCAAGCATATGGCTCAAAACCTGCCGGCTTGCATCCGTTGGCACGAAACCCAGCCCGGTATCCTCCGCGGCTTCCATCACGGGCCGGGCGTGATGGGCGAACAAGCTAAAGGCATGGGATGTCCGGATTTTACGAAAGCTAACGATAGGATCGGCTGGGCACTTGAGGATTATACGCCGGAACAACTCCTCACTTACCGCGATTCAACCGACAACGGCTTGACCTGGTCCGAGCCCAAGCCATCGCGACTCGTTGGCGACTGGAGCGAACTGTATCGGGAATCATGCTGGAACCATGTCTATGGTTACACCCAGCTACGTGACGGCACGCTGCTGGCGGTGTTTTTGCACGGGTATATCGGCCGTGACGACATCATAGGCAACAAGCTGACCAAGCGGGAATCCATCGGCGAAGGTACTTGGGGCACGATACTGGCACAGCCTTATGTCTCACGCAGCGAGGACGGCGGTCTGACTTGGCAGGCACCGATCCCGATGGATAACGCTGCGCTGATCGACGGTACCGAACCCGATAGCCCCAACGGCGGGTGGTCTGAAACCGTCTTGGCTGAACTTCCCAGCGGACGCATCGTGGCGTTATGTCGGCCCTTCCGCTCGCCATACTGTTGGCAGACACACTCCGACGATGGAGGCCGCACGTGGCGACAGGATTGCTACGCCTCCTTCTCGACCGCCGGCGGGCCAGCGATGGTCGCTACGCAGTCGGGCTATCTCGCCGTCGTCGGTCGGCAGACGGGGCTGGGCCTGCACACCAGCGTCGATGGCGGCGTCAACTGGGATGCGGGCACATTGCTCGATCACGATTGCTGGTTCAACGGGTTTCTCATTGAGGCTGAGCCCGACGTCGTGCTGGTCTTTTACTACAGCCCCGATCGCGACGTCAATCTTCCCCCCAACCCACGCATGCAACGTATCCGCATCACTCCCGATGGCCCACAGCCGGCATAACAAACACGAGACTTGTGGATTGCACCACCTGCCAATCGATCCACTGCCATGCTTTTTTTATCCCTTGGGCTGACCAGTATCGCCCGAGAACTACGACACTCGCAGGGCTCCTGCGGAATTTTCATTTTTTACATTTTCACAAAGACCCAAAATGACCATAAACCAATCCGAACGTCAATTAACAGAAGATACAGAAGCCGTGCCATTGCCAACGCTCATTGAACAGCTCCGCGATATTGATACCGCTCTGATCGCGAACAGCATTGGAGGCCTCACACAAGAGCCGGAAGAAAACTGGTATATGTCCAGCGAAATCCAATCGGTAACACCCACCCTCGGGCCTACCGTTGGCGTGGCCATGACGTGCGAAATGGATACCAGCAGCCCCGGCGGCGAACCGGGTAACTTAGACGGATATTGGGAACAGCTTGAGCAGATGCATCAGGCGAACGAACCGATTGTCTGGGTCGTCAAAGCGGTAGGCTCGCGTCCCAAACACGAGTGCATTCTCGGGGACGGCATGGCGAAAATGCTCTATGCGGCCGGCTGCATCGGCGTGGTCACAGACGGCGGCGTCCGTGATGTGGCAGGACTGGTTTCCACATCTTTCGCCGCGTACAGTTGTGGCACCACCATCCATCATTGTCCGCTACGCGTTCGCCGAATCGGCACCCCAGTCTCCATCGGCGGAATCACCATTTCTTCAGGCGATCTCATTCATGCCAATCAGGAAGGCGTCATTCGGATACCGAGCGACTGTTACCCATCCATATTAGAATCAGCTCATCGTAACGCGGCTTTCGAGCGCAAGGCACACGGCATGTTACGCCGGACTGATTTATCGTCAGCCCAAAAACGTGAACGACTCGCCGCTTTGTTGCAGGCGCACAGCGTCAGCGATTGCGTTTCCGATAAATGATCCGAAACGTTTAAGCCAAGCCATCGCGCACATTGAAAAGTGATCAACCCTGCACGTTCATACAATTGCAACAAAGCGCTGTCACAATTTGGCCTTCGCCTGACTGTTGCAAGTTCTGAATTCCAACCCTCGGCAATTCACCATGAATCAATCTCGGTATATCGTTTTTATTTTCGCGTTGGCCTGGTTTTTAATTTTTCCAAATGCGACGTTCGCATGGTTTGATAAAACGCATGCGTCAGCGAGTCGGGATGCATGTGGGCTGTTGGTGCGCGCGGGGGAAAGTGAGGACGGGGGCGAGTTAAAAGTCAAAAGTAACAAGTTAAATGTGGAGGCGAAGGAAAGCACTAAATCGCAAGCGGCGGAGGAAGAGGCAAGTGAAGATTTGCCAGGCGGGCTTGCGGTTGTGCCGGGGCAACAAGTGGGGTCAAGTGGCACAGGAGAAAATATGAGGGGACATGGGGGAACGTGGGGGGGGATGCCGGTGGGGGGGGCGTGGGGGGTGCCGGTTTTTTTTGGGGGGGCGGGCGAGGCGTTGGCCAGTTACGCGGTGGACCCGGATCGTTGGCGGCATGACTGGGCACGGCATCTTCACGGCATGACGTCTGCGAATCATTATCTGGATTACGAATATGTGGCCCAAGCGTTGGCGGGGAAGGGCGCTAAGCCGCAAGCGGGTGGGGAAGAAGCCGGGAAAGGCGAGGGGGGTATTGGGGGGCGCGTGGGGGAGAATGTGAAGGGAATGGCGATGTGGCGCGGGCGGTATGAGTTTGTGCGCTGGTGTGATGAGCGGGGATTGAAAGCGGAGAAGGTGGGGATGGCTCCGTTTGCCGTTGCGGAGTTGGCAGAGCGTTTGGTGTTGGGCTTTGCAGAACATCGGCGTGATCCGACGGACCAGGCGGTGCAGGCGAAGTGTCTGGTGGTGGCCGGCGAGTTGGCGCACTATGTGCAGGATCTGTGTCAGCCGTTGCATACGACGATTCATTACGATGGCCAGGTTGATGTGAGCGATGGCTTGACGGGCCATGCGCGAAGTCCGCGGACGGGGATTCATTTTCAAGTGGACAGCTTGCCTGAGAAGTTACAGCCAGCGGAACGGGCCGCGATCGTGGCTGAGGCGAAGCCTCAGCGATGGGCGGACGATCTGGACGGCGTGGCGATCGCGCTGGCGTTGGTCAGCGAGAGTCACGCATGGGTGGACCGTGTGTACGCGATGAGTGATGCGCTGCCGGGTAAGGACGCGAAGATGGGTGGCGAGGATGGTCAGACGTGGGCTGAGCCAGTGCGCGATTTTGTCTCGGATCGCTATCGCGCGACGGTGGAAGCGACCGCGGGCATCTGGCTATGGGCGTGGGAAAAATCGGCAACGGTCAAAGTCGTCGAGTGGGATTGAGTGGCGGAGTCGATCCGGGCTGTTTCATGTTGTTCGCCTGGCGCGTATCAACTCCAGGCCTGGTGTTTAGCGGGAGCGGCGCAGCCGCCCGTGGCGCGCAGTCCGTGGCTAGTGGCCTGTGACAGGGACGCGCAGGGAGAAACAGTAAAGATAAAGGACGGGGAGGGAAGAGTGGAGGGGAGAGCGGGGGAACGGTGGGGTGGGGAAAGTGGGGGGGGGCAAAAAAATAAGGCCGGGACCACCGAAGTGATCACCGGCCCTTCCGGGGGTCTGGTTTAGATGTTTATCATGATAGTGGGTCTGTGACGAAATTGCTAGAGGGTGGGGTCGTTTTTTTGAAAAATTCTAAATCGAAAGCCGGGCCCAGTTTGGTGTTTTGTTTGTAAATATTTTTAAAACATGGGTTTGTGTGTATTTCCAAAATCCATTGATTGTATTGAATATCATTGATTTTTTATTTGTTAGGCGTTGGTTTCGCTGTTATCGCGACGAATTTTGTTGAAAACTACCCAAATGAACCAGTTAAATTTAATGGATGTAAAAACGGGTAAAAAAAACCACTCAACACAGTTCGTGGCACGAGGTGCGTGAATTGGGTTGAATGGTTGGGCACGCCTTCCCCAAAAGGGCCGAAACCGGAAAAGCCATGTCCTCGTGGCGAGCGGTACGAGCAAGGCGACATGCTGCAAAGTAAAAAACAAAATGTGTGTGGAAGAGCAGACATGGCGCTTCGGCATTGCGGGCAGATTGCGGGCAGGTTGTTGTCAACAAAAAACCACTTGACGACAACAAGCAACCTACTGTAAAGATAATCGGTTAGTTGCACAAGACGGGCATCGGGCAAACACACTAGATTTGTGGCAATGCGCAGAGAAACCGTCCCAACTATGGGAAAATAATGGGTTTATTGTATTTAGTGGCAAGTTGGGTAAAAAGGTTGCAGTAGGCGTTGGCGGTGCTGGGGGTCGAGGGATTGCTGTCGGCGTTGCATCATGCGCTCAATGCTCTGGATGAGTCGCGGGGGGTCGTAGGGGGTGGGCCCATCGTCGGTAAGAAAGGTCATCGGCGGCACATATTTGGGACAGAAGCGGGAGGTGGCAATCATGCTGGCGGTGGCGATGCATGAGCCGGTGGGGATGCGTGTGCCGATGGCCGTGCGAACATGGTCGCCGATAAGTGGCCCAAGCTTAGTGAGTTGCGAGTTTTCCGGGCCGGCATCCGCTTGGGCTTGAGCATTGGCATCAACATTCGCTTGGAAGTTGAGGTTAGGCTCCGTGTCATCCGAGGAAAGCTTGCGGGACTGCAAAGGAGAACGCGGGAGGGAATGCGGAGAAGATTGCGAGGGGGGATGTGGGGGGGAATGTGGGGGGAAAAGTGGGGGGGGGGTGAGTTGGACGCGGACGGGGCCGTAGGTATTTTTGAGATTGCTTACGTTGGTATCAGCCCCGAGGTTGACCCATTGTCCGACGATGGCATGTCCGAGGTAGCCGAGATGGGCTTTGTTGGAGTAGGCATCGATGGCCGAGTGACTGACCTCCCCGCCGATGACGCAGAATGGGCCTACGCTGACCGGTCCGCGTATTTGGGTGTGTGGGGCGACGGTGGTATGGGGTCCGATGTAGCAGGGGCCTTGGATGATTGTGAAGGGATTGATGGTGGCATGGTGATCGATGACGATCGGGCCGTTGTCGGTGATGAACACCACATGGGGCAGGACGCGGGCATCGGGATGGATGTGGACGTTGGCACGGTTGGCGTGATTGGCTTGGCTGGAGTCGTGGTCGTGTGTCGGCGTATCGGACGACGTAGTGCTGGACGGGGTCCCGAGGTTGTTGTCGTGAGGAATGCTGGGAGAAATTGCGGAGGCCGTTGTGGGGGGAGTGGTGGAAGAAGTGGGGAGAGTGGGGGGGGAAGGGGGGGCGTGGGGGGTATTCCAGGCATGGGGAAATTTTTTGAGGTCGTCGAGCAGGATGGATGCCAAGCGATCGATCAGATGCCATGGCCTGGTGATCATGGCGGGGTAGCGATCGCGAATCGTTTGGATTGTGTCTGGTAATGCGATTGGATTAGTGGTGTTGTTGGCCGCAGTGAAATCGGCAAGCATCGACTTGGCCGTGCGAATGTCACAATGGATGGCAACGATGTGGCCGTCTGTATCAAGCGCTGCGTGGTTAAAGGGAAGATCGACGGGCCAGTCGTACCAGTAGCGAGCGTTGGCGAGATAAGCGTGTTCATCATCGGACGCGCCATGGGGTATGGCGTGGGGGGGCACAGCATGGGGGGGTACCCGATGGGCAAGCATGTCGCCTGCGTCCTCTGTGTTGATGGTGGCAAAAGGGCTTGTTGGGTTGCTTGTCGCGTTGTGTGTTTGCAAGGCCAGTCGTTGTTCGAGACAGAAAGCGCCGACGCGCCATTGGTCGAGCGTGCGCAATTCGGTCATGGGTCCGAATCGACCGACGTTGTCAAAAAAAATTATGCGATGTGTTTTTATCACGAAAGTGGTTGTCAATCATTTGGTTCAGCGCTTTGGCGCGCGGTGCGTTTCAAGATTTCCTAAGAATATCGCGTTGACACAAACTGTGCTGCCGTTTATGTTCATCGGTTGGTGGGTTGCGATCCTTGTGATCAAAGCCTGGTGGGCTACATAATTTTCATACGGCCAAACGGTCGGCATTTTATACGTATTCGACGATGTCGAGAATCGACGCTGCGCTTTGGCGCGACATCATGGATTATCTGCGCGATCGCCACCCCGCGATCTGTCGTCAGTGGTTTGAGGAGCTGTCCCCGCTAGGGTTGCACAGTGGTTTGCTCAAGGTGCATACTGCCAACGGGGTTCAAAAGAATTATTTACAGCGCAAGTGTCTCGAACCGTTTACCGAAGCGGCTCAAGCGGTGACCGGTGCCTTGATCGCGGTGCAGTTCGTGGATGCCGACGACGACCCGAGCGACGACATCGCTGCCGAGCACGGCGGGGCGGGTTTGGCCAGTGCAGGGGACATGAGCGGGGACCATTATTCAGACGTGGGCGAATCGCGCACAGGGTCGGGGTCTGGTGGTTCAGGTTCAGGCGGATCAAGCGTGGGCAAAGCGGGGGGCAATGTGGGGGGTAATGTGGGGGGCGGGGGGAGTCGATCGCCGGAGTCGATGGCCAGGTCGAGGCCTGCCCGCGATCCGTTTGAAAGCGACAACGATGAAATTATTCTGAGTCCGGATTTTTCGTTTGATCATTTTGTGACCGGGCCGGGTAATCAGTTGGCCCACGCGGCATCGATCGCGGTGGCAAACAATCCAGGCCACGCGTACAACCCGCTGTTCATTCATGGTGGCGTGGGGTTGGGTAAGACGCACTTGTTGCAAGCGATTTGCCAAACAATTTTGCGCGACGATCCACGTAAGACGATTTGCTATCTGTCATGCGATACGTTCATCAATCAGTTTCTGGATTGCGTGCAGACGGGCCAGATGGCCGAGTTTCGTCATCGGTATCGACACGTCGATGTGTTGGTGATTGACGACATTCATTTCCTGGCCAATCGTGAACGAACGCAGGAAGAATTTTTCCATACGTTCAACGAGTTGTACCAATCGAAACGACAGATTGTCATCTCCAGCGATTCACCGCCGAATGAAATTCCGCAATTGGAAGAACGATTGATAAGCCGATTCCAATGGGGATTGGTCGCCACGGTAAGCAAGCCGACGTATGAAACGCGTGTAGCCATTGTGAAAGCCAAGGTACTGTTGCGCGGGATTGAAATTCCTGAAGATGTGGTGTCGTATATTGCCAATCGCATCGACAGCAATGCCCGCGAACTCGAAGGCGCGATCACGACGATCCAAGGGCATGGCTCATTGCAGAATCGCGCGATCACGTTGGAATTAGCCAAGGAAGCGTTGGGCGATACCGGGCGTTCGGGTCCGATTTCGCAGACATCATTGCAACAGATCATCGATGCGGTGACGGGTTTTTACAACGTCAAATTGTCGGATCTACAATCAAAACGTCGGCACAAATCGATCACCGAGCCACGCCAGGTGTGCATGTGGTTGGCTCGCAAACGCACGCGATTCAGCTTGCAGGAAATCGGCGGCTACTTCGGCGGGCGCGATCACACGACCGTGATGCATTCCATTCGCATCGTGGATCAACGCATGGGCCAGGACCGCACGTTCGAGCATCAAGTCACGCAAATCGACGAGCGCTTGTCGTAGGGCGCGTGAGTTAAAAGTCAAAAGTTAAAAGTGGGGAGGGATGTTAGCCGCCGCCTTCAGGCGGCGCGATGGCGTGTGTTTTCACCAACGTTCGCGCGCCATAAAGGCGGCGACTAACGGGAAATCACGCCTGAGAATTTAATGAAATGCCCGCAACGCCCAATCGCCCAAGGGAAAGTGGGTGGGGGGGGGGGTTAGAGGAATTGCCAGTCGTTGGTGGTGACGGTGTAAACCCAGAGGAGGGCATTGGTGAGTCCGTGTGCCCAGATGACCGGTCCAAGTCCGAGGGGTTTTTTGTTTTTGGTGTTGTCGGGATGGACGATGCGTTTTTGGTTGGTCCACCAGAGCAATGCGCAATAGGCCGCGGCGCAGGCGATGCATGCGGGCCAATCGCGGGGGATGTGACTGAACATGAAGACGAGGGTGGAGACTGCCAAGCCGCACATGGATAGCGCGCCGAGCGGAGTGGTGTTGAATTGTTTGGTGAAGACCGCGCCCTGTGCGTCAGCGCGTTCGGACATTTTTGTTTTGGTGATGTAGTCGCCGGTGACGGGGAAGTCGGAGGCCATCTGAATAAGACCCGCCATGGTTAAGCGAACATTGTGAAAGCTGCGAAGCAACAGCGAGCGGATGAACAGTTCCTCAAACATGGGCACGACCAGCGACATGCCGACGAGTCGAAGGATAAGCGCGGTCCAGCCGACGGAATAGCCCATGCCATAGGTATCGTCTGCCGGTGGGTTACGGAAGTCGAGCTTGGCCTGTTCGGGATCGATGGCCGCGATCGGTTGTCCCGCGAGCAGTGCGTCGAAGCGCTGGGTGAATTCGCCAGCCATGGCCCAGCCGAGTCCGATCCATGCGATGGTGACAAAGATGGCCACGGGGATAGCGCCCCAATGAAAGCGCCAGTTGAGTTCGGGCAGGTGTTTGCGATAGCGATAGAGAAGCCAGACCGTGAACCCGCACATGAGCGTGTAGGCCGAGGGATAAAGTCGGGCATCGATGTCGCGGGCAAAACCGACGATCATGAGCAGGACGAGATAGCAAGCCCAGGGCATGACACGCGCGGGCCAGGGGCCGGATGCCATGATGTTATCCAGTCCGGTCAGAGGCGTTTTTTTTGTTGGCTGTTGAGACATAAGGCAATTTCAAAACGTTGCGATCATGAAATCAGGCACACAAAATCAAGCACACAATAAGGATCGGCAGACAATGGTAAGCGATGCGGAGGCCCAATAGGCAAAGTCCGAATAATTAGCCCGGGCCGTTATGCTTGGTCATTTTTTGTTATTCCACGGTATTCCGCCGTTTTACTCGTCATGCCGCGTCATAAAGAAGCGCACTTCCGTTAGCATGATCGGTCATGCACCCTGCCGCGCTTGATCCCGAATTGTTGTTATCGCAATGCAAAGTTGTGCGCGGCCGAGCGTCCGGGCCCGGAGGTCAACATCGTAATAAAGTCGAGACAGCCGTGATTGTGCATCATGTGGCCACCGGCATCGAAGGCCAGGCAAGCGAACGTCGGCAACAATCAGCAAACCAACGCGTGGCGATATTTCGATTGCGCGTGCAATTGGCATTAACGCAACGCGGATATTTTGCGCTATCGCAAGTGCCCAGTGCGTTGTGGCAATCGCGATGTCGAGGTGGGCGGTTAGGCATCAATCCAACGCACGAAGATTTTCCAGCGATATTGGCCGAGGCGCTGGATGTGATTGATGCGAAGCATGCGGATGTGAAAAAAGCCGCAACGTTGCTGGGATGTTCAGCCACGCAACTGGTGAAATTATTGCGGGTGGAACGCCAGGCGCTGGTATGGGTAAACGAGCAACGGGAAAAGCGCGGGCTCGGTGCATTGCGGTGAGGCAAGAATTAGAAAAAAGTTAAAAGTTAAAAGTTAAAAGTGGGGAGTGGGGGCAGCAAGGTAGGGTGGGTTAAGCGACCTTTGGGAGCGAACCCACCACGGTTGGCGTCGAGGGTAAAAATATTGTGGAGGTGAGGCTAAGCGCATGCGGCCGCCGGAAAATTGTTGTTGTTGTTGTTGTTGTTGGTGGTGGGATGGGGGGGTGGGGGGGGGGTGGTGGGTTCGCTGCGCTTAACCCACCCTACGTATTTTTTAAAACCATCGCGAAGGGTACAGAAGCGCAGGGGGTTCGCGGTCCGATTGTTTTTCTATCTGTGCCTCCGCGCCTCAGCGTGCTCTGCGATGAGTGCGCACCAATTGCAGGTTTGGCGTTAAGCAACCGTCCGTCGATGCGTGTATCCAAAGCCACATGCGGGGTTGGGATGCGCGAGTTAAAAGTGGGGCGTGTGTGGCGTGTGGGGATTCTAAGATTTAAACAACCCGAAAAGCATGATCGGGCGGGAGAAAGGTGAGGGGGGTATGATCTGTGGCGTGAAATACCATCTGATATTTATTTTGGTGACGAGCCTGTGGGGGAGCAATTTTATATTGATGAAAAAGGCGACGCAGTCGTTTGGGCCGATGATGGTGGGCGCGGGTCGAATTGCCGGCGGCGTGTTGTTTTTATTAACGGTGGTTCTGTTGTTACGCCAGCAGGCAGGGGGTTGGCGTTTGTTGGTTGAGCCTGCGCGTTTGTTGAAGCGTTGGCCGATGATGGTCGTGGTGTTTCTGGGATTTGTCTTTCCATTTTTGATTCAGCCGTACCTGATTCACAAGCATCAGGACAGCGCGTTTTTTGCGATGCCGATCGCGTTGGTGCCGTTGTTGACGGTGTTGGTGTCGATACCAATGTTGCGGGTTTATCCGACGTGGCGGCAGTTGGCGGGTGTGTTGGGAGGGTTGGTGTGCATGGGTGTGTTGTTCGGCGTGGGCGTGGAACGCGGGGTGGGGTGGGAAGATTTGCTGTTGGTGATGAGTGTGCCGTTGGGTTACGCGATTACGAACACGACGGTGAAGATGAAGCTGTCGCAGGTGGGCGCGATGCCGATGGGCGTGGTGTCGATGTCGGTGGCGTTGATGATTGTGTTCCCGGTGAGTTTAGCGGTGGATACGGCGCCGACGGGTCCTGCGGCTGATGCGGCGTATAGTAGTTCGTTGTTAGCGCTGGCATGGCTGGGTTTGTTGGGGACGGGTTTGTCGACGTGGCTTTTCTGGAAATTGATTCAAGTCCATGGGCCGTTGTATGCGAGTATGGTGAGCTATCTGGTGCCAGTGGGCGCGTTGATGTGGGGCTGGGTGGATGGTGAGCCGATGTCGCTGCAACAGGTGGGCGCGTTCGCGGGGATCATTGCGATGGTGGTGCTGGTGCAATGGCAACCGCGCGGGCGAAGCCGGGTGATGCCGGTGGTGGGTGTCGATTAGGATTGACGGGTGGTTGAGGATGGGGATACTGGGTAGGTCTGAGTGCGGGCGGGTTGGATATGGGTATGAGGATGAAGGGGAAATGTGGGGGAGGGGGATTGGACACGTCATGGGAAACACGGACAAATCAGAACCAGCATCGTCTGGTGCGGCAGGCGAGTTTGATTCCGCGGCGCTGATGCGGGTGTTGGATGTCGCCCGCGAATTGGCAAGGCCGATGGAATTGCCGCAGTTGTTGCATCGTGTGATTGAGGCGGGTTGCGATGTGATCGGCGCGGATCGCGGTGCGGTATTTTTATATGACGAGACAACACGTGAGTTGTACACGGAGGTGGCGCTGGGCGAGGGCGAGATTCGGATCAGTATTGATACGGGGATTGCTGGCGCGTGTGCGCGCGAGCGGGCAGTGGTGAATGTGCAGGATTGTTATGCGGATGAACGATTCAATCAGGCGATCGATAAAAAGACGGGATACCGAACGCGATGCATTTTGGCGTTGCCCTTGATTGGGTTGGACGATCAGTTGGTGGGTGTGGTGCAGTTGTTGAATTCGCGCAAGCCATGTTTCGATGCGTCGGACGAACGGCTGGGCGAGATCGTGTCCGCGCAAGCGGCGACAGCGATTCAACGTGCGGTGCTGTTGGAAGAGCGCGAGGTGCGTATCAAAATGGAGCGCGATCTGGATTTGGCCCGGGAGATTCAATCGAACGTGTTGCCCAAATCGATGCCGGTGGTGCCGGGCTATGATTTTGCAGGATTCAATCGGCCTGCGGATCAGACGGGTGGTGATATTTATGATGTGCGTCGCGGGCATCCAGCACGTCGGCGGTTTGGTGATGCTGCTGCGAATCAAAGTGAAGGCGAGATTGTGGGGGCCGGTGATCAAAGCGAGGGACCTCCGGATGACACGGTATTTTTATTGTTGGCCGATGCGACGGGTCATGGGATCGGGCCGGCGTTATCGGTGACGCAGTTTCTGGCCATGATGCGCGTGGGGACCACGGTGGCGTCGGCGTCGGAACGGTTGTTGGTGGAAGCGAACAACCAACTGTGCGAAGACCTACCCGACAATCGATTCATCACCGCGTTTTTGGGAATCCTACGGCCGGACCTGCACGTGATTGATTATCAGTCCGCCGGGCAGGGGCCGTTGTTGCATTTTCATGCGGCGGAAAAACGGTTTGAATGGTTGAACGCGACGACATTGCCGTTGGGCATCATGCCGGACCCGGAGATGGATGACGTGGATCCGATGCGCATGGCACCGGGGGATCTGGTGGTTTTGCTGACGGATGGATTTTACGAATATGCCAATCACAGCGGAACGATGTTTGAAACCGCAGGCGTGGAAAAATCACTGTTGCGCACGCAGGGCCAATCCGCGGTGGCGATCCTGGATGGACTGTTGGCCGATTTGCAGGTGTTTGCAGGCGGGGCGCCCCAGAACGATGACCTGACGGCAATCATCGTGAAGCGGGACGATTAGGTCGATTTTTGTGCGATTAAAAAACAGGCGATACCAATTCTATAAACAAAGATATGCGCGTGAATCATCGTTAGCCGCCGCCCTTGGGCGGCGCGAAACGTGCGCTACACATACGCCGCCGCGCCGCCATAAAGGCGGCGGCTAGCGCGCGAATTTTTCTCGGGATTGGTATGAATGGGGCCTGCCGTTGGGATGGGACAAAAGAAAGCGGGGCAATTATTGGAGTTGGATATGGTGACGATGCCGATGAAGCGTGCATGTGGACTATCAAATGCAAAACATCTGAGAAGCGTGATGCGATCAGCAGGATGCTGATTGTGGCTGTGGGTTCGGCAGCGATGCTGTTGGCCGGCGGCTGTTCCTGGCAGGATGCCGATTCGCAGGTGAATGGCGATCATCTCGAGGGGCCTGCCCCGCGTGTGTTTGCCTCGACAGGTCAGGGGATCGAACCGCAGCGGCAGTTTGATCTGGATGATCAGCCTGTGGTGTTGCAGGTGGTGGATCGCGAAGCCATTCCAACCGGCGCGCTGTGCCAGTTGCGCGTGGTCAAACGCGGCAGCCATGAACAGGCCTACCTGGCGACGTGGGAACATGATCGCAGCATGGATCAGACCAGCATCGTATGTCGGGCCAAACGATTTATTGATTGGCGTAACACCGAAGGCGAGTACGCCGTCGAACTGATCGTCAACAACCGCGCCGCATCGAGCTATGAATTTACCATCGGCTCGACCAACACGATTTCGGATCAGGCAATAGCCAGCCGTGGGTCGTCGGTGTTTGGTGCTGAGCGAGTAGGAGCGGTGGCTTCGGGATCGAGCCGTGCGGTGGCAACGACACCCGCACGTATGCGACCGGTGGCAAACAACAGACGAGCACCACGCGTGTATGACAATCGTCGACGCTTTCTATCATTCCGTCGCATGGCCGGACGATTGCTCGGTCGTTAATCTAATATTGAATTGCGGCGCACAGTCACCAATTAATACAAAGCGCGCAGGGGAAACGTGGGGGTGGGGGGTTATGGTTGTTCGACAGCGGCGAGGAGGTCTTGACTCATTTCGGTCATGACCATGGGCGGGGCATTGATTGAGCTGATCCATTGGTATTCACCACGATGTGCGCGGGCGATGGCTTGCAGCGCTGCGGCATCGCTATTGGCGAAAAACTGCACGATATGCACGCGGGTTTGGCGATCAGCGTTGAGCTGTTCCAATTGCGCGGACAAGCGGTCGGCATATTGTTCATCGCGATGATCAGAGATGAGATAGATTTCGTTCGGGGCGTATTTAAAGGCGCGCGTTAAGGCATCGCCCATATCGGATCGACCGCGGGGATAAATTTTGCCAGCCATTGGATCAAGGTGTCTGCGTAATTGCATCAAGCGATCAGCTGTGTTGGTGGATAAGCCGATCGGATCCATTTCAAAACTGTTGCCATCCTGATACATCACGACGGCAAACTGGGTTTTCGCGTTGAGCGCCGCGACGTTGTCGATGACAAAATCGGTGGCCATGGGAAGCGTGTCGATCATCGAGCCGGAGGTGTCAAGAACGTAGACGCGATGCTGGGTGCTGGTCGTGTTGGTCGGCGCATGGGATGGGGCTGGCACCTGAGCGGGTGTCGGTTTTGCGGTGACTTGTGGTGTGGGGTGAGGGGGTTGGGTGGAGACAGAGACAGACGCAGGAACAGGTGCAGTCGCAGATGTGGTCGCCGACGTGGTCGTGGCTGGGGAACTGGGTGTTCGTGCTGGTACTGGTTTGGTTTTTAAGGCGGTGGCGAATGCCGGAGTGCTGGGAGTTGTGGGAGTTGTGGCGGTGTGTGTGTGTGAGGCGGGGGATGATGTGGAGGTTGATGTGTGTGGGGATAATGTGGGGGGGTTGATGTCGTTGCGAATTTGGACCATGAGGTTGCGCCACTGTTGGTCGCGTGATTCGAGGGTGGCCAGGGTTTCGAGCGTGCGTTGAGCCGCTTCGATTTGTTGAGGAGTTTGTTGGCGGATGACATGCGTATCTCGGCGGACCAGGTCCATGTCGTTTTGGATTTGGCGAATTTCGTGCAACATGCGATCGAGCTGTTCGAGCGCATGCAATTCGACGGTGGCCTGGGCATCGGTCACGCGTGCCACATGAGCGAGCCGAGCGGCAGAATCAGGATCGGCCGCGACGCGCTGGGTGGTTTTAATTTCATCGATGAGTGTGGCCATCATTTGTTCAGTGGGTGCGTTGGATTGATGGCCATTGCCACGGGTGAACACAATGAGCAACAACACACAGATGACGATGATCAGCGTGGCCCAATGAGGCGCGTCGGGTTTGTGGCGTTGCCACCATGCGACAACGGAAGAGACGGCGGTGGAATTTCGCAATGCTGCCAGATGTTGCGAGGTGCTCAGTGGGGCCCGGCGAGAGGCGGTCGATCGCGGAGGAACACGCCATGTGGATGTAGAAGCAGAAGCGGCAGCGGTCGTAGTATTTGTGGCCGACGCGGCAGCGCCCAGATCGCCCGTGAGCTGATCATCCACAGGGCCTGATGGTTTGCGTGGGTGTGGGTGTGGGTGTGGGGGGGAGGGGTTGGTGGCCTCGCTTAAAACGTGGTCGTCGTTGTCGTAAGAAAATTGTGTGACAGGGGGCATATCAAAATCCAATACAGAATCAGGGGCACAGGTGAGGTCAGCGGTTTCAATGTCAGCCGCAAGCGTGCGCGTGGCACGGGCTTGGGTGGCTGCGACGATCTGGTGATCGATGACACGTAGAAGGGTGCCCGCGATCATCAACTCGTCGCCATGATGGACGGAGCTGGGTTCAAAAATGCGTTGGCCGTTGACATAGACACCGCCCGGGCAGGCCATGTCGGAGAGGAACCAATGCCCTTCGCCGGTTTTGTCGTTAACGATCCAATGATCGAGCCGAGCGTGCGGGCGAATTTTTTTATGACGCTTGTTGTCGTGATAGATTTCCAACTGTTCGCCAACCTGGGCAATGTACGTCGGCCCAGCGCGGTGCAAGGGGATGTCGTGGCTATGGTTGGTTTGGAACGGCGATTGCGAATTAAGATCAGACGTTGGCGTGGAAGGACAATGGAGTGCGAGTGCTTGTCGAGAATCGTGGGACGTTGACATGGCGTACTCCTGTAAACAGTGGGCGAGAACAGATCGGACGAAACAAGGCGGTCGAAGCGAAGCCGTTAATACAAGGCAGGCGAGTGGTGCGAACGATGGGAACCTTGGGAACGATGGGAACGAGGTGATCAAAAAGTGATGGGAGAAAAAGCAATCGTGAAGAGGCTTGTGGTTAGATACAAAAGGTCGCGCTTGGTATTCGTGAGATCACGTCGTAATTTTTCGTGGTCGGGCGTGATCGGACATCATCTTGCATGGTCATGTGAATGATCATTGTTCTGTGATCGATGATCGATTTTAGCCCGAGCGATGGTTGTGGGCAATACAAATTTAACTGTAAATCTTTATTGTCCGG
This sequence comes from Phycisphaerae bacterium, assembly GCA_030426385.1. Classification (GTDB taxonomy): domain Bacteria; phylum Planctomycetota; class Phycisphaerae; order Phycisphaerales; family Phycisphaeraceae; genus JAUHYI01. Next base: position 114,001 of record JAUHYI010000004.1, read on the forward strand.
TAACTTATGGTTCCGATAACCGATTAAGGCCGTTGGTGATACCGTGTTGAGGGGCCGACGTGGATTAGAAAAACGGAGGCTATTTTTGAGAAACAGGTACAGGCTGTGTTTATTTATTTATTATGACAGTGTCATTTCGATTTTTAGGGTCGTCAGTCAATGGTGATGGATGGGTTTCATCCGACATGTGACAGGGTTTAACCTGTTGAACAAAACGTAAGATTTTCTGTCTGACGTTGGTCGGTTCTAAGGTGCTGATTATTGCTCAAGTCGATTGAAATTCTGGTTTTAGTTTCGACCGTCGTCGGGGTTATGGTGGCGGTCTGGCTGTGGTGGCGCTATCGGGTGTTGCCACGACAGGTGGCCCAGCGTCATGATGAAATGTCATCGCGACGCGGCGACCTGATTTGTCTATTCAAGCCCGACACGACGTTGACGTATGTGAATGATGCATACTGTCGACATTTTGGCCGACTACGAGAAGAGCTGGTCGGGCGCAGTTTTTTGGATTTGATCCCCGAGCCTGATCGCGAAGCCACGCGTGAAATCATTGCGGAGTTGATGCGTCAGCCGCACATGATTGAAAACGAACATTCGGTGATCTATCCCGATGGCCGAGTCGGTTACCAGCGTTGGTATGACCACCCGATATTGGATCGCAAGGGGCGGGTGGTGTTGTTCCAGAGCGTAGGCCGAGACGTGACGGATCGGCGGATGGCAGAAGACGCGCTGCGCGTCAGCGAACGGCGGTTGCAGTTGGCGTTGCGGGGCACGGACATGGGACTGTGGGATTGGAAAGTGCCAACGGGCGAGGTGTATTTCAGCGATCAATGGATGCGGATGTTGGGCTATGAGCCGGATGAATTGCCGCACGAATTTGCAACGTGGGAAAATCTGGTCCACCCGGACGATCTGGCGATTATTAAAGCGGAGCTGGAGGCACACCTGCGCGGCGATAAGCCGGATTATGAAGCACCGCATCGGATGCGCGCGAAAAACGGCGAATGGTTGTGGATACTTACCAGCGGGAAAGTCGTCGAGCGCGATGAAAAAGGCCAAGTGTTGCGCGTGACGGGGGCCCATAAAAATATTGATGCGCAAATGCGAGCCGAAGAAGAGCGCAATCGATTACAGGAACACCTGCGTCACACGCAAAAACTCGAAGCCATCGGCACCCTGGCGACAGGCATTGCCCATGATTTTAATAACCTGGTGTTGGCGATTCATTCTGCCAGCGACTTGGCGAAGTCGCATCTGGAGGCCAATCACCCTGCGACAGCCTCGCTGAATTCAATTGAAGAAGCCTGCGGACAAGCGACGAGCATCACGCAATCGTTGTTGACCTTTGCCCACAATCGGCATCTGGAAAAACGAACGATTGACCTGGGTTTACTGGTGCAGGATTCGCTCAACCTGTTGGAACGTTTGCTGCCTCATGGCGTCAAATTGGTTGCAAAGTTACCCGAAGCACAATCGCCGGTGTATGTGGTGGCACACGCGGGTCAGTTGCAACAAGTAATGATGAACCTGACGATCAATGCGCGTGATGCGATATCAGCAGGCGGGCAAGACGGTGCAAGTTGTTTGACGATTGAATTGGGGCGCGAGGCAAAGTTGGCAACGGATGCTGAGATGTTGAATCAAGCCGATGGCGATGAGGCGAATCCAATGGCGTCGGATGATTGTGCGGTGTTGCGTTTTATCGATACGGGTCAAGGCATGCCCGAGCATGTGCAGGCACGGGTTTTTGAGCCGTTTTTTACGACCAAATCGCGCGGCCGAAGTACCGGGCTAGGACTATCGGTGGTGCACGGGATTGTGACGGATCACGAAGGACAGATCAGCGTGGCATCCCAGTCTGGACAAGGGGCCACCTTCACGATCACGTTGCCCATGGTGGATCCGGTGACCAACTCCGTGGTCACGGTGGAAACGACGCCTTCGCAAAATGATGCGGCGCATGAAAACATTTTGTTGGTTGAATGCGGTGTGCACGACACGATATCGTTGCGAGATATGTTGCATCGCGATGGGTTTAATGTGTTAGCGCGAAGCAGTCTGACCACCGCGCGTCAGGCCTTTGCTCGGCAACACGAAGTGGTCGATCTGGTTGTCGTGACGATGAACGGGAACGCCGGGGTGGATGCGGATGAGAATATGGCGAGCAACGTGGAAAGGGGCGCGGGGGAAGGAGTGCGGGGAGACGTGGGGGGAGACGTGGGGGGAGACGTGCGGGGGAGTGTGGGGGGGAATGTGGGGGGGGATGTGGGGGGGTGGTTGCGGGAGATGCGTGGTATTGATGAGGAGGTGCCGGTTATTTTTGTTTTAGCCTCAGAGTCTGCCGAACATGTTAAATTAGCCTTGCCGTCCGAAGATGTTTGGACACACTGGATTGAATCGCCGACGTCTGCGGACGCGGTGATTGCGTTGATTCGACGGATGCTCGTCGGACCCATTGGAGCCTGAATAAAATGGTTGCCCCCCCCACATTTTCCCCCACACTTGCCTCCACACTTGCCTCCTCGCATTCTCACTCAGAGCGCGCTCTACATTCCCGTCTAGGCACTTCTGCGCATGCCCAGCCCGACTCCGCGCCATTTGCATCGCCATCACCATCTGGGCCTACGCCGCGTACTGCATCTGATGCGTTGTCCCCGCGTGCATTGCCAAAGGATGATTCGTTAGCCCAAGAGGGTCGCGCGTTTGCCCAAGCCATTCGCGTGATTCTGATTGATGACCATGCGCTGGTGCGCGAATCGTTGGCCCAACGCTTGTTGGCTGAAGATGATCTGGATGTCGTGGCCACCGCCGCCGATGCGGACACCGGGTTGGCCCATATTCACGAATATCAGCCGGATGTGGTGCTGATGGATATTGACATGCCCGGCCAGGATTGTTTCGAAGCCGCCTCACGTTTGCGACGCGAGTATCCAACCGTTCACTTGGTGTTTCTCAGCGCGCATACGAATGATCGGTACATCGAAAGCGCGATCGCGGTCGGTGCCAAGGGATATCTGTCGAAGTCACAACCGCCGCGCGAAGTAGCAGAATCCATTCGGCTGATTGTGGCAGGCAAGACGGTGTTTTGTCCGGAAGTGCGTAGCCGATTGGTTGACAATGATAAAGGGCAATTGGTGCCAGCCGCGTCAGCAACACGGCTGTCCTCGTTGTCACCCCGCGAGCAGGAAGTGTTACGACATCTGGCGCAAGGATTGAGCAAGCGACAGGTAGCGCGGGTGATGCACATCAGCGTAAAAACGGTTGGCGCTCACACGACGAGCTTGATGGCAAAGCTGGATATCCACGATCGCGTGGACCTGGCACGGTATGCAATCCGCGAAGGAATCACCGAAGCGTGAGTGGGGGGTGGGGGGGGGAGAATAGTTAAAAGTTAAAAGTTAAAAGTTAAAAGTTAAAAGTTAAAAGCTAAAAGCTAAAAGCGGGGAAAGGTGTGTGGGGGGGTGGGGGAGAGTGGGGGGGGTGGGGGGTGTACGAATTACAACAAACACCCGCACCTTGATCCATCCTAGCCCCCGGTGCATACCGGGGGTTGTTTGAAAGAAAACCCTAGCTGCTACGGACATTCAAGCCAGTTGATGATTTGCGCCGACATATTGATTTTTGGTCAAGGAGGACCGTAATGCGACATCGACATGAGCTAACCGA
>JAUHYI010000090.1 GCA_030426385.1 Phycisphaerae bacterium
TCCGCCGGATCAAACAGTGCCGCCGCGTCGCCACGCGTTATGAGAAGAAAGCCATCAACTTCCTCAGCTTCGCCTGGCTGGCCGCTGGCGTCACCGCGAAAATTGAATGTCCGTAGCAGCTAGAGCGTTTTCACCTTTTCCCTAGCGTGTATCCGCAGTGCCAGAAGAAGTGGATCGCGTCGGTCGGGGTGATGGTGTCCATCAATCTTTGCGTGTCACCCCCCCGCCACCTTATGTGAGCTGAGGTTGTCCATCACCACCACGTCCCCTTCACGCAGCGTCGGCGTCAGGACCTGCTCGCAAAACGCCACGAACATATCGCCGTCGATCGCGCCGTCGACCGTCGTCGAACAACGCATGCCATCATGAGCCAACGCCGCGATCGGTCGGGTTGGGGCCGGTGTGGCTCCCCCTTTTACCGCTCGCACCGAGGCCGAGTCGATCACTGCCGTTGAGCCGTCGAACCCGTGGGCCTTGTCCAGATGTTGCAGGATCAATTCGTGAAGCCGACTCCAAACACCCGCGGCGGTCCAGTCGCGCATGCGTCGCCAACAGGTCGAGCCGCTGACGCCGAAGCACTCGGTGGGCAAATCCTGCCAGCCGATGCCGGTGTTGAGCACGAAGATGATCCCTCGCAAACACAAGCGGTCGCCAGCAAAGTCGTTGCCGCCATCGGGATGATCAGGGTGAGCTGGCAACAGTTCGACGACCTGTTGCCACAACGCATCGGGAACCAATTCCTTTTCCTTGCTCATCGCGTTGCCTCCTTGCTTCGCGGGATGAAGGGCCTCAAAATCATAGGGGCCGAAGGCTGTGAAATCACTTCTTAGCTAAAATCATATCCCATGCCATGATATTATTACCACAAGTCGCTACTTTTAAACGCTCAGACAACAAGGGAGATTACAAATGAGGGCTTCAAACGCCACCTTAACGGGTGTCTAGGACTTGGGGAACACCTCCAATCGCCCAGAACCGATCACGTTGCTAGGCGTGGGTCGCTTGAGTGAGGGACCCGACGGGTTAACTCGTCGGCATCCTCGGGCTTACGTAAAATAATGTCCATGACGTACTCCAAGAGAAAACCACCAGTCCCCCACACAGCACAAAAGCGCAGCCGAACAAGTGCCAAATGCACACTAGAATTATTCGGGATTGGTATAAGAATCAATCGTGATCTCCATCAGCAAGTGATCGGTAGAGACCACATAATGCCCGCGTTTGCTGAACGAGATCAAACTCCATGGCGGCTTTCTCTCTTCCTAGACGCCCCATTTTAGGCCAACTATCCGAATCTTTGATCAAATTCAAAATTGCTGTCACCAATGCATCTACGTCTTTTTCCTGAACAAGCACACCTGATTTTTCATGATCCACCATCTCCGAAATTCCCGCATGAAACGTACTCACAACAGGCAACCCACAAGCCATCGCTTCTGCAATGACAGTTGGAGTTCCTTCTTGATCACCATCGATGGCTGTCACGCTCGGCAAAATAAAAATATGGGCCTTGCTCATTTCTGTCGCAACGTCTTTTAATGACATAGCTCCACTAAAAGTTACGATATCCGTAACATTTAACCGCGTAGCTATCGCCTCGAGCTGATCACGCAAAGGGCCATCACCTATAATTTGATAATTAATATCGCATGGTGCTTCTTTGGCAACACGTTGCATAGCCTTGATCGCGTATTCGATCCCCTTTTTCTCAACTAGTCGCGCAACGGTAAGTAGTTTCAATGCCTGCGAACCATCAAAACGACGTTCTCGAAAAACAAAACGACGTGTGTCAGTCGCTAGATGATGAACCTTAACTTGAGATGGATTACATCCAAGTGCAACGACTCGGCGCTTCATGTGTTCGCTAAGAACCAAGAACAAACTCTTTGTGCGCCAAAGATCATCATACATATTGGGTTTTTTACGAACCCATCCTGTAAGGTCGTTGCCGTAAAACGATACAACACTAGGGCCCAGTGGCCATCCCGCACGCTTTAATTCTGCAATGTGTGTACCATGCCAACCCAAATGCGCATGAACAAGACCACGTGGGCCATCCCACAGCAACCTGAAATTGGTAAAGACTTGCATCAGGGGCGCATCCCACACATGTCGAACTAAGCGCCAAAGCGATTTTATTCTTAATGGATGACGAGCCGCCAATGCTAAGAATAATCCTCCACCACACACAAATTGAGCCCACCTATACCGAGGCAAACGAGGAGGTGATTTGATGACCACTCGACCTGACAATTGAGCCTCGACTGTAGGAGCTTGATGCTCAATTGTATAAACAACGACATCGACTCCAAGCTCCACAAGCTTCAGGATCGGTTCCGTAATAAAAGACTGAGATAAGACAGGAAACCGCCCAACAATCATATTGATTCGCATCGCCACCCCTTATTTTTGCGCCAAATGGATCGCCAATGCGGATCAACCATAATCCAAACCGAATCCCTGAGTAGTTTGGCCACAATAGTCTTGAAATCAAATAAATCAGCACGGAACAGGCTGACGCAATAGCCTTTGGCAAGCCGTATGCCACGTCCAGAAACACGCCATAAATTGTTGAACATTTGACCTAACGACACGCTCAAGGGGCAAAGGCAATTTAAACGCGTCATATTAAAAATTCATCAAAATTCTACTGGCAGTGTGGCGTATTCCGCCCCAAGAGAAACAAACAACCACACCGTATATTTTCAATTTATACACCACTGCGGCAACCATTTTGTCATGCCAATCCCATTGATCTGCATAACAAAAATTTCTTATCGCGTTCTAATTTTCCCCCTCCAGTTTCCATCGATAACCTTCGCCGCCAGGTGGGTCAGGCAGATTGCCATTGCGCCGCGGATGACTATCAATATCCACAAAATTTACATGGCCATCAAAGAATAAAACATTACTTGAGAAGTTGATCAGAGAGTGCCAGGTGTTATTGTTTAAATACCCGACGGCATCACCAGTGTTGAACGGACGCGTAACAAATATTGTCGCATCACCCATAAATATGGTTTGCGTTGGAAGTTCGATGTACTGCCGCTTAGCCACACCTTCCCAATCAAGCCCAAATCCATTCCATACCGAAGCCCCCACATCGGTGCGATTAATGAATTCGTTATTATAATAGCTAGTTCCAACCCGATACCAGATTTCCCCTGTACCTGCTGGACCAATGGCCTCTGGGGATTCGTCACTCGGACAGACCATAGATTCTGGCGCTACGTTTTGCATGTAATTGTACAAAACACGATCGGGAAGTGGTACCCCTCCGAGCGAAGGATTGCCGCTATCAAATCCAATCCAATTGACCAAAGATGTAGTCAACGGAATTTTTTCGGCATTATCAACAAAAAAAGATTCTGCCACTACGCCGAGTTGCTGTAGGTTTATCGCACACTTTGTTCTCCGGGCCTCTCGACGGGCACCGGCAAGCGCAGGAAGCAGGATGCCTATAAGCAGCGCAATGATCGAGATCACGACCAATAGCTCAACAAGCGTGAAGCCGTGCATCCCAGAGAGCCGGCACTTGTGTCGATGTGATCCAGTAGCATTATGATTAGAAACTGACAAACAAACACCGCCACTCTGACTACGGTTTTTTGAATTCACCAATAACCGACCAGCCGAACCAATCGGCGTATAGCAAGCCGTGCCATTAACATCGCACTGCGATGATTCGACCGGACAACTGCTTGCAAAATGATCCCACCCGGTCGAGGAATAAAATGCGTTACGCTCCGCGCCACCCACACCCGCATCGCCCACATCTAATGATGCAATCGTTCTGTTACTGCTTTGAGATAAATCCAATCGCCACACCATCGTTGTCTTCCATATTGCCTTGGGCACTTAGAATATACCAAGCCCAAAGCACAAAAAGAAACAAAAAACACAACGCTGGCTCACATATTCTCTATTGTAAGTTAAATCGATCTAGCAGCCAAATATTTGACCTTTCCGGGCATCCTTTCTTCAAACTCCACGATACAATCTCGAATCAACCATACCGCAAAAAATGGCGATTACCACTGTTTTGTACAATAAACATCATATTTTATATGCCCACTGCCCAAAAAAAAGGATCATGCACACACGGCGCGCCCAGACACGCCGACTCTAAGATCTTTTCAAGAAAGCTTTTACGGCGATTTTCCACGGCATCAATGAGAACGGACTAACCCGAAACAACTCAAGAGCCATCCACATCGACGTACCGAAATATCCTCCATCCAATGCTTTTCGTGCCCATTCTATAAGCCGTTCGCTTTCCGAAGGCATAGATCTTGCCCGGATCTGAACCATATCCAACCCTCGGCGCGTACAAGCCTCACGTATTGCCGCTTTAACGGCCACCTCCTGAAGCTCAATGCGCTTCACCGAAATCGACGCAAAATGACGCCGCCGTTCATGCACAATTTCAGCCAAGTTGGCCAATTGCCCAATCTCTGAAAGCTTCAAGAACAAATCAAGATCCTGAGCTGCGTCATAATTTTCTTGGTAGCCACCAACTTCCATTATTGCGGAGCGTCTCACCATGGTCGCTGGATGCAAAACGGCAGCCAGATCTTCTCCAAGAAGAAGGCGATCAATCGTTGCCGGATCTGTGGGGTGATGGGTCACCCAAATCGGTCGTCCCCCAGAATCAATATTAAGTACTGCCCCCCCAACTGCCACAACATTAGGATGCGACCGTAAAAAAGCGATTTGCCGCTCAAGACGATACGACCTGGAAAGGTCGTCAGCATCCATAATTGCAATGAATTCACCCCGAGCTTCTTTCATCGCTTTGTTTCGAGAAGGGTAACAGCCCTGATGCTCCGCAAAAAAAACCCGAATCCTCTTGTCCCTAGCCTGCCAGGCTACAAGCTTCTGTTTTGTGGCATCTGACGATCCGTCATCAACAATGACAAACTCAAAAGCATCAAAAGTCTGCTCAACAATACTACGAATAGCTCCATCAATATATTTAGCCGCGTTATAAGCAGGCATGCAAACCGAAACAATCGGCACCGGCAATTGTTCTGACTGTGTATCACTAGATGAACCTGCAAATGAGTTCACAATGCTTGCCCTTTTCTCGCAACTATTACATAAAACATGGCGTCTCGATCTCGTGATTCACGAGAATGCATCCGATCCGCCACTGCAACACATCGTTGAAAAAACCAGCCATACAGCGGGCGTAATCGATGATGCACCGATTCTAGCGTTGCATCTTGAAAAAGGTGTATTCCCGCAGCGCCGCGCCCTATGAGCCCTTTTTGACGCTCAACCTCAAAACCAGCGGCATTGACAATATGCCGCAACCCTTGACTTGTCCATCGCCAAAAATCATTCGGGTCCGGATGAAACTTCCAGTATCCGTGTGTTGAAAGAAACAGCCTGCCACCAGGCCGAAGTATCCGAAAACATTCGCTCAAATAAACCTCTGGGTCGAATACATGCTCAAGCACCTGACTGGAAAGCACAACATCACATGTATTTGAAGCATATTCCATTCGGCCGTCTTCACTTATCTCAATATCTGCACGCATGTTTCCGTGAAGATCAGCACCAATATACTTAACACCAGCCTCTTCAAAAAGAGGCTGATAGGGCATCTCGCCACAACCAAAATCGACCAGCGTACAAAGTTCTTTTGCAGATGATGAGCCAGGGCTTCCATCACCTAACACTGGAGACGCTGGCAACCAATCCTTAATCAGTTCTCTCATTTCCGACGCAAGCAAACGATTGCTGTAATATCTCGTATGAAACCGTGGTGGAAACAGCCGAACGTTGCCAGACTCTCTGGCTTTATATTGCTTGGAAATGGCTTGGTCAGAATTCATAAAAACATGCGTTTCATATTATTTTTAATCACGCCCAATGCGTAAAAGTATCCGTTTTAAGCCTGATGCGGCACGCATACCACGCCGGGCTAACTTAGCAGGCAATTTTTGTCCCGCCTGACGCAGTATTACGCCTGTGTCTGGCAAGACGAGTGACATTGTTTCAATACTAATCACAGGACGAAGCGATATTTTTGCGATTTCTCGAGACTGCTTCAAACTACTTTCTATAAATATACGGGCATCCATCTCCCGATACACTTGTGCCTTGAACTCACCATGGTCACCACGCTGGCGTCGCGTCGCCATGTCCGGCAAATCCCTCATGATAAGCTCGTCATAAATCACATGGTGGCGATGCAACCAATCCACCGTCTGAGATCGGTATTTTTCAAGACGATTTGTGACCAGGGCTTTGATTGGTTTAGTAGGCAGCAAATATGGACCAGCCTTGCTAAGAAATTCACAATACGCCTCACCATCATCGTTCTCTTGCTCGGTTGGATCCAAACACAACACACCATCAATATCAACGCAGGCATGCCGCAACTGATGGCTATGCATTAAATTCCATTCAAACATCCGGGGTACTGGGCACTCTTCAAAAAAAACATCCACATTTTCCCCTTTGCCCGGTGCCACATAGACAGCTGCATAAACAATCCGTTGCGAGAGAGACGCCTCATCAACCCGCTGCCGCGCCAGCATAATCTCATTGCCCGAATAGACACTGTCGTCAACGATCAATATCACTTTCGCTTCACTGGGATGCTTGATAGAAACCGAATCACCACGACTTTTACCTGACGTTAACAGCCTGTCTTCAAACAAGCCATCAAGATCCGTCATAGGTATGTTTAAGTGTAATGCAAGTAAATTTGCGACAAGAAGCCCACTGCGAGGAATACCCACCACCAAATCAACCTCTCGCGGCACACGTCGCAGATTATTCATCAACAAAATATTAAGATCGTTGAAGGTTCGGAATTCTATGGCTTGGTCCCCTCGATACCCAAATTTATCCAACCATGATCATATCCTCGAACCTCCTCGGATTTCATTTCTCGTATGTTTTTTAGTCCCACTTTCTCAAAGAGTGAATGAAGATATCTCGGACTAAATAACGAACGATGCCAGTTTGGATGATCGGTTCGCCCGGTGCCATCGCCATATGCAAAAATGCGACCAGAAGCCCACTTGCAGACATCGCGCTCTTCGTTAAAACGCGGCCACTCATCCTGTAGGTATCTATCCTCCCCGCGGTCTTCTTTATCGACAAACGCTCGACAAATTTTCAGTCCGTTGGGCGTCCATATCTCTAGTTTTCCCGAAGGCTTTAAGATACGCACCCACTCCGTAAGGACGTCCTCAACCTGATACCACGGAACATGCTCGATGATATGACTGGCGTAGATTAGATCAAAGACGCCCGCGTCAAACGGAAGCGGTTTCGTAGCATCCAAGAGGTAATCAACCTCTTTGCCGGGAAGAATATTAAGCGTCTCAAAACCCTCTAGTCGATTTTCGCTAGGCCCAATTTCCAACAGCCTTTCTCGGCAGGTTTCCGTGGACGCTCTTTTGTTTCCTTGCAATTTCCAATACGTCTTACACTTCCCGAAGCACCACGACAAATAAGTACCTCGATTAAGGGGTGTCATCAGCCTCGTTGCTCTTTTTCTACGCATAAAATCACGCTCAAAAATATTTACCTAGCCCAGCTATTTGATCTTATCAAATAAGATTCTTCGTCCTCACACGAGAAAAATCCAAGTTTTTTCTGATTCGCAGGACTAATCATTGCGGACATCAAAGACCTATCGCCATCTACTTAATACAACCATGTTGTGAAAATTTAACTTTGACAACTATGATCCTGAACGTTTATCTCAATCGCAGCCTCGGGTGCCTTAATAAAACCGAGACTACTATGCGACCACTTGTGCAAAGCTTCATCCGACGATGAAACATTTTCAACTTTGAAATCCATTCCAGGCCTTACAAGATCGTATGATGTCCAGCCGCCGAAAAGACTTCCTTCAATCACTGATACAGCCAGTTTGTAGTGTCCAGGGGCAAGCAATATTTTGCCGAGGATCACGCGACTTACTATGTCAGTATCCCCAGAAATATCGGGACACTCAAAGGCATGAGTCTGGGTAGAGACAATGGGAGAATCAGCCTGATCTGTGATGGTAACCCCAAAGCGGACTTGACCCTGCTTCGAAATCACACGAAATGAAATATCGAATTCGAGCGAATCCCCAAAGCGAAAGGCATTACCTATCGCTGGAACGGGTGCAATTCGAGTAAAGCGAATATGGCGACCGTGATCCTCTTTTGCCCTTTTAGTCTCGCTGACATCGAAACTCTGACCCGTTTGATCACCGGCAAGGTATCGGTCAATCGCACCCACAGTCGGCCCGACATGTGTTAGTCGCCCTTCTTCGAGCACAAGGCATGTACTCGCCAAGTTCTGAATACTCGCCATATTATGGCTAACAAGCAACACGGTGCGCCCTTCAGACGCCACTTCTCCCATCTTGCTTAAACACTTTTTCTGAAAGGTATAATCACCCACCGCCAATACTTCGTCGACGATCAGAATTTCTGGCTCCATATGAGCCGCGACAGCGAACGCTAAACGGGTGTACATGCCACTCGAATAGCGTTTGACCGGTGTGTCCATGAATTTTTCGATCTCAGCAAAATCAATGATGTCGGATAGCTTTGCATTGATTTCTTTACGCGTCATGCCCAGGATTGCGCCGTTAAGAAAAATATTTTCTTTGCCTGATAGCTCGGGATGAAAACCGGTGCCCACTTCGAGGAGGCTGCCCACTCGGCCATTGAGGGTGACGGAGCCTTCGGTGGGTTCAACAATGCGGGAGAGGATTTTTAATAGCGTGCTTTTGCCTGCGCCGTTTCGGCCGATGACGCCTAGCACTTCGCCACGCTTGACATCAAAGGAGATATTGCGGATCGCCCACAGAATATCATCCGCTGCATCGCGTTGAGCCTGAGCTGATTTCGTACCCGCCAACGATTTGGCCCAGCGCAACGGAGCACCCAAGACATGATTGGATAACTCACGGAGGTTGCCGTGTAACTGTTGGCCAAGCTGATAGCGCTTGCCCAGATTTTCAACATGGATTGCTATATCGTCTGCCATCGTTTAGACCAAGTCCACAAAAATTCGTTCCATGCGTCGGAAATAGTACATCCCGCCAATTAACACGAGCAACGTTAACGGCACAGCCATGATTATTTCAACCCACGGAAACGGGCTGGCCCCCAATAGTGCCCAGCGAAACCCTTCGATCACGCCGACCATGGGGTTCAAGCTGTAAATCAGATGCACCAAGTCAGTGCGATCGCCGAAATTCTCCGGCTTGATCACTGATGCTGTGGTGTACACCACTGGCGTAACGAATTTCCCGATCTGAACCACAAACGGAAGTATGAATCGAACATCACGATAAAGTGCATTAAGCGAAGCGACCCACAAACTCACACCAAGCGCAGCCAGTAATGCCAACAAGAGAAACAGCGGGATCGTCAAGAGTTCCCATGAGACTTTTAATTCGTACCCACCCCAAATCATGTAGCCCACTGCGATCACGATTAAAATGACAAACTGAATGGCAAAATCAATCATTGCCGTGACCATGGGCACGATCGGTGTGATCAATCGTGGAAAATAAACCTTCTTGATCAGATTGGCATTGGCGACCAGGCTATTGCCCGCAGTGGTTAACGCGGTGGCGAAAATCCCCCATGGCAACATCGCGGCATACGTTGAGAGAAAGTAAGGCGTGCCTTCCGCGCTCGGCTGCTTACCGCTTCCAAGAAGCAGTCCGAACAACACGGTGAAGACCAGCGTGTTCACCAGTGGCTGAATGACTGCCCATAAAATGCCCAACACGGATTGCTTGTAACGGACTTTGATATCGCGTTGCGCTAGAAATCCCAGCAGCTCCCGGTATCGCCACAACTCACGAAAATCGATGCCCACCCAGCCCGAAGAAGGTTTGATCACCTGCTTCAAATACTCCGAATTATGTGTGTGGGATTGAACGGATTGATTCATGGTCAGACTGCAATTCGTGATGCGAAGCTCGGTATGGGTATCAGCTAACGTTTTGGATAAGCGGCGCTATTGTAGCTTTTGCGACCGAACCGGGGACGTCAGCACAGCGACAATCCGCTTAAACCCTATTGTAACAACTATTTATTAACGCCAGCTTTACGTGACGTTGTCTTTTTGTCACGCCCAATGCCTGGCACAAAGTGCGATAATCAATCCACTTTCCCACGCGTAAGTTAAATCGGCCAACACCTGCTTCGCAATGAATGATTTACGCCTGGAAGCGCAAATTTCAGGAAATGCTTGACAAAAGTTTGAATTGAATTCACAGTGTCAGTTTATAACACTATATAGTGCAAAAGGAGGATAAGCCGCAGTGAAGATCCTACGGTTATTTCAGTCGAATGGGTTGTTATACGGACTGACGCTCAAGCGCCTGAAGAGCCGTGCGGCTCCGTTGCCTGCGCTGTTCGCAACGCTTGGCCTGCTGGCTATTCCCACGCTCTCGTACGGCGCTCAGGTTGTCGGCGAATTTGCTCGACTTGGCGATCTGACCGGTGGATCGATCACCAGCCAGGGCTTTTCGGTCTCGGCGGACGGGTCGACGGTGGTCGGCGTCAGCTCATCAACCTCGGGCACTGAGGCATTCCGTTGGCAATGGGGCGATGCCACCATGACCGGGCTTGGCGATCTGGCGGGCGGCACACATTCCAGTCGCGCCTACGGCGTATCAGCCAACGGCTCGGTCGTCGTTGGATCCGGACGCAGTGGCTCAGGCACCGAAGCCTTCGCCTGGCAAGAATCAACGGGCCAAATGACCGGACTCGGCGACTTATCCGGTGGAAGTTATGGAAGCGTCGCCAATGCCGTTTCGGCGGATGGAACCATCGCGGTGGGCTATAGCAATGCCAGTGACGGACGGCTGGGAATGCGTCATGCCAGTGCCACGATGTCTTCCATCGGAGGAACCGGCACAGGTTGGGCTGGGTCAATCTACGCCTATGGCATTTCGGATGACGGCTCGACGATCGTCGGCAACGGGTCGTCAAACAATGGCAGCGAAGCCTTTCGATATGCCAACGGCACCATCACCGGGCTAGGCGACTTGAGCGGCGGAGCATTTCAAAGCAATGCCTACGGCAGTTCGCATGACGGATCAACGATAGTTGGGTCGAGTTCCGACGCGATCGGTCCTGCTGCGGTGATCTGGGAAAATGGGGGCAACATTCAATCGCTAGGCCGACTGGCAGGTTCGGCATCCAACGACAGCATCGCATACGACGTGTCGTCGGATGGTTCACTAGTCGTGGGCAACTCCGGCGTGCCCTTTCTTTGGGATCGATATTCAGGCATGCGCGATGCCTTCGAACTCTTGGAAACAACCTACGGAGTAACCACTGGCATTGACCAATGGTCTTCCGTAGCCGTCGGGCGTGGCACAATCTCGGCTGACGGCAGAACCATCACGGGCACAGGCACGAACCCGGATTCCCAAAACGAAGCATGGGCCATACGATTTCCCGATGCCGTAGCAATCGCAGAACCCTACACGGTGACAGGACCAGCCGCAGCGCACACCAATGACGTAGGCTTGGTAGCAGACGGCTCGGGCTCGTCTTCGAATGTGGCGATCATCGCGCCGGGTGCCAACGCAGGTTACATTTCATTTAACAACGCAAGCCCGGGCAGTTCGACGTTTCGCCTGTTGCTGGACGTGTCTTTCGATACCCAACCCGGCGTCGGCGGGGGATACTTTGACATTGATGACCTCGTGGAATATTTGCAATTGGGCAACGCTTATAAAAATGTCAACGTGAAAACATCGGACAGTTGGCTCGATGCCACCAGCGGATTTGATCTGGTTCTGGAGTTTGAATTGAGCGAAGGAATCATTCTCGGCGCATTCTCATGGGATTGGTTCAACATGGCCAATCTGCAACTCGATCGCGTTGGCTTTGAATTGGCACCCATCCCCGAACCCTCGAGCTTGCTAATGTTGGCCGCATCGTTCTGCGTAATCCAAAAACGAACTCGCAAAAACACGTTGACAAAATGACCCGATCATGCATGCACACCGCGGGCCATCAATCATGAATCATCCCAGAATCCTGCACACCTTGGCCCACACCGGTTCGACTTCCACCTGCCCGATCAATCCCTGATCATCTCGCCGACGGCGATAGTTCGTCATCTCTGCCGCGCTGATTTTCGCCGGCTGCACCACATCCAATTCGCGACGATACGGGCCCACCAATGCGGGATCCGTCGGCCCAAAAATCGCCACCAACGGCCTATCCAATCCCACCCCCATGTGTAACGCTGCCGAATCATTGCACACCAGCACACGACTGCCCGCGATCAAACCCATCATCTGCCCCACCGTCGTCGATGGACATATCGCAAAGCCATTCAACGCATCCAGCAATGGCTGCACCTGCGCCCGCTCCGACGGTGCTGCGATCACAACAATTTTCTCAATCCCGTTCGATGCTTCCAACAAACGCTTCCCAATGGCCACATAATTTTCAATCGGCCAACACTTGCACAACCACTGCGCCGTCGGTGCCAAGCATGCATACCCCCCCACGTATTCCCCCGCGTCATCTTTGCCGTTGGCAACCGTATCCTTCGCCCACGCGCGATCCGCATCCGATACGTACAAACGCATGTCATGCGACAGCGCAATGTCTGGCCACGCGGCGCCGATCAATCCCAGCATGCGATCGACGGTGTGCATCGTTGGATCAATCGCAAACCGACGCCCACGGCGATACGCCAACGCCGCACCCTCGCGCGCATTGGCAAAACCCACCCGATCCGCAGCACCACTCCACCATGTGATCAATCCCGAGCGGGCCAACCCCTGCAAATCGATCACCACGTCGTACCGTCGCTGACGGATCATCCGCATCATCTGCCACACATCGCTCGCGCTGTTACGTGCAAACGGGATCACTTCGTCCAACGCCGGATGCCCCGCCACCGATTCCACAAACACATCGCGCACCACCCAGTCAATCACCGCTTCGGGAAACGCCTCCCGCAACGTCACCAACACCGGCACTGTTCGGCACACATCCCCCAACGCCGTTGGCCGCACCATCAATATCCGCTTTCGATCCATACCTGTTCTGCCGATCCCCCGGTGTCCGCGTTCATTTATACCCACCACATCACCCGACATGGCCCCACCATCCTAAACGCACACGCTTCCCATTGCTCGCCAGCACCGCTTACCTCAAAACACCATCCCATATGCCCCACGGGGGTCGCTCGAAATGCTCATTTCTGCTACGTTTAACCTCTATGCCTGACGCACAGAACAATGACAATCCGTTCGTCCCCCTCGAGGTCGGCACCACGCGTACCACCGCCATGATTTCCGACATCCATGGCAATCTCGAAGCGCTCACCGTCGTCCTTGATGACATCGAATCTCGTGGCATTGAACGCATCATTTGCCTCGGCGATATCATCGGTTACGGCCCCAATCCCCGCGAGTGCCTCGACCTGGTCATGCATCGCTGCGCCTGGGCCATGATGGGCAACCACGACTTCGCCGCTCTCTACGAACCCACCAGCTTCAACGTCTCCGCTGAAATGGCCGCCTTCTGGACACGGTCTCAACTCGAGTCCGAACCCGACGACGAAGCACGCCGACGTCGCTTCGAATACCTCGGCAACCTTCGCATTCGCGTTGTCCTCGACCACACCCTCTTTGTCCACGCTTCACCGCGTCGGCCAATCAACGAGTACGTCTTTCCCGACGACCCCGTCACCGCGCCAGGAAAAATCGCCGCCATCTTCGACCGCGTCGATTGGCGTTGCTTCTGCGGACACACTCACGTCCCCGGCGTCTTCACCGACGAGCCGGATTTCTATCCACCGCTCGATCTCGATGGTGTTTACAAATTCGACGCAGGCGAAAAATGCATCATCAACCCGGGTTCGGTCGGCCAACCTCGTGACCGCGACACCCGTGCCAGCTATTGCATCTTCACCGAAACCGCTGACGACGAAGGTGAACTCGGCGGACAGGTCGAATTCGTACGCGTCGAATACGACATCCAATCCGTCATCGAAAAAGTAAAAGCCATCGAAGACCTCTCAGACTTCTGCGGCATGCGCCTCCTCGACGGACGGTAACTCACACAAACATTTCAACCGCGCAATCGAAACCCCAGCGCAACCGAACCGCACGTTTAGCGTTTCCCAGCCCCACGTTTATCGGCAGACGCGCAGCGCCCCGCTTTGACGAGCATTTGTCATGCGCTATCAAACCGCGCGATCACAACTTTTACAATTTACCCCCAACCCCGAACCACATCGCCAACCGCTGTCTACCCCAACTCTTCAACCGCATCTTCGATCTCATCGAATAGCGGGATCGCGGTGTCGAGCTTGGTTACTTTGAACAAAAACGCAACGTTGGGCTGACATTGCGCCAGTGCCACGCGACCGCGCACATGTTCCAGGTCTTGTAGAAAACCCACCAGCGCCCCCACACAACTCGAATCCAGAAACTCCACCGCGGACATGTTCAAGATGAAGTTCACCCCGCCTGCGTAACGCATTCGCTCGGTCAGTTCATCGACGATCGATTGAGCAATTTCCGACGTCATGTTCGCCACAGATATATCTGCGGTCACCAATGAATTCGCCTGCTCAATATCAAGGTAGTCTTGTATCACATACCAATTATCGGCACAAAACCTCCCTCACTTTTGCCCGCCCCCCCCACCAACCCATCGCACTGACCACAAGCCACCCACATGTTTCAGACGGCACGACTTCCCCGCACAATCCATACAACCACTCCCCCCCTCGCCCCCCCCACCCCACCAGCCACCACCATCGTCCCCCACACGCATGCCCCCAGTTCGCAAAACTCTCCCACCCCACCGACTCACTAGTCATCACGACAACTTGCGATCAACCAGAAAACGCCCGACGCTCTGATTGAATCGCTCATCGCTTGAATGACACAACAGCGCATCACGGGCAATCTTCTGTTGCTTGCGTATTTCGTCGCCATGCTCGAGCGCGTAACGTGCTTTACTCACATACTCATCGAATGCCATCGGCTCGCACAATAACAATCGATCCGATTCGTCTTTCAATATTTCCGTAATCAAAGGCAGCCGCGTCGCGACCACCGGCGTGCCATAGGTGATCGACTCAAACACCTGGGGCGGGAAGTTGCCTTCCATCGTCGACGTGAACAACATCATCACCGCGTGTTCATACAGCCATTGAATCTCCGCATCCGTGGCACCCTGCATAAACACAACCCGGTCCGAAAAACGGGGAATCGGCGGCGCGACCGTGGGCTTGGCCTGGGACTTGGACTCGTCATGGTTGTTCTTCGCAGGCAACGCTCCGAAACCATTTTCGCGATCGCGCTTACTTCGACGACGATGGACACGAGGAGCTTGTTTATCATTTCGACGGCCCACCGACTTGTGCCCTGTTGGCTCATGTGCCTGAGCATGGACCAAATCACGGCCACGTGTATCACCACCATCACCTGCTCGGACTGACTCACGTCCTCCAAACGAATCTCGATCATCTACCTGTCGTGGCAACTGACCCTGAATCTGATCCTGTTCCTGATCTTGGACTTGATCTTGCCTTTTATTTTCGTTTTGCCCCGGTTTTATGCTTTGGCTCTGCGTTCGATCGGAATCCTGAGTTCGAACAGATTTCTTATCTTCAGCCGCCACACGATCATCGGCTTTCGCCTTCTCACGTTGCCTGGCCAAGGACGCTTCATCCAAACGCTCAAATGCCTTACGCGCCGCGGGGAAATCATCCAATCCGCAGGTTAACACCAGATGTAAGTCCGGATCCTTCGTCATCAGCTCAGCAAAAATTTCCAACAAAAACGCAATCTGTTTGTTCGGACGATTGGCTGTTGGATAAAAAATAAAACGCTTGCCGCCCAACTTGGCATTGAGCTTTAATTTCTCTTCGCGATCGGTTTCCACATGTTCGCCGACCAGCAACGGAATTGGAATGCATGTGATCTTTTCTTCCGGCACTTGCAGGACGGTCTCAGGCAAATAGCCTTTGCTGAATTCTGAATTTGTAAAAACCGCCGTCGCCTTGGCCGCCAACTGTCGTCCGGTTTCGTTGTTAATCTTGTCTTTTTTGGGTTCGAAACTCACACCCGGGAAGAAATGCGGCGTGTAATCCGGCAAGTACATCACCGTCGATTTATCCAATGCCACCGCTTCCTGGAACAAATAATAGTGCGGGATCAAAACAAACGACGCGGACGGATCGCAGTTAATGCGCCCTATCGCTTCACGCCGTAATTTCATCGACCGCCGCGTGTGGTACGACGTTTTGATGTGTCGGCCCACTTTACTTCGAACCAGCTTTTCAACTCGCAGTCGACGATACGCCACCGATTTTAGTTTTTTGACCACCTTACGCGCGAACACGTACGGGCGTTTCTCCATCACCAGCACATCCCACGCTCGGTCAGCCAGAATTACACTGTGAATGATCACCCACGAAACCCCCTTGACGATCGACTGAAACCAACGTGGCCCGCATAGCGTACTGGGCCATGTCTTGTATATTTCACGCGAAAATGCCTGCGTCGCATCAATCAACGCCTGCCGCGCTAATCGGGCATCGCGAATACAAAGGCGAAGCCAATACGACACTGATCGACGCGCCGCTCCCAATCGACTCGTCCCGCCACGCCTCAACCGCTCGTTATCCACCACCATCATTTTGATACGGCCGTTGCTTTGCGATGCGTTGAAAAAACCTTCCACGGTAAACAATTGATCCGCGTAGCATGTCACGACAATTTCGTGATCGGTTTCCAACAAAATCGCGCGCACAAACTTTTGTACCACGCGCGGAATGCCTTCAAAACTGAAATATTTCCCCGCCTTAAACTGACAAATATGGCCTGGAAAATGAAACAACACATAGACCCGCTTCCGAGTCTCGGCGGGTAACGACTCGCTCTTTTTCGATGTTTTATTATTCGTCACATCAAACAAAATCGTCGGCTTCACCGGCGTCACATCACCACTGATCAGCTCGCGAAATGTCCGATCAAAAATCGGCCACACATGCTCCGGCGAATAACGCAACGCGATCGGCGTTTGCGATGCGATCACATCATCCACATATTTTTGATCGCCTTGTCGCAACCATTCCACCCGCCTGCGTTGATCATCCAGATCGCCAGCCAAACCCGGCGAAGAATCGGGCGACACGCGTTCGCCATCCCCTGCTGCCGTTTCAAAAAATCGGTGCAACAACGAATTCTGAACATACACCACGGGCCCGCCGATCGTCATCATTTCCAGCGGCGGCAGATAGCACACACGCTCGTCGTGATACGGATACAACATGCCACAGCAATGCTTGTACGAGG
The DNA here is from genome assembly GCA_030426385.1 of Phycisphaerae bacterium. GTDB lineage: Bacteria > Planctomycetota > Phycisphaerae > Phycisphaerales > Phycisphaeraceae > JAUHYI01. The sequence goes on from JAUHYI010000090.1 coordinate 17,327, forward strand.
CAATAAATTCATCGCGTGACAAGGTGCCAACCACCTGCGGGTCATCCACATGGTTCGGCTGCACGCCGAAAATGCGATAATGCTCCCAACCAAAATGCGCTTTCACATGCAGGTATTGGTTGCGATAATACGGATTGCGAATGTTGGGAATATTGACCATCACCTGACGCCGTGGGTCGCGCTCGGATGATGCCCACGTATCACGGTGATCAAAAATATCCCAAGGCAACATGTAGGGCACGATCCGCATTCGCTGCGCGAACCAATCAAATTCCTCATACGTCGTTTCAAGCGCATGGGGCACGATATGAAAATCGTCGCGATCCTGAATATTCTCGATGACCCCGCGACTGGTTAGTACCTCGCCGATCGTCCAGGGCTGGCCATAACATCGATAGATGATGCGCCCGTGAAAAACCTTGAGCACTTCATGCAACCAGTCAGGATTGATCGTCACGATCACTGTCCCGAAATATTCGTTGAGAATTTCCGCGGCTTCGGGCGATATCCGGTTGTAGAAAAAATTCGTTCGGGCTAACACCTCGAACACTTCACGCGGCAATGTACTGGCCTGATTCGCATCCCAATTCGTATTCGCTGACTGATCGTAAATATCCGTCAGGTAGGGCGGATTGAAAACCTCATATCCCAATTGACGCAATCGAGGCAGTTCCGTCTTGGTCAGAACCACGTGCATGCCCAGAAAAAATATGCGGTTGGATTTGTCGGTCATTTTTCGGGTCGCCGGTGGTACTAGCCGCAATTGGATATCGATAAACGCAGACTATAGCAGGCCCGAGCATCGAAACACGCCCCACGCCACGCATGCCAATATCTCGTCAGATGTATCACAAAAAATTCGCACAAAAACAACAACCGATCGTATCGACCGCTTGCTTCGGATCGTCTCATATCACTCAGCCCATCATCCCCGTGCCATCGATCAATAGTCTTTTTATCCGCGTTCATCTGCGTTTATCTGCGGCTAAAAACCATCACGTCACAACGGCTTAATCAATCACAACCGACCCTTCGCTGGATTCATCACCCCCCCACTTCCCCCCCCGCTATATCCCCTCCAATAATTCCCCTCTACTAAATCTCCTCCACATCCCCTATACCAAACATACCGCCCCACCCGATGCGCCCAATGCGCCGGGCCGTTGCGTTACACCGGTGCGCCATACACGCTGGCCACGCCTTTGGCTTCCACCACTTCAATCCGTGGCAATGGGAATACCAGCTTGCCGCCGCCAGCCATCCAGGCCGCTTCACGCATTTCAATATGCGATCGAAAATGCCAAGGCAACACAATCATGTAATCAGGATTCTGCGCTTTGACTTCGTCTTCACTGAGGATTGGAATGCGGCTGCCGGGCGTAAACTTGCCGAATTTGTCCGGATTCACTTCGGCCACAGCCGTGATGTCATCCGGGCCGAATCCGCACCATTGCAACATCACGTTGCCCTTGGTCGATGCCCCGTAGCCATACACGCTTTTGCCCGCACTCTTGGCTGTCTGCACAAAATCCACCAGATCTTTGCGATGCTGATAAATCTGTTCGCGGAATGCTTCGTAAGGCTTAAGCGTATCCAGGCCGTATTCTTTTTCTCGCTGCAGCAAACGGTCAACCACATCCCCATTGGGTTGCAGCTTCGATTCCTGCTTGGCCACGGTCACGCAGAAACTGCCACCATTCACATCGTTGATTTCGACGTCAATGATTTTGAATCCAACCTGATCGGCCATCCATTTAATTTGTTTGAGCGCGTAATAGCTGATGTGCTCGTGGCAAATCGTGTCGTACGCATTCATTTCCATCATGGTCAATAAATACGACTGCTCAAAAATCCACACACCGTCGTCCGCCAAACATGCGTGAATCTGACGCATGAATTCGGTCGGGTCTTCCAGATCGTAGAACATCGAAAAACTGGTGATGACCTGGGCCTTGCGATCGCCGAACTTGCCACGGAAGTTTTCCGCGCTGAAAAAGTCCGGAATCAAGCCGACCCACGAGGGGTAGTACTCTTTGAATTTTTTGCCCGTTGGATCGATGCCGCAAAGCTCAAACCCGCTGCCTTCGCCATAGGCTCGCAGCGTGGTCGAGTCATTCGAGCCGATATCGATGATCAGATCGCCCTTCTCCGGCGTCCCCATCTGCTTTGCATGAATCACCCGGCGTTGCAAATGCTCGACCATCGATCGGTTTAGACCCGAGCGGTAGCCATAGTTTTCGCCGTACATCATGTCCGTGTTGTAGGACTGGCGCAACTGCACCAAGCCAGCACCACCGACAATCGACGGATCCGAATGCAGCCGCTCGTCGGACTTGATCAGTTCAACCGGACCGGCTGGCACTTCTTCGTCAGGCCCCGGAAAAACCCCGGTCAATGCCTGTTCGCCAAGATCGATAATCGACCACAAATTCTTGTTGCTGTCGCAGCGACAGGCGTCAATATTCTTATACAGCATTCAGGTGGACTCCCACAGCACCATGTAAAAAACAGTTCATTTCCTCAGCCTCCCTGATCGGAGACCCCCACCCAAACGCCCCCGATTGGCTCGCCCAATTCCCCCAAACCGGACAGTCCCTCCAATCTGCGATTACCTTACCAGAATGATCCGCGCTCGTCCAAACGCATGGCACCACTTTTTCACCGCGATCGCCCTCTCGCATTTGACGCCGTCCCGCCCACACAAACCCCCGTATTAAGCCCCCGCCATATGCCCCATATCCATACCGCGTATTGAATTAGGCGAGAATAAATTGACTTCCCCTCGCCATCCAGTTCCCCCCGCCAATCAGCACCTGCCCAGCCATATCACAAGCGCCTGCACGCGCCCATTTATACCCCCAAAACCCCGGCCAATTTATGGCATAAACACCACCGCGTTATCGCCGACAATCACACCTATATTATGTTTCATCCCGTCACAGCAAGCCACCTCTCATGCGAACCAACCATCACAAGCGAAGCCGATTTCGCCAGACGATATTGCGTCCCACCCAATACAACCAATTCCATCGATCGCCACGAGCTCCCGCGCCCCACACACATGGCACCGACAAAACTTTTCACCAAAACAATCTCGCGTCCGCATGCTTTTTTCAACCTATACAAATCAGCGTTCCCCAATCCGAGCTGTACTCGCTACAATCATGCACAACCCAGCCACAGGCCAGCGAAACGCCAGCCCAATGCATTTTTTCCCCACGGTGGGGTGCCAGAGTGGTTGAATGGAACGGTCTTGAAAACCGTCGTGGTCTTCGGATCACCGTGGGTTCGAATCCCACCCCCACCGCTTCAATAATAGATACACAAAACCAAGCATAGACACTCGCCCAAAAAGCGCCAAAACCCCCCGTTTACCCGGGGAAAACCAGCTATTCCAATCGTCTCTATCCGCTCGCACCTCGCCCCACATTGAGCTATTTCGCCCCAATATCACCAAACGTCTATTTCGCCTATAGGCGCGGTTACTTTTGCCCGCCCAGACTCCCTACCCACGCGTGACTTAACACCGATCATGTATCGCTGTTAGCCGCCGCTCTTGAGCGGCGCGTCCCCCCCCACCCACACTCACCTGCCCCAATCCCAGACACACCAACTGCCTCTCCCAATCCAAATACTTCGTCGCCTCCAACAACTGATTCAACGTCACTCTCGGCGGCAAATCCACGCCATTCCATAATGTAGGCCACGACAGCAATCACTCGGAAACAAGTCGTTGATAACTCGTCAATACAAATATTCACGGCAATTTTCAACTTCGATTTGAACAAGACCGACCAAACCAATACGAATGCGATCAGGCAAAATAGAACAACCGTGGTTCGGGTTTTTGCCCAAAATTACGAATTCCCATAAAGCGCTTTGATATTTCAATTCCCCCCCCCCCCCGACATTTACAATGACTAACAGGCTGCTGCAAAACACTTCAAAAAGCGCTATGTTGTGGTTTTCGATTAAGGAGGCTTTGCGATGCGTGGTTCGAGCGATTGCCCGGGCGTGATGTTTTATGCGATTGATGTGGAGGAACGGATTCGAGCGAATCATCCGCTTCGGCCCATCAAGGCGGCGGTCGATG
>JAUHYI010000091.1 GCA_030426385.1 Phycisphaerae bacterium
TGTCATGCGGCGACATCGTCGTGATGGACAACCTCTCGTCGCACAAAGTCAAGGGCGTGCGTGAAGCGATCGATTCGGCCGGGGCAAGCGTGCTGTACCTGCCGCCGTACTCGCCGGACTTGAATCCGATCGAGAACGCGTTCAGCAAAATTAAGCAGCTGCTGAGGTCGGCAAGCCACCGGGCTCAACAGGCGTTATGGCGTGATGTGCAACGCTTGCTCGACGCAATCACGCCAAGCGACGCCGAGGGCTTCTTCAACCATTGCGGATACACGCTAGAGAAAAAGTGAAAACGCGCTAATTGGTGGTTGTCATTCAAGCATCTGGGGCGAAAGACCGGCTCCCAATTGGTCCGTAACGTCTCCGACGGCGAAATCACTGGCGTTTACCTTTCCCACGGCCAGGCCGTCGTCAGCGATCCACTTGCTGACAAATACACCAATCGCCCGTTCGACAGGGTCGCAACGGCATTGCTATGCGAGTTGCCCGCACCTCACGTCATAAAGGCGACTACCCTGACATCTATCTGTAATCCCCACATAAAGCCAACTCATGTGGAAGCAGAACGTCTGATCAAAACCAACGTGTTTATAGTTCCATTAACGTGCTATTCCTTAGCACGCAAAACAAACTCATTGACTGATTCTATGAGGAGCACGGCAACCGTAGCTCCCGCATCCTGATGGCCAATATTCGTATCACCAAAACAGGCAGCCTTACCATGACGCGCGATCATATTTTTTGTATCTTCCAAACCCTGCTTAGCTGCAATTAACGATGCATCCATAGCCACTGGCAATGCCAAGCCATTCGCGACGGAATTTTGTAATGATTTCACCACAGGACCCAGCACATCAATCACCGTCTTGTCGCCTGGCTTTGCCTTGCCCCTCTCCTCGATACCAACCAGAAATGCTTGCCAGAAATCCGACATTTTCGATGTCGTAATTGAATCTATCCCCTCCAAGACTTTGCCACCTCGCATAAAACCAGTTGCTATCAATGTGCCCATAGTTGACGGAGCGCTTTGAGCCATCGCCATTCCCGCTTCCATAAATATTTCCCCGATAGCGTCGCTACGGTTTTCTGCAACACTGGCAGCAGCAGCACTAAAAGCCTTATCCATCGTTAAGCCCAAGTCGCTGTCTCCGACTTTCGAATCAAGATCAATCAGGAAACCTCGATTCTCACTCATTGCATTTTTGAATTTATAGAACAGCGCAGGCAGATCTTCTTTAACGATTTTTTCCATATCTACAATCCTCTGCCATCACATTTGCTTCTGAGAGAAAAATGGACTATTCACGGGATATGCCAAACAACGCCGCAACTCATCGTCAACTCGACATAAGGAAACAGACGCACCAGCCATTTCCATTGAAGTAGCAAACTCACCGACATATGTATGATAAACCTTAATACCTTTACCAGATAGAATCATAGACACCTTACGGTAAATGATATAAAGCTCCTCTTTTGATGTAGCCCCCAGTCCATTAACCAAAACAGCAACTTCGTCATTTTTCTCGAACGGCAAGTCTGCAATAACAGGATCCAACATCTCTTGAACAATATCATCAGCACATTTAAGCGAGCTACGTCGAATGCCAGGCTCACCGTGAATACCCATGCCAATTTCCATCTCATTGTCACCCAACGTAAAGGACGGACGCCCCAATTCTGGAACGATGCATGGACTTAAAGCGACACCTATAGTTCGCGTAGATTCTTTGGCTTTTATGGCAATTCGCGTAACGTCATTAAGATTCATACCAAGCGCTGCAGCCGCTCCGGCAGCTTTGTATAAAAAGAAAATTCCCGCGACACCACGACGAGTTTCCTTACGATCTGACGACGAGGAAGCAACATCATCGTTCCCAGTCACAGTCACAGTCTGCATGCCTTGCATTTCCGCCATCTCAGATGCCATGTCAAAATTCATAACATCACCACTATAGTTGCCATACAAATAGAGTACGCCCGCTTCACAACCTATTGACTTGGTCACCGAAAGTATCTGCGAAGCACTGGGGGACTGAAACACTCCACCAACGGCACACCCGTCAAGCATCCCCTCACCGATGTATCCCAAAAACAGCGGCAAATGCCCCGATCCACCACCCGTCACAATACCCACTTTATTCGTACGCTTTTGAGCTGTCACCAAGCAACGCTTATCGCCCTCAACACATCGCAAATGGTCGGGATGCGCACGCAAAATACCGTCAATCATTTCATCCACAAAATCTTCGGCTTTATTGATTATCTTTTTCATATCGATTCCTTCAGTACACGAAACACAAATTCACTTAAAACACAGACGGCCTCAGGACGCCAAACAGCAAATAATGTCGCGTCTGCCCAATGACTAATGCAAAAAGCTGCAACGGCCACCGCTTGCGAATCACAGAACACATTTCGGACAGCCGGTCAAGACTTTAGTCATGCCCTTCACGACGAGTGACGCGATCGAACTAAGCGACCTGTGACGACTATCGGTTAACGCCACCGACATTCAAACTTCGACGCCATATTGTCGAGCTCTACGAATGCCCGCATCTGCTCCGACATTAACACAGAATATTGACCCCCGCTTTAACCGTACTCGGATACAGGCAAGCGTCATGCCCCCACCAATGCCTCGCCAGTTACCAACTAAATCATCTATAATCAATGGATTGTTTTACACTGTGACTATGAGCAGAAACAATTAAATTTATAAAACACGAGACACCGTTTCGCCTTCCACAAATTTTGTTGGCAAACAGATTCGTTGAGGGGGCTGGTCGAAATTTTCGATTTTATCAAGAAGCAATTCTGCCCCCCTCCCACCTATATGATATGAAGGAGAAATATAGGTCGTCAGTTGTCGGCATCCGTACTGTTTGAGTCCATCAGCACCTGTCAGCGAAACATCTTCCGGTATCTGAATATCACGCTTCTTGGCTGCTTCCAGAATACCGTATGCGGCCAAATCATTTGCCGCAATAATACACGTTATATCTAATGATTTATCGAATATTTCACATCCTGCCTTATAACCTCCATCAACGTCAAACGCACAATGCTCTGTTATATATGTCGGCTCCACACCGTGCTGTTTGAGCGTAGAGATAATGCCCTCGTAACGGATAGCGCCTGCAGACCCCTCAGTCTGCGGACGAGCAACAGCAATTTTACGATGCCCGTTTTTATATACATACTCAACAACTGATTGCACACCATCGTAATCAGTGGCAACAACCCTATCAACATCAACATCCATCGCTTCAGTCTGTATCATGACAAGCGGAACGTTTTCTTCGATCAGTTCATACAAGTACGTATCCTGCTTGGTCCATCCCCATATCAACATCCCGTCAATCATCTTGTTTCGAAATATTTTCAAGTATTCCTTTGTCTCACAAAATCTCTCCGTAACGGAAACCAGCACTAAATAAATGCCTCGCGAAGTCAAGTACTGCTCAACACCTTTAATACAAGCTTCGAGATTCGGGTCCATTCTGAAAAGCGAGTAGTCGCTATTACCGATACTAGCCGGGAATACAAAAGCAACTGTATTTGCTTTTCGGGACAGCATTCTCACCGTGTGCGCATTTGGATAATACTGAAGCTCATCGCAAAGTTCTATAATACGCAGTCTTGTACTTTCAGAAACCTTGCCTGACGGCGGATCCTGCAGGGCACGCGAAACCGTTGCGGTGGAAACACCGGCTATCTTGGCTAATTCCCTGATGTTTAGCTTGCTGTTATCCAAATTACACCCTGAATGAAAAGTCGTCCAGAAATTGATAGTCAGTGTCACCAACTGCAACCGAAATCCGAAGCGGATCCCTGCAGTTTAGAAGTCTGATATGCACTAAATATTTACGATCTGGCTCAAATGGATAGTAAAAAGACGCTCCGCCTTCTGTACGATGAAATGCGGGTATCTCCTGCTGGCGGCCATGATAGTTCAAGACTTGCTTATCGTTGATCCATACGGTGATGCCTGTATTGGCACACGCCATGAGTAATGGATTTTCACACTTGGATTTAATCGTTAAATAGCTGAATAAATGAATTGTATTAAACTTATCGACATCCACTAGGCTTGACAGATTCATATGAATACCATCAACCATGACAATCTTGTCCTTAAGATGGCCGGGACAGCTTGTACCTGCCAGCATTTTCGATGATATTTTTTCCATATCGTGTGCGCCGGGATCATCGATGACAACCCATGTATTAGACAACTCCGGCGGGAATTCCGATCGCACTACCGGATTATATCTTGTCAATTGCGAAGGCAACGCTTCCGGCTCGGCGTTCAGATCTTCTGCAAGTGTAGCCGTTCGATCAGTGAGTTCGTCAAATGTCTTGGGTAATTGATCTGTTATCGTTACATGTGGACTAATTGCCACATTAGGATCAAGACTATTTACCAGGCTCTCCGGCAATACTTTCGTGCCATGCGCAATTCCTAAAAACGCACCACACGTGGCTGCGGTGCAATCTGTGTCCATTCCAAAGTTCACTGCCATAAGCACAGTGGACATAAAATCCTCTTCGCCGTACAACAATGATGCCACAATAAACCCAACACCCATAATGCAGTCTGAAAAATTATGAGTTTCATGTTTTCGCATGATCGCTGATCGCAATTTGTCTGGCGGCAAGTTGCTGTCATACATATCCAGCACGGTCGTCACTATATGGTGTATTTGCGAACTTTTTGAAATATAATTCAATCCCTGCTCAAGGGCATTTCGAATGCTATTGGTGAAAGCAAGGCTTTCAGATGACGCCAGGAATATCTCAGCCCATACGCCATCGCCATGGTGATCCACCGTCGCATCCTGCTCGGCGTAATAACCGGCCACCTGCGGATCATTGGGGAACAGGCAGGCCCATATTTCGGAACGGATTGCCGCCCCCATGCCATTGACAAACCAATTGTTTACGACCCCGGTATACGGAGGCTTGTGTCCTTTTCTTAAATTCCAAATGGCGACACCATACTCATCCATGCCGTACTTTACGTGGTTTAGCCACGCATCGGAAAGCTTTTCGGCGTCTAGGGCTAGGCGGTGTTTCTCTGCGTAATAAAGCCATAGTACCTGAAGCTCTAAATCATCATTCGGCCCCGGTTGGACATAAACATCATTCTCGGTGAGTGACAGTTTCTCTGGAACCCCTTCATAGGGAGCACCAATGCCCCCAGCAATTGCCTTGCCCTTCCAGCATGCCTCAACTCGATCGCGATATGCATCCGATGCAATCAGCTTACTCACACTAATACGTATTGGGTTTTTAATAAGGCTCATTTCATTATCGCGTGTGTATATGGAATTCACGGCTTCTACTACCTTTCAGGCATGAAGTATCTCTTCAAAATCTACTGCCATTAATCGAATAAGGCAGATTCTTTTTCATTCTTGAATAAACTATTAATTGCTGACAAGATCGGGAGCTTGATTTTTCAGAAGACGGACCAGGTTGTTATATAGCAACCCAGAATCACCTGCTAACGTTTTCCAGTGCATAAACCTGTTTTGCCAGAAAGGCCCCATACAGAGACCACCAAGCAGCACATCCGTTTTTAGTGTCTTTTCACGAATTTCGTCAATGGCGTCAGCCACTTCAGCGTCGTCAAACTGCCCCGGCTTGTTATACGAACACGACAGATCAAATGGGCCGATACAAACGCTGTCAATCCCTTGTACCTGCAAGATTTCATCGATATTCTTCACTGCGTCTTTATGCTCGATCTGGATAATCACCATGGGTTCCGATCTGGACTTTTCCAAATAGTCGGATAGCGGCGTTTGCCCATATCTATTGTTTCTACGAAGAGCGAATCCACGCTCTCCGCCATCCATGGGATAGCGGCATGCTTTCACGGCAGACACAGCCTCCGCAGCTGTATTGACCATGGGTATGATGACGCCTGCCGGTGCAAGATCCAGCACCGGCTTTATCAGGTAACTTGCATTCCAAGGCACACGGATAAACGAGCAACAATCAGTCCCCCGGGTAGCAACCACGTGATGCATTGCATCGACCATGGTCATAGCCGCATGCTCCATATCGAGCCAAACGAAATCGTATCCCGCATCAGCAACCAATTCGGAAACACTCGAGTCATGAGAGCTTACATGGCAACCGTATGCTGTTTGATCAGCACCAATTTTCCGTTTGAATTTTTCAAGATTACTTATGTCCATGCTTAGCTCTTTGGGTTCCCAGTTGCTTTCTTTGAGAATTGCGTGCATTGTGCCCGTGGCAAATTACCCTGCTTTACAGCCCATTGGCAACGGACCTACTTTTCGGCATTTTAGCGTACATGCCGGCAAAATGCAACATGTTACCTTGCGGCAAAAGCACTCCATCATTAGGTGACACACCGAACGCATGGGAGGTCAGGTTGTCCAATCCAAACCTGCAGATACAAACTCATAAGCGCCCGCTTTGACGTCACACCTGACGACGTTACGCGAATTAAAATCGACATACTCAGCCGAAATATCATCTGCATCGTTAAGTAACCGGCCGGACTCTTGAACATCGTTGATGCTTTTAGCAGGAACATCGACTGTTGCCGTCGTGTTCGGTGGAATGTTGACTCGCAAAGTCATCTGCCTGCTTTCAATTTTCCAATGACTACTTAGCAATCCGTGGCGTGTTTGCAGGTCCGTTTCCGCCCATTGCAATCCATACTTTGCTGTGCCGGGATCCGGTCGGATAATCGCGTGTTTATACCCGGGATTCTGCAGATCAAAGTCTATGCCCCCAACCGTTGAATAGAGCCATTCCCCAACAGCGCCAAATGCGTAATGGTTGAATGAGTTCATCGCCGCATCACCGAAGCCGTCGGCCTTGGTGTAACTGTTCCATCGCTCCCACATCGTGGTGGCGCCTTGTTCGCCCGGATAGAGCCACGAGGGATATGACTCCTGGAAGATAAGTCGATAAGCCACGTCCGTCCGTCCAAACCGGCTAAGCACTGGCTGGAGTAATGGCGTGCCCAGAAATCCCGTGCTTAAGTGCCAGTCGCGAGCCTCAATTAGATCAACCAGGTGCTGAACGGCGACTGGCCTGATTTCTTCCGGGAGTAGATCAAAGGCAAGGGCTAGCAGGTAACCCGTCTGCGTGTGGCCGACCACTCTGCCACCAGGCGAAACAAATTCTTGATTGAATGCATGCCGTACGCGATTCGCGAGACCTTCGAGTCGATCGGCCTCCTCAGATTTTCCGATGATGCGGGCGACTTGTGCCGTGATCATCGCTGTATAGGCGAAGTACGCTGTCCCCACAAGATCAGTCGGCGTCGGCGAACGGTCAGGCGCTATCGCATCAACCGCCAGCCAGTCACCGTATCCTTTCGCCGATCGTATGAGTTCATGACTGGTGCGTTGCTGATAGTCGATCCACCGCAACATGGGTTTAAAGTTTTGCTCAAGAATTCGCTTGTGGCCATAGCAAAGATAAATTCGCCACGGACAAAGGACTCCGGCGTCACCCCAACCCGCTGAGCCGTAGTCATTCAGGAGATCCGGAGCAACGTGCGAAAAGGCTCCTTCCTCGCTTTGAGCATCGGCGACATCGAACGCCCATTTTTCAAAGAATGCATACACATCCATATTAAAGGCTGCGGTACGGACAAAAACCTGAGCATCACCCGTCCATCCGAGTCGCTCGTCTCTCTGCGGGCAATCGGTAGGCACATCGAGGAAGTTACCCTTCTGACCCCATAAGATGCTCTTTTGAAGCCGATTGATCTTGGGATTGGAGCAAGCAAAGCGACCAGTGGGCGGCGTAGCCGAATGCATGACGATGCCAGTCAGTGCATCAAGTGTGGGTGGTTCCGGGCAACCGGTCATTTCAACATAGCGAAACCCGTGGAAGGTGAAACGTGGCTCCCAAGTCTCAGTGTCGCCACCACGTAAGGTGTAGCGGTCTGTCGCTTTCGCGGTCCGCAGGTTTTCAATATAGATAGAACCGTCATCGTTAAGCATCTCGGCGAAACGCAGCGTAATTTGTGTGCCCACTTCACCACGCATGTGCAATCTTGCACGACCGACCATATTTTGTCCGAAATCGAAGACATACACGCCATCCGCCGGTTCCGTAATGCACAACGGCTTGAGTTCCTCGATCACCTGAATTGTTTCGTTGCGTTTGGACACCAGAACAGCATCTGTATCATTTAGAATACAAGCGTCACGCCATGCCGTAGCATCAAATCCCGGCAACGACCACCCTGGCATTTCAAGTCGAGCGTCATAGACTTCGCCGTGATACAAATCAGATGAAAGGATGGGGCCGATAGACGTTTGCCAGGTCTCATCGCTGCAAACAATCTGAGTTGATCCGTCGCTTAGTTCGATTTCGAGTTGAAACAGCAAACCGGCCTGATTGCCATAGTGATTTCGACACCCGTCCCACAACAAATAGCCAGAATACCAGCCATCCCCCAGAATGACACCCGCCACATTGTCACCTGATTGCAAATGAGAAGTGACATCATAGGTGAGATACATCAGCCGCTTTGAATAATCCGTCCAACCTGGAACAAGCTCGTCTCTGCCAACACGCCGCTCGTTGATCTCAAGTGCAAACAGGCCCAATGCACTCACATGCAGGCGTGCTCGGGTGATCGGCAGGTTGATGCGCCATTCACATCGCAAGTGTGGACAAGGTTGCGATTGCTCCGTGATATCAATGGCGGAGCCGATCCACTTTGCTTGCCAGTCGCCTGCATTCAAAAGACCCATTTCCCAGAATGCAGGATCACTCCACGATGACGCATTCCCATCTTGATCCCACACGCGAACCTTCCACCAGCAACATTGCCGTGACTCTAGTGGCATCCCTGCATAGATGATCTCGACCGCTTGGTCTGTAGCAATTTTACCGCTATCCCACAAATCGGGGGTATCTGCATGAAGCGCTTCAACGCTGGCAGCAACGATAACCTGATAGGCAGTCTGAGCCGCTCCACGTCGCGTATCACATAGTTGCCAAGACAAACAAGGCTGGGTTTCATCGATCCCAAGCGGAGCGGCCCGATGCTCACATCGCAAATTAATTGGCGCCGGTGATGTGCAGTCGTTATCAACACGAACGGTCCCGGTGTTGCTAAAACGCGATTGTTTTAAATATGATTCTGGCATCGGATTCAATTGCTTCGGTTGATTCAGTTAACTGTTAATCGAAATTATTACAAGCAAAAACACGTTATAGAAAGAAGAAATTCGCGGCAGCTAAAGCAGCAATCAAACGCAATCAAAATGCAAGAACCACGACGTTCCTTCATAGCACTGCTCTGACAATTGGCTCAAGATAATCAACCAGGCGATAGAACCCAAGATCCGTCGGATGCGAACCGTCAACACACGCATCGTCGTCACTACCCAAGAGGGTATCGCCATACAGGTAGTGCATATCCGTATATCCCGATTCTTTCAGACGTCTATAAACATCACGGAAAGCAGCTCGCCGCTCAGCATTGTGGCTACGCTGCTTATCGCATATCCATGAATTGGCGTAGCTACGATCTTCCATCAGGATAAGTGGCGTATTGGGCCTGGACTTTCTAATACATCCCACAAAGTGTTCAGCACGCTCAACAATTAGTTCTGCATTCATATTCGGTATGGCATCTATAATATATACGCATGGGTCGAGATCAGTTAAAAACTCCACTAGCTCTGGTTCCATATACGCATTACCCGAAAAACCAAGATTAATAGTCGGGATATCCAATCGTCTCCCAAGCATCGACGGATACGCCATGCCAGAACGCGACGCCGCTCTTCCGTGCACGATAGATGAACCGTAGACGAGTATCGGCTTGGTCAATCTAGCTGGAACAGACTCAATAAACGCTCCTTCCAACACGCCAATCTTCAGTTCCTTGACAGGGTTAAACAAAGGCAAATAGAGCATGTAATCTCTAGCCGTCGGCGTGGCGCCAGACAGAAGCGTAGACATCTGATTCAGCTCATTTATATCGCCTGAAACTCCTGCCCATCGCCATTGGCCATTCGTATCACGCCCATAGAGATCAAACCCACTCTTACCAGCAGCACACATAGTTGGCCACGACAAATCGCTATCTTCTAAACTCCACTCAATGTGGATATCCGGAGAGTTAGTTCGGAAGTGTATTGATATGCCTGCAGGACTTCGACTCAAATCCCAGATAACATCTCGTACAACATTCATTGCCCGCTTAGGCAAACGCTCATAGCAACATTTTGTATTTGGCCACCCCTTACCTTCTATGCCCAGCGTAGACGCATCGACCCACTTTACGCTTTCATTATTTTCGCTCATGTTTCAACAATCTATTGACGGATATCAAATCCTTGTTCGCGTACGATTTCCCTGCCACCATAAAATGTATGCCAATTGCCATAGAACATAAAATCAATTCATCAAAGATATTTGATCGATATTATCGAATAATCAAATAGATACTTTCTTAAAAAAGACTTCTTTGTTATTCTCCCATACCAAATAAATACAACTATTTTTATGATCATAGAAGCCATCAGGATACTGAGCTACATCCGGGGCATAACCTAAAACTTCATGGGTCGACCACGTCACCATATCATCATCACTGACCCATATTTCAAGTGGCGTTCGGTATCGGTGATGGTGCGATTCCGTATCACTATAATCCTTCTCGCTGGGATTATGAATCAATACAATTCGACCATCTGGAAGATTCACAATCAATGTTTTTGACCCGGGATTCTTTATGTCCGTTATGTATGGTTCAGACCAGGTGAATCCACCATCGGTCGAATCGCTTCGCCAGAGTCGGTTCGTCAGATCACCACGTATCAGCATAGCTAGATTGCCGTCTGAAAGTTCAGCGATCTGATTCTCGAAGAATGGCACGCACGGTATTTCACCATCGGGTGTTAAGTGGCAGATACGTCCATGACGTGTAAACTCGGTAAAACCCTCATTAGGTTCCACGACGCCGCAGTAGGCGATTTTGTTAACAATTCTTGCACCGCCCACATTAGCAAGCCGCTTCGATCTTTCGGCACTCAGTTTGATTTCGTCATCCGTGATACATCTGTTTAGGGGTTCATGCCATGCCACCGGCAACAATGTCTTCCCGCTTCTCAGCTTGATCCCCCGCCTTACATCCATGGCATTCTTACCGTTCCAGTTCTGCATGATGCGTCGATCTGCAAAGGTACTTCCATCGGCATTGGTATACAGAAGGTGGTTTGAAGTTTCGGACCGGTCATTTTCCAAAGTTTGCCAGAAAATGTAACCGGAGTCTCTACTACGAAACACGCTTCCAGCCCAACAGCCAGCATCATCCATTTCCTTAATCACTTCAATGCCAGACCAGCTTTGCCCATCATCATCACTGCGCACCGCAGCGATGACATTGTCCTTGCCACCGTCTCCTTGTGGACCACCCGTAAAAATTTCGCAGAGAAGCGAGCCGTCAGGCATTCGCATCAGAAGCGGTTCTCTTAGCCAACGGAATTCATCGTTAACTTTAAATATGACTTGGTTTTCACTCATGCTTTTACACCCATCAATCACCCGGCAATAATGCTCTCGGCAATAATCGCCTTCTTTACCTCGCTGTTTGTTCAATAATTTCAAGAAGCTTCGCTCTTGATTCCTCAACCGCTTCTGAAAGTCGATACGTATTCTGCATTGAATATGCTTCAACAACATCATCAGCCAGGCGACGGGTCCGTTCCGGATCAATTCGTGATGCCACACGCAGCAGTCGAAAATCTTCTATCGATTGCCGCCAAACCATCCAACGCCGACTAGGTATGTATTCGCCCGGGGCAATTTCGTAACACATTCCAAAATTATATCGTCCTTTTTCCGGACGTATGCGACAGGGTTTGCACGAGTAATATGCCATTCCCACAGCATTGATTCGCCAATTGATCCAGCCATGAATCTGATACTTGGAAATAAAATCCTGCGGAGTCGCATCACAGTAATAAGTCCACAGTTCATTGCCCTTTTTATTGCCGTTTTGCAGATACCATTCCAATGCATTGGGACGGGCCGATGCTTGCTCCAGGAAAAGTCCCGTTGGCGGCTGCCAGACATCCATATAGGGCTCATATTCTTCATAGACGGATAAATCTTCCGTTGCAAAATTTGAGAACATTCGCACATTCTCATTGTGCGACCGAATACGTTTCAAATCTCGAAGAAAATCCGGCAATTCGACTTCATCATAGGTATAGAGAATCCAATCATCGTAATCGAATCCATAATCCGTCAATTGCGCCACAACACCATCAAGCCAGGCATCATGCTTTGGCAGCCAGCCGCTGTTTTGGTTCCGGGACACATTACCGCTTTGGGTTGGTACGAAATGCGCTTCAATTCGTAATCGCTTTACTTTATCACGAACGCCTAGATCACCGACGACATCCATAAAGTCTTTTAGAGGGGAGGCATTTTCGTTTGTGTAGAAAATGTGAAACGTGTCTATTTTCTGATCTACCATCAGCTTCAACAGGCCAGGTTTCGTATTGTGATTTGCTTCATAACCCATCACATGCGGATAATCCTCACCTTCAGGCTCATTGGCGATAACTTTCACAGAACATTCGAGTTTGCGTATTGAACGCTTATCATCCAAAGGCGAAACCCAGATTTCACCTGTATACACGCCAGGCTTAACTCCAGCCGTATCAAATTGAAGCATAACACCCGCAAGTTTCGACGATGGAATCTCGATAACCTGATATTGATCGAGCAGTTCGGGGTAATCCGGCGCACCATATACCCAGTGAAGGCGATACATCTTCACCAGTGCTGCGATGTCGCCATGGGCTGTCATTGTTAAATTGAATTGCGATCCTGAGTTGTTATTCAGCAGGAGCATTTTATGGGCAACGCCATCCTGTAGCGTGCTAATTTTGAGATCGCTCTTTGCACCAGGAACAAAAGTACTTTGCATGCCAATTGGAAGATCAGCTCCGCCGGTACGAATGCTAAACTGCTCATCCTTAACGCTGCTGCAAATATCGCTTATGTTAGCAAGACTTACCTCGCCATCGGCCGCCAGATTTAAACCTTCCTTCTGAATACGCTGTAATTCCCGCATACGCTGGGATTTTTTCTTTACATACGCCATCTCGGCCAATCCAGCCTCTTCGAGGCGCGCGTATTCCGACGGCCACGGCGTCAGCACAGATGTATCCAACCGCGACTTCAAAAACTGAAAATCCAAACCCAATGCGGGCGCCTGCGTATCAGCGATTCTTCTTGATGTTGCTGTTGCTTTTTGATCCTTGCCTTCAACAACAATTCGATCTACCTGAATCCATGTGCCGCGTGATCCACTCTTAATGCCTACGCCAACAGCAAAGGGTGCCGAGGGGTCTAGGCGTTCGAAACAAGCAACCGCTTCCTGCCTGTCAACCGTATTTAATATGGGAGCGGTTTTCTGTGCCAGGCCGGAAAACTGCTCATTTTCAGAAAATACAAGCTGAACATCTTCCGGATTATTTGTTTTCAAACTTACCCGGACACATACTTGCCCCGTCTGGGGATATGCTTCTGGAGCAAAATCTGCGACAGCGAAATTCGCTGTACCGCCACAGTAAAGCAGTAGTGGCGATGTCACTCTATTCTCAATCTCAACAGGATCAAGATTGATGTAGAGATTATTTCCCCAATCCGGAAAATACTTTCCGTCAGGGTAACGACTGATGCTCACCTGACGAAGCTGCAGGTAATCGAGCGGTTTGCCAAAATCGTTGGAATACAAAATCCCCTTTTGCAACGGGTCAACAGCCACAGGTTGCGGAGTTGGCTCGCGAGGTTCTCTGCCAGTGGTTTTATCTATTACGGAATTGAGAAAGGCATAGAGACCTTCAATTTCTGGAATTGTATAGTCTTTGCCTGTGTCTGGTACGGTGACCTGCCGTTCAACCCCGACTGCGGCGATCTCAGATATATGCTCAATTCGTACACGATCGACTATAACCCATGTATCACCACCCCCGTAATCGATACCGCAACCAAATGAGAACCCGTCACCCGCGTTGAATCGCCCCAGTTCTACGCTCACGGCATGGCGTCTATTTTTTTCTCGGGTTTTAGCGACTGACTTTTTTATTAAACCATTGCCAACCCGTGCCCCCTCTGTTGCGATCAACCTAACACGGTCGGGCCGATTTGTTTTCAACCAGACCGTGAACCGAAAAGTCCCCGACTCCGGAAGCTCATTGGCATTGAAGTCAATCGAAATATAGTTCCACCCTGTATCCGTCCCGTTGTACATGAATATGGGCCATTTCCGTGTGCCATCGATCCGCATTTCCTGCATCGGAAATGTCAGAGATTGTGTTGCAAATACAGGCCCTGTTCCATAGTTACCTGCCCGCATCACACGAAATCGCCTCAAATCGTATGGACTACTAAAATCCTCATCAACCAACACATCAGCGACTGAGGGGACCGCTTGGAGCGCCAGTACAACGCATGCCAGTAATGTATGGATAATTTTTTTCTTCATATTCTACTTATTAGTTTCGGTTAGTCAGTATTCTGACGTTCTGGCATCTGCCGTCCACAAACCCAATGGGTTTACTTTACATCATCATTGTCGGGTTAGATGGCAATTGGCCCAAGTTAATTTGACGCGAGATAGTCGTGTAATAAGCACCTATTACTTTTCTCATAAAACGCATGTTTTATAACGTTGACCAATTTCGAGTAGGTATCTATTAATAATCAATCTGGTTCTAAATGCGCTTGGTCAACCGCATCTGGCTGATTCTGTGCGTGTCCGTCTTCCCAAAGTATATTTGTGGAGTTGGAGTGCCTTCTCCTGCTCATGGCCATGCACGCTTCCCATGCGGCATCATTATCACTGAACACACTGTTAGACGTGTATCGCATGGCTACTCCGAAGGGACGACTCGGACTCACGCCGGTTTCAGCGTGAGTAACAACTGATTTACGCGGTGGTGACGATCGAGGGGGGATGTCCAAAATCGTTCCGCTGTAAGCCGCCAAATCCATGCCGAAGAAATGGATATTGGCCGAGTATCCAAAAGCCATGATATTCAGCTGATAATCGTTAACCTCTACCAGTTCCGGGCATATGTATGTCGGGAAATTGAGAACCTCAGGCCCTCTTGCATCGATATAGCCCGAAGCATTGCTCTGCAGATATGGATACAGAAGCGACTGCCATGTTTTTAATCCGTTTCCATAATCGCCACCGCTCACCGTTGACATGGAAATGGGATAGTTGCTGTTATGCTCTGTGGTGTATACGGCGGTCGTTAAGCCGATCTGACGAAAATGATTCAAGCATATAATCGTCTTAGCAGCATCACGTGACTTGCTTAACACTGGAAGCAAAATTGCCAGGAGTAACGAGATTATTGAAATGACGACCAACAGCTCAATTAATGTAAATCCAGACAAGTTTGATTGGTATCGACTTCTATTAGATATATTGGCCATCGTACAAACCTGCTACTTGAAGTTTTTTTGCCAAGCCCCAGTTCAACTGAACTCTAAACTTACATATACGGATTCCTGCGGTGCTGGTCAGACACATCCGATTTCCTGGACCACCCGCTTTTGCTGAACGATTTTTAGTAAACGTAGACAATCAGCTTGCAGTGGCTTACCGCAAAAGAGTCTGTTTTTCAGTACGAACCGGGAGCCGACTACACAACATATTTATCCATATGCGTGACCTCACCAATACCAGCATTGAGTGCATTGCTCTGCCACTCGACACAAGCAGGCTTGGCATTGCTTGACATTTACCTGTTATTGACACCAATTCTTCTTGACGCCAGCGCCAATCCGCCAGACGCAAGCAAGAGCATGCTGCTGGGTTCAGGCACAGCTGGCGGCGGGGTGAAAGTGACCTTGAATGAAGTCACCAACCCATAAGGCACCGTACCGGGGTTCGAGCTTCCGTAGCTATAAAGCCCGACACCTCCACCCTGGCCGGCGAATGTCAAATCTTGGCCGTACACGATAGTACCCGAGGTCACACGAACCCGATATTCATTGGGATGCGATACGTCATCACTATCATAGTAATCAATTGTCATGGTTGCATTTGGCACATTGGTTGCGATGGACGTCTCGTCCCATAAGCTCGGCGTACCATCCACCATCTCCCATGCTCGTACATAATTGTTTGTTTCGTACTGAATCCAGTAGTAGTTGTCTTCATCCTGATAATTGAAGACTACGCCGACATTACCGTCCGGGGTAGCTGTATTGGGACTACTGCTGGATATTGGGGTCACGATAGTAAAACTACTGCTACCTACATCAACTCCATCCAGAAGCGCAATATGCGGGCCAGAATTACTACCGACCGCCTGGTTACTGCCATTAATAGAGAAGGCATCCGCACCTACCCAAGCCGACCCCAAGTCCGATTGCGGACCACGATCAAACAAATCTTCAATGACGGTGGGGGACGCCCAGGCACTGCCAGAAATGGCGAAAACGATGACCCCAGCCACAAGTGCATACAAACGATCTTTCATTTTTACTTGCATTGCAAAACTCCTGGTGAAAAAAACAAACAATGTTTACGTACAACCGAACTCTGGCCAAATTGAGTCGAAGAACTCTTACCCATTTAGACCACAGAAAACGCTAATCCTCTTCCAATCACCATTGGCATCTGTCCGCCAAAAAGTAACATGTTACCCTATTCTACATGCGTCCGCTTTGTTGTCAAGATGCTTTTGGCAACTTGCACGTTTTATGTCCATATCTGCAGACGTTAAAACCGTTAAATCCGCAACCTTGGGTGCAGTTGGCCGATTCGATCGGCCTATGAACAAAAGGCCCACAACAAGCTCAAACGCCAGAGTTCACTCAAATTATTGGAGCTTGTAAGGGCTGACATGTCGCTGGCAAGCCGAAACATTTCTGTGATGCCCGAAAACCGGGCAAATCCAGCTGTTGCCATCAGTACCATCACGAATCCCTAGATTTTTCCCCCATTGACCGTAGGATGTCAAGGATTTGCTACGGCCGATGCCTGATGAGCTGGGTTTGTTGGTGGCTGAACCACTTCCTGCCGAAGTAAAAGACCCCCAACCCCGAAATAATCCACCCATTGATCAGCCAGAACCGTTCGGTTAATGCTTGGATAGTGCGATTGAACCATATCCCCATCCTCGGCCACGTCAACGCCGGCTTTCCCAAGTCGTCAGAGGGCTATGAGGATCACCCCATTGATCTGCAAGACCTGCTGATTCAGCGGCCGGCGGCTACGTTCTTTTTCCGGGTACAGGGTGATGCTTTGCGTAACGATGGTATTCCCAATGACGCGGTGCTGGTCGTTGATCGATCGGTGACGCCACGCGTGGGTCGGTTAGCCGTCGTCGAACAGGATGGCGGATTTTTAGTCAGACGACTCACCCATCACGACGCCGCGATCGTGTGTGGCATCGTCACCGCTTCCATCGTGAGGTACTAGCCATGCTCGCCCACGTAGATGCCAACAATTTTTATGCGTCATGCGAACAGGTGTTCAATCCCTCCTTGCGTGGCAAGGCGGTGGTGGTGTTATCGAATAACGATGGCGTGGTCGTGGCACGATCGAACGAAGCCAAAGCGTTAAGCATCGACATGGCTCGGCCGTTCTTTGAAATCGAACACATCCTGCGACGTCATCGCGTGATCGTGCTCAGTTCCAACTACACGCTCTACGACGACATGAGCAATCGGCTGACTGATGTGTATCGCATGTTCGCAGACGATGTTGAAATCTATTCGATCGATGAATGCTTTTTGTCATTGGATAACGTGGGCAAGCGTGATTTATTAAGGCATGGTCACGACCTGCGATCCACCGCCATGCGATGGGTCGGCATTCCCGTGGGTGTGGGGATCGCACCGACCAAGACCCTGGCGAAACTGGCGAATCACATGGCCAAGCACGATCCCGTTAATCGTGGCGTGTGTGTTTTAGATAACGACGACGCCATCAACACCGCATTACAACGCATCGACCTGACCGATCTGTGGGGGGTATCCCGCGGATTTTATCGCAGACTCGCAAGACTTGGCATCACGACGCCGATTGGATTACGCAATAGCGATCCCAATCGTGTGCGTGAGAAGCTGGGCGTGGTGGGCCAGCGGATTGTGTTTGAATTGCGGGGCGAGCCATGCATTGATCTGGAATGCGTGACGCCGGATAAGAAAAACATCTGTTGTTCGCGATCATTTGGCGATGATGTGCATACATTCGCGGAACTGCAGGAAGCGGTGAGTACGTTCGCATCACAAGCGGCCGTGAAACTACGCCGTCAGGATCTGGCCGCCGGCATGGTCACGGTTTTTGTGGGCACCAACATCCACGCCCCGAACCACGTGCATCAATACCACAACAGTTGGGGCGTTGCGTTACCCGTCGAAGCCTACGACACCAGCGAAATCGCCCGGGCTGCAACGTGTTGCCTGCATCGCATCTATCGCAAACAACACGCCTACAAAAAAGCCGGCGTCCTGCTGGGCTGACTGGTCAAACGCACCTGCATGCATCCGCACCTATTCGATGATCGCGATCACGCCCGCCAGCATCGCCTGATGCAGACGATGGACCGCATCAACCGAGACCATGGACGAGGGGCGTTACGCATTGGCACCGCCAAAGCGTTCGAGTTAATACCGGGAAGAACCGTGTCCTGGCGGGGACGGTGTGAGAGAAGATCGCCGAGATATACGACACGGTGGGAGGAATTGCCGGTGGTGCGGGCGGGGTAATGATGCGTCTATAATTGCGGTGTCATCAATTGGTAAAATATGACTGACTTTTAGCTTGGAAATCAAGAGTATGTGTGCTAAGCCCAAGAAGTGATTCGAGCCTAGATCGTCGAGCGTCTATATTTATCTGTAGAATATCGTCAATAAGTTGGCCTTCAAATGTGAGAGTGCGACGGCAACCACTTGCAGAGCCGCCATACCCTTGTTTGCGTTTGACCGCCCACCGCAGTGGTGTTGTGTCGATCATGCTGACGTTACGAAACTTAGATGCTAATTGACGGGTTGCGGAGAACCCGCCACGCACAATAATTGATAAAGGTCTTTCGATCTTATCTTGCAATTGACACAATTGATTTATGTGCCATTGTCGTCGTTTCGGTCTACGAGCACCTGTGCCAAACTCAAAGCATATGCATTGTACGGCTTCATAACGCTGTATGAATTCAGCAAATCGTTGATAATCAAATTCAAATCGAGCATTTACATGGAGAGCGGCAGAGACGCCGACGCTCGCTAATTCAAGCCACGCAATTACTTGCCGCTTCATATTATAGAGATCATTATATCTGGGTGAATCCGCAAACATAGAAAAGTTTGGGGTTGTTACAATTAGCGGATGAAGTGATTTTATATTCTCAACAATTTCACGATCTCGAGCACGGCCCCAGTAATTTTCAATTGGCTGATCCCTGGAAACACCATCGATCACTAAAGAAGTTTCTTTGGATATCCTGAATTGTTTTCGTAATTCATCAGCATTTGAATAACGGGGTTCTCCAGATCTATTATCGAAAAGCAATCTAAGTGGTATGGCTACAGCCTGTGCAACTATAGGTTCAGACCGCCGATACCACCCATCTATTAACGCTATATGACAAGGAATGGGTTTATCCGTAACTCTCTTGATTTCAGGAAGCGTCAGCAAGTCGAAACCGGCAACCTCTCGTCTTGCCAGAATGCTTTGTCTCAATTTCTTTTTGGGACAAATGTATGGGCATTGATCGGGATTCTGGCATTCACAAAGATCAAGGCAATTGAAAACTGGCTCTTTGATTGCTAGTCCCCCACATAATTTTAAATCACAGCATTTTAGGCAGCCGAGTGCTGCGGTATCATGTGTCCACGACAATAGCCTATCTAGTTGGTTCAGTTTGACAACCATGATTTTTGCGTCCCGTACTGGAAACTATGAATCAGATGTAATGATCAATTCAATCTCATTCGATAATTCAAAAACTCGCTCGACTGCAACCATCATTATGCCGCAAGCGGCATTTCGTAAAACTTGTTTGATATCATCTGCAAGACGAGGAGCTATTGCGACCAATTTATTAACATTGTCATGGACGACCGGGCCGTCTTCAGTCATGTGCAATGCCACCTGATCACCAATTTTTAAATGGTCGATATCCGTAATACGTTGGGCACGAAATGTGCGTCGTAATTTATTGCTTGCACCAAAAAGATTTTGTTCCTGTAAACGACGGAGTTCTTTGGATTCTCTAGTGCGGAACGCACGTTTCACTTTGCCGATAAAGTCAATTCCCATATTTGCATGTCTCCCATATTGGAAAGTAAACTTTCGTTCGCCCTGACCGTTGAATCGTGACAAGGCCACATTCAGCTAAGGCAGCCAAACGATTATTCCACGCAGTAACAGTTTTAATATTTTCATCAGGAAACCGCTTGGATAATGTGTCCGCTGTTCCACCATTCATATCTGATAAAGCATCTAGAACGATTAGCAATTTCGGATCGAGATCACCCAATACGTATGGGCGGTCCGTTGTATCCGATTCGTGTGGTATGACAGCAATGACTTCACGGCGTGCCAAAAGAACTTCTCGTAGATCGTCAAGCACTGAATTACTCATATTCTTGACCATTACCGCATGAAAATCCTGCCAAATTAATTGCCGAAAGCCCAAAACGGATTCTCGCAAAAAACTCGCTGTTGCAACTTCAATTCCTTCAAAATCCAAAATGATTGGTGTGGACTTCGCCTCATTGTCCAATGCTTCGGCGAAAGCGAAAGCAATCGTGCGCCCTAGTGTGGCACCAGAGAGAACAGGGCTTTGTACAAAATTCGAAACAAGCAAATCTACCATCACGATCCTCACTGAGTTTCGTGAATTACATCGGGTAAGGCGATTCCGTCAAGCCCCAAATGAAAAATTATGAATTTCAGGGTTTGCATGCGACTGACACCAAAAAGCCGGTCCATTCAAAGGTTTCACGTAGGACGCGGCTTTCCAGCGAAGGTGATGTGCCGTCTAGATCAATACAATGGTCCCCACTATGTATACGTATTTCACTGTAAAGGTTTTCTAGACTACGGATTACATCTTTAAAACCAAATCCGCGACCAATATTACGTCCCTCTTTTGAAATCGAAGGCTGGACCGCAAGGTCTAGCTGCTACGGACATTCAATTTTCGCGGTGACGCCAGCGGCCAGCCAGGCGAAGCTGAGGAAGTTGATGGCTTTCTTCTCATAACGCGTGGCGACGCGGCGGCACTGTTTGATCCGGCGGAAGA
>JAUHYI010000170.1 GCA_030426385.1 Phycisphaerae bacterium
CTTTCGCCGACTTCGCCGGTTTTGCCGATTTCGCCTTTTTTCAACGGTTCTATTGTGTTAGCTTGGTCGTCGGTCACATCCACAGTCTAGCCCGCCTAATGCGACGATGACAGCGCTTGTTCCCGCGCCGCGTAATCTGGCTGATGCACAAACACGCGTGGGCCGAACAATTCCACCACTTTCCCGCCTGCGTCGATCTCACCGCGTTGTTGATACACCGACGCCAACCGATCTTTTTTAACCATCGCATCAGGCTCAACGGCCTGGATCAGCCGTGGCGCCAAACCCCAGCGAACCACTCCATGCGTCGTCAGCAATGACAACCGCACCCGCCCCCGCGCATCGCGACCGCTCACATCGTACGACACGATCTGCCCCTGATACGGAGCCTCATCCAGCAGTAACACCAGATCGATCCCCGCACGCAAATCGTCGCCGGGCCAAACTTCGCCCTCACCACGAGGTGCCGAACCCACGCCCACCAACAACGGCAAACCCAACGCATCCAACTGATGCTTCAAATACAGGCCCGGCAATCGCACCGCGCCCGCATCCACCAGATGATAGCCATCGCGACCCTCAACCACGGCTACCGGCTCGCGGAATGTCGCTTCGATGTCGATCTGGCCATGTGGCTTGCGCTGCACCCGTTGCACCTGCGCGACCCACGGATTCTGCGACAGCACACGGGCTACCCGCATCAGGTCCGACCCATCCAACGGATCCGTCCCCAACTCGCGCAGCACCTGCCCATCAATCTCCTGACGCAACAACGGACTCATCCACCCCGGCTGATTCACCAACACCACCCCCCCCCCCACATTTTCCCCTGTGCTGTTGATACTGCCGATGGCTGACGTGGTGCCGTTCTGTTGCATCGCACGCATCTCCGACACATGCAAACGCTGTGCGTAATCGCCCAGCCACTGTTCGGCATAACCCCAACCCACTGCTACCACGATCACCACCCCACTGATCGTCAACCACCGCACCACGGCCAACGTCCGCTGCGGATCCCAGTCGGGACCAAATGGCGCGCGCGTATTACGGCTGCGCCCTTTGCCTCGGCCACGTGCCGTCTTCTTACCCTTCTTCGATTGCTTACTTTCCCAAAACCAAGCCATATCAACTCCTGACAATAACAAAATTCATTCCACCCCCCCCACTTTTCCCCTCCACTTTTCCCCCGCACGCTTTCCCCCCACGCTTTCCCCCGCACGTCTTTACCCGCATTTCC
Source organism: Phycisphaerae bacterium (assembly GCA_030426385.1). Classification (GTDB taxonomy): domain Bacteria; phylum Planctomycetota; class Phycisphaerae; order Phycisphaerales; family Phycisphaeraceae; genus JAUHYI01. Next base: position 1,238 of record JAUHYI010000170.1, read on the forward strand.
CCTGTCTTACTAGACCCTAGACCCCAGACCCTAGACCCTAGACCCTAAACTAAACCCCTTCCCTCCCCACACACTATATGGCCCAGCATACCTTCGTCTTACCGGTCACTTGTCGGCCAATCTTGGATAACACCAGGATGGCCAACGGCGTTCTATAGCTATCGGCTCCCTCGTCGTCGCTTCAACAATGCTCGCTTGTCCGATAACGCTCGCAACCCCGTTTAGCTCAATGCAATAACACCAAACGGACGTTGACCGGTGTTCATTCGCCGATACGCTGGAACTGTCAAAACAATTATCGGATCGACCCCCCACTTATCCCCCGCATACTTTGGCCTCACATGATTGCACTCGTTTCACATGAATTCATGCACAATTTACAGCGTTTTATCAACATTTTAAAAACACATGAAGAACGTATGTGAGAGCAAACCGACCAACACCTTCCGAATTGTTACCAGACGCTCCCCCCCCACACCCCACACACCACCACCACCACACACACGCTCCCCCCACGAGTGGCATTCACGAAACGAAAACAACCACTCGCTTTTACAAAGGATGATGCCATGCTAATGAACCATCACCAACCCATGCGATCCCGCCTCGACATGCCTCGCCTGATCACGGCTTTCTGCGCCGCGCTGGCAGCTATGATCGTCTGCACCTACACGCCTACCGCCAGTGCCGTTCAACTTGCTGACGAAATTTATATCCTGCGCAACCACCCCAACGGCTTCGCGCCTGGGCCACGCTACGGCCTGCGCCTCGATGAACTCATCGATGTCTCGCCTCATGAGGACGTGTTCACCTTCGACTTCGAAGACACTCGCTCGCACATGCGCATGAACGTGTCCAACAACGGCACACGCATTCATATCTATGGCCACGCCTTCGGTGGTTATGTCGTTCCCAATGCCGTGCCTGCCAACGCGGTTTATGACGACATCCTCTCCGGCGTCTTCCAGATTGATTTCACCTATGACGCAGGCGTGCAACTCGTGCCCGGCGACGACGACCTCTGGGTGCCCGGCGCATACAACATGGCCAACACTGGCATCATCTCGCTCAACACCGAAACATGGACCCTGGCTGACTATTCAGGCAATCAAGGTTACACCTTCCGACTCGGCGATGAGAACAACGACCTGGGCCATTGGAACACACCCGGCATCAGCAGTTGGGGCTGGCTACTCATCGATCAGCAACCCACCAACACCATCGTCGCGGCTAACCTCACCGACCCTCGGCCCGGCACGCGCGATTGGCTCTTCACGGCCATCCCCACGCCCGAGCCGCTCACCGCGGCGCTCACCACCCTGGCCGTCGGCTGCCTCGCCATGGGCATGACCCGACGACGCATCTAACCACACCGCACCACAGAAAACACGCCCCCCCCCCACCACCACCACCGACCCCACCGCCCCCCATCTTTCCTAGCCCCGGATGAATATCCGGGGTCCGGGGGTCCGGGATCCGGGGCCCGAGCTTTTTTACACCCATTCACAACAAAAAAAATCTCAACTCGCGCCGCGCACCAAGCCATCCACTAACGCCGAAAACGAAATCCCCATCTGTGCCGCGGCCTTGGGCACCAACGAATGACTCGTGAAGCCCGGCATCGTGTTCACTTCCAAAACCCATACGCGATGCGACTCGTCCACCATCACGTCCACCCGGGATAACTGCCGACACCCAAGCGTGGCAAACGTCCGCAACGCCACCGCCTGCACCTCGTCCAGCACCGACGTCGGCAAATCAATGTCGAACAAATACTGCGTGTCGTCACGCACATACTTCGCGTCGTAATCGTAAAACTGCGTCGCAGGAATGATCTGCAAAGCAGGCAGCGCCTTGCCGTCAAGCACACCCACCGTCAGCTCTTTGCCTTTGACAAACTGCTCAACCAGCAATTCATCGCTGCGTTTACGCCGCTTGCCGCTTAGCGCGCTCAGCGCTGCTGACATCGTCTGGCGGTCCAAACAAATCGCCATATCAATACTGCTGCCCTCACACGACGGCTTGATCACCACCGGCGGTTCCATCGCAATCGCTTCACCGTCACGCACCACCGCAAACTTCGGCGTCGGTATCCCCGCTTTTATCATCGCCTCTTTCGCACGATGTTTATCCATACAAAGGGCTGACGCTTCAGGCCCACACCCCACATAACGCAAACCACGCGTTTCAAGAATGCCCTGCACCGCACCACCCTCACCCCACACCCCATGCAATGCCGGAAAAATCACCCCCCCCCCACGTTTCCCCCCGTGATCCTTATCACTTTGCACACTTTGCTCTTCCCCACTTTTAACTTTTAACTTTTCACTTTTCACTTCCCCCCCCTCCCCGCACCAGGCCACAAACTCATCCAAGGCGGACAAATCATCAGGCCCAATGTCGCGTTCCATCACCGCATGCCCCGCCTCGCGCAATCCCTCGGCCACCGCGGCTCCCGATTGCAAACTCACCGCCCGCTCCCGATCAGGACCGCCTGCCAACACCAGCACTTTCAATACATCAGCCATAAAATTCACCCCCCCCCCCCCCCCCCCCCCCCCCCCCC
>JAUHYI010000171.1 GCA_030426385.1 Phycisphaerae bacterium
GCGATGGACGCCGAAGCTGAAGCAACCTCAGCCGAATCATCAGAACCCATGGCCCCGGCCGCGACGCCTGCTGACGGTGGCAACACCACGCCAGCCCCTGCCGAAGAAAGCGATCCATTGCTCGACGCTTTGGATATGGATGGCGGAAAATAATTCAGCCGCGCATTGGTGTGACGGCGAGACCGTGAGATGTTGAATAAACGACAACCCCACAATCACAGCGCACGTTCAGTGCCAACCGTGAAACCATCCGCGAAGCCAAGCGGTGATTGGTGCAAGGCATCAATCGGTGCAGTGATCGGTGTGGCGTTGGCGATAACATTGTCCCTGCCAAGTGCGATGTTGTCCATGAGTTTGGCCGCCCCCCCAGAAGGTTGGCAGCCGATTGATCAAGGCGTGGGCGATCTCGATCCGCTGGGGATCAGTCAACGTCAGGTCAGCGTCGGATTACGCAATAACGGCGAACAAACCTCATTATTTCAAGTCACCACACCCGGCCCACGCTCGGGATTGGAGCAGACGGCACAATATCGAATCGGCCCGGGCTTTCGGGTTCGCGTCGAACGCATGGAATACCTGGTCGTCGATCGCGAAGGCAAAATTCAATTTAACCAGGCACCGGGTGAAGACGGTCGTTTTTTAGAAATGGTCGGTGCCAACGCGGTGTATGAATTGTCGCCCGAACCGATGTTGCCTCAACCGATTTTGTTTGAACCTTCCGAGGCGTTGATCAGTGGTCGACTCGATCATGCTGGCGCTTCATCCGGCGGTGCCATGCCGATGGCCTCCGGTCAGATCAATGCCCGGCTCGATGGACGCGTGAGTGGTCGGCTCGAATAACGGCCTGACCTTATCATCATGACCACGCTCCTGAACGCCCGTGATTTAGCCAAGACCTATGCGTCGCACACCCTCTTTACCGGGGTCGCGATCAGCATCACGGATGACGATCGTCTCGGCCTGATCGGGCCCAACGGATCGGGCAAATCCACATTGTTGAAAATTCTCGCTGGGTTGGAACCGTCCGACACCGGCGAAATTACACGCCGAAAAAATTTACACATCGCCTACGTCGCCCAGGGTGATCGATACGATCCCCAGGCCACCCCGATGTCGATCGTGATGGATCAGATTCGTTCCGGTGTCGGCGCCGGGTCGGCCGATCGGGGGAACGCGAATGCGAACGATGGTTATGGCAGCCACGATGGTCACGGCAGTCACGATGAGCATGATGACCACGATGTCGAGACGCGCGCCGCCACCGTGTTGTCGCAACTTGGGTTTGAACGTTTCGATCAAACCATAGCCACGCTGTCCGGCGGTTGGCGCAAACGCGTATCCATTGCCGGGGCACTGGTGCACAATCCCGACATTCTGATGCTCGACGAGCCGACCAACCATTTGGATTTGGAAGGCGTGATCTGGCTCGAACAGTTCGTCCGTCGCGCCCAGATGGCCATCGTGTTGATCACGCACGACCGAACGTTTCTCGAAAGTTCCGCCAACCGCATCATCGAATTATCGACCAGCTATCCCGGCGGCACGTTCGCGGTTAAAGGTAATTACTCGAATTTTGTCGAGAAAAAAGAAGCATTTCTCGATGCACAGGCGTCCCAACAGTCCGCCCTGGCCGGTAAGGTGCGCCGCGATACCGCATGGTTGCGACAAGGCATAAAAGGTCGACAGACTCGCAATAAAACCCAGGTCGAGTCGGCCGCTCAGCGACGCGATCAGTTGTCGCAAATACGTGATCGCAACGCAGCACCCAAACGCACCACGCAAATTGATTTCCTGGCCACCGAACGCAAAACCAACAACCTGTTGTCGGCTCATCGCGTGTCCAAATCCATGGGCGACAAAAAACTATTCGACCAGATCGATTTCACGCTGTCGCCCGGCATGCGTTTGGGATTGTTGGGCCCCAATGGGTCCGGCAAAACAACCTTGCTACGCTTGCTTACCGGCGATCTCAAGCCTGATACGGGCAGCATCAAAACCGCCGCTGATCTGCGCATCGTGAATTTTACCCAGCACCGCGAATCGCTCGACCCGAGCTTGTCATTGCGTCACGCATTGTGTCCGGTTGGCGATACCGTGTACTACCGCGACAAATCCATTCACGTGGCCGCGTGGGCGAAAAAACTTCTATTCGATCCCACCAAATTCAAAACTTCCGTAGGCGATCTATCCGGCGGAGAGCAGGCTCGCATTCTCATTGCTCATTTAATGCAGAAGCCTGCTGACCTGTTGATTCTCGATGAGCCGACCAACGATTTGGACATCGCTTCGCTTGAGGTGTTGGAACAGGCCCTGCTCGAATTTCCCGGCGCGATTGTGTTAGTCACGCACGATCGTTTTATGTTGGAACGCTTGGCCACCGAATGTCTCGCATTGGACGGGGATGGCCATGCCAAATCATATGCCACCTACGCCCAGTGGCACGATGCTCAAACCCGTCGCGCGGTATCACCTGCCACTACTGGCCGTGGGACCGACAAGACCGCCAGTGCAAAAACCTCGCAAAATTCCGAGAAAAACAGCAAAAAACTCAGCTATAAGTTGCAGCGCGAACTCGACAACATGGAACAAACCATTCTGGAAGCTGAAACCAAAATGGAAACCATGCAGACGCAAGCAAACGACCCCACGGTCATGGCTGACCATGTGCGCTATGCGGAGGTCTGCGAAAAACTCGGCGCTGCACAACAACGCGTCGACGATCTGTACGCACGTTGGGCGGAACTGGAATCTTTGTCGCAGTGAAGTGATGTGTATCAGGTTGGATCTGCGCTGCGTTCTATTTCACCACCAGATACCAGCATCGATGAATTCGTTTATTGCGAAAATCTTCGGGTACGGTTTGTTGGCTGATCTCGCGAATCGTTTTGACGTTTTGCAATGCGGGTTCATCTAATTTGAATCGTCGAAAGTTGGTCGAAAAATAAATCAATCCGCCCGGGCTCATCAGTTCGATGACGTGATTCAGTAATGCGACGTGATCGCGTTGGATATCCCAGACGTTTTCAGTGGTTTTACTATTCGAAAACGTCGGCGGGTCCACCACAGCCAGATCATATTGTCCGCCTGCCACGCGCGGATGATCAGCCACAAACGCCATCACATCACTGCGCTGCAAACGATGATTGCCGGATTTGAAATCAATGCCGTTGAGCGCGAAATTATCCTTGGCCCAATCCAGATACGTGTTCGATAAATCAACCGTGGTCGTTTCCGCCGCGCCACCGGCAGCCGCATACACGCTGAACGAGCCGGTGTAGGCAAACAGATTTAAAAAGCGTTTGCCCTGTGCGCGTTCGCGCACCATCGTTCGCGTTTGTCGATGATCCAGAAACAAACCGGTGTCCACATAATCGGACAGGTTGATTTTGAATTTCAGGCCGGCTTCCTGCACCACAAACGTGCGGTTTTCTTCGGAAAAACGTTCGTGTTGCGTATCGCCGCGTTGACGACGTCGGTGCTTGAAAAATACCAGCTTCGGGTCAATGCCCAACGCGTCGGCAGCGGTTTTTTGCATCAGCTCCAGCCACGCATAGTGCTGGGCTTCGGTGTGTTCGTTGGGCCGTTCGTATTCGGCCATGTGCAGACAGTTTTCGTAACGATCCACCACGAGGGGCACTTCGGGAATATCGCGCTCGTATAAGCGCATGCATGTGATGCTTTTTTGCGTGGGCCATTTACGCAGATGCCGTGCCAGCTTGGTCAGCCGGCTGTGAAACAACTGGGCCTGTTCCTCTGCACGGTCAGGTAGTCCGCCGAACGCAGGGCGCACCGGCTCG
>JAUHYI010000092.1 GCA_030426385.1 Phycisphaerae bacterium
GGGGGGGGAAGGAATGTTTTGGGTACATCAGACAAAAAACACGGGATTCGGATATTGGAAGGCACTTGGCAGCCGAGTTTGCCAATGCGCGCTAACAATGGGCACAAGGGGAATTTCGGGACGGTATGCGTGGTGGGTGGTTGTGCCACGATGGTTGGGGCTCCAGCGATCGCAGCGCGGTCGGCATTTCGCTCGGGTGCGGGCTTGGTGAAATTAGCCATGGATGGTGCGGTGTTGGGCCATGCGTTGGGCATCGAGCCATCAGCAACGGGCGTGGCACTAACCTGGCCGAGTGATGTGTCGGATATGGATACGTTGGTTGGTGCGATTGATGCGGCTGATCCAGATGGACGAGCAGTATTGGCGATTGGGCCAGGCCTGGGTTTGGGGCGACGGCGATTAGCATTGGTGATGGCGCTGCTTCGCGGCAAACGGGCGGTGGTGTTGGATGCGGACGGTTTGAATGCGTTGGCTGCCTCGGGTGATACGTTGGGCCCGGCCCAAGCGGTGCGGGTGTTGACGCCACACCCGGGTGAGTTTCGGCGATTGGCTCAAGCGGTGGGAATAGCGCGTGATGGGGACGATTACGGTAGCGATGAAGCGGCGCGGGTGCGCGGTGCGGTCGCTTTGGCGCAAGCACATCATGCGGTGGTGGTTTTGAAAGGTCATCGCACGGTGATTGCGGATCGTGATGGGCAACGCGTGTCGATCAATACGACCGGCAATGCCGCGATGGCAACGGCTGGTAGTGGTGATGTGTTAACAGGGATCATTGCCGCATTGATTGCGCAGGGGATGACGGATGATGTGCAACATGATGCGGATGATGATGAATGCAAAGCGATGGATGGAAATGCATGTGGCGCGGGCGGGGGATATGAGGCTGCGTGTGCGGCGGTTTTTGCGCACGGCATGGCTGCGGACCGATGGGTGGCTGAGCGTGGACCGATGGGAATGTTGGCACGAGAATTGGCGGACGAATTGCCATGCGTGTGGCGAGCGCTGCAACGATAGGTGCGCGGTGATCGTGTGATCGCGCGATAGTCGTGTTGATGTTAGGAAGTTTTGGATGAACCGGTGATGTACATGGGGCGTACTAATATTTGATGATGCGAGCAATGCTAGAACGTCTTGGGAGTGTGCTCGGTTGCCTGGGGTTTATGCCGAGCGAAATGGGGCGTCGCGCAGATCGATGGTCGTGGGGGGTGGCGGTGGGGGTGCATGTCATGGGCGTGGTATTGGCAGTGGTGGCAATTTTTTTATTACGTGTGGCGTTTTGGACGCAACGCTCGTCGGCGGATTATGGCGAGATATTTTTCAAATTAATGCAATGGGTGTGGGATGCCATGCACAATGGCGATTTCTGGCAGACCACCATAGCGATTGCCGTGGCGGTTGAGTCGGGAACGATTTTGCTGGCAACCACCCTGTGTGCGTGGGGAGCGCGTGACGAATCCATTGGTCGAAGTTCATGGGCAGCCATCAAACGGGTGTGGTTGTTGGCACCGCATGGTGCGTTGGTAATCGCAATGGTGGGGGCGGGGTGGGTTTTTTTGAATGAAGATTATGAAATGACGGTGCTGTTCATCGGCGTGATGTGGTGCATGGTCACGGTATTGCGATGTCTGGGCGCGGCGCGATCGGACCGGCCGGTTGAACGTCGGCCGATGTGTGAGTTCTGCGGGTATGACTTGACGGGTTTTACGTCTGACGAATCAGTGGCAACGGGACATTGTCCGGAATGTGATCGGGCGATTGCTGAATCACTTGGCGATGATGCCCGCGCGGGCACAGCGTGGCAAGTCAAGCGATCGCTACGTTCGTGGTGGACGTGCGCATGGGAATCCGCATTTCATTCTGAAAAATTTGGGCGCACCATACGTTTGTATGAATCGCAACAGGATCATCGTGGATTTTTTCTGATGCATTTGTTGTGGGTGGCGGTGATTAATTTTCTGGGGTTACAGTTTATTGTGTTTGCTACCAATGAACGTCTGACACGCTGGCTATGGCTTGATGTGTTGGAATTCTGGCAGTTGTCGGTGATGTTGTCATTGATCGGAATGGTGGTATTAACCGTGGGCACAGCGGGTATGGCTGCGCTGAGTGTGGGCAAGCCGATCAAGCGTAATTTGTTGCCGGTGGCGATGCGCGCGACGAGCTACATGACGGTGTGGGCGCTGGGGATGTTGGTGGCGATATGGCTGCTGATCGTGATAACGGTCTGGGGTCAGCGAGCAGGCTGGGTGCGCGTGATCGCTGACGCGTTGGACATCGATCGGGCGTTGGTGGTGATGGTGCCTTGGATTGCGGGCGCAGTGTTACTGTTGGGTGGTTACAACCTGGCCATCAAACGAATGGTGATGGCTGCACGCTTTGCCAATCGGTGAATTGCGTTTGTTTTATTTTTTTACACACCGACCGCTTGAGACCGATTGGTCAGGAATTGTTTGGCGGGTGCGGGGAATAACAAAAGCAACAGCAGGTCACGATGGGATTGAATCAGATCGCCATACTCGCTGTAAATTTTGTCAAGATCGATGTCGTGGACATAGTCGGCCGGACGTCGGGTGGCGGGCTGCTCGCCGCGGCTGATTTTTTCGAGGACTTTGGGATCAACCGGGCCGGGTAGTGTGCCGTATTTGCCCATGACCAGATCACGGAAGGGTTCGGAGACAAAGGCGTAGGGTTCGCCCTGGATGACATTGAATGCGGCCTGAGTGCCGACAATCTGGCTGGTGGGCGTAACCAACGGAACAAAGCCCGCCGCGGCACGGACGCGTGGGACCTCTTCTAAAATCAACGGCATTTGATCGAGTTTGCCCTGATCTTTTAATTGGTTGTGCAGATTGCTGATCATGCCGCCGGGAATTTGTGCTTTGATTTGTTCACGGTCGACAGGCGGATAATTCTGCTTGCCGACTAGGATGCCGTCTTCGATGATTTCGATGGCCTGTTCGATTTTATCGCGATCGCGGGATTGAATCAGTTTGGCGGCACGCTCGACCATGTCACGGGTTTCGCTATCCGGTTCAACGGGCCATGGATCGCCGAATTGATCAGCATGTTTATCGACGGATGCTAACTCGGTGCGAATCTGGCGCAACTCCGCATCGATGCGCGGCGCGTTGGTCATTGTGATGTTGGTTTGAATGCCCATCGCGTCGGCAAAATATTGCATCAGCTCGACCGGCGGTTGAGCAGTGACGCCTGCCATAGGGCCGTAGCCGGTATCGAGATGATCGATGCCACACAACATGCCCGCGACATAACTGGCGACAGCCAAGCCGTTGGTGCAATGCGAGTGCAAGGTGATTTCTCGGCCTGGGAATTCCTGTTTGAGTGCTTCGATCAGATCGAATGCATCAAATGGATGCAGCAGGCCGGCCATGTCCTTGATCGCCAGTGAGTCGGCCCCGGCATCTAATGCACGACGGGCGAAATTCACAAAATGGTCGCGATCATGAACCGGACTGGTGGTGTAGGACAGTGCGGCTTCAGCATGACCATCGAATGTTTTGGTCGCCATGATCGCGGTGATCAAGTTGCGTGCATCATTGAGCGCATCGAACACACGCATGCGAATGCCGCCGCTGCGGACGGCTTCTTTCAAAAATTCCACGACGACGTTGTCGGGATACGGGGTATACCCAAAAAGGTTTTGGCCACGGCAGAGGGATCGAATTTGCACGCCGCCGTTGTTGGGATCGCCCAGAACATTGCGAAACTTGTCCAGTCGTTTGAACGGATTGTCGTTGGTGAAACGCAGCGATGCGTCGAGTGTGGCACCACCCCATAATTCCAGGATGCTGTAGCCATCATCACGTAACAAGGGCAACACACGTAGGCATTGTTCCGTGCTCATGCGCGTGGCGAGCAGAGATTGGTGGCCGTCGCGGAGACTGGTATCGATAAAATTTACGCGATTGGTTTGATTTTCCATGGTCAATTTATTGTAACGAGCAATGCGTGGACAGGGGCGCGTTATTCATAGTATGATTTGCGTTTTCGTGTCAGGCTTGAGGGTGCGAGGTTTAGGCTAGGAGATAGATTGACGAATCGAAACCATCTAGTGACAGGCAAGAAAATGAGTAGCGATGAAAAGCATAGGGCAAGATTAGGGGTAATGTTGTCGTTGATGATGGGAATAGCTGGACTGGCGTTCACGCCACAGGTCTATGGTGAGCAGGCCTCGCGGGCTGATGAACTTGATGCGGTGGGTGATGTCGTGGTCTCACAAACGCTATGGACGGTACAGTCCTACGGCTCGGTGACTTTGGGAGTCAAAGGAGGGGATTTATATCTGGCCCATGCTGGAGTGGGTTATGAATTTTTGGAAAATTTACACATTCAGCTCGAGGCGGTTGGTGGGTATTCGGATCCTGATCATCAGGATGGCGGTGGGGCATATGGCTTGGATTTGCGATTTCGATGGGATTACTGGCATAGCGATGACGGCGCGATGAGAGCGTTTATGGATGCCGGCTCGGGGCTGTTGTGGACTGAACACACGGTGCCAGCTGGTGGTACGCATCAGAATTTTACGCCGCAGGTGGGGTGGGGATTTGATTGGCAGATGTCCGACACGACCGACCTGATTGCCGGTGTGCGTTGGCACCATATTTCCAATGCCAGCAAAACTGGCAGCGATCGTAATCCGGGCTATGACGGGGTGATGATTTTTGCGGGTTTAGCGATGCGGTTTTAGCACGCGGATTGGGTTGATGACTCGGCTTGGGCTCGAACGAGGCTCGCTGGGAATTGAGCATATACATTGAAATGGTGATGGTGCGTCGATGATCGGATATGATCGTGTGTTCGCGCGATTGTTCACGCGATCACATTTGCGATCACGCCTTCGATCATGGTGGCATGCGCGACGTGTGGTGACCGTTTTACCGTTTTAAATAGCCCTGTCCAAAATACAGATACTATCCATGCCCTACGATTTTCATACCATCGAAAAAAAATGGCAGTCCCGCTGGGCCCAGCACAGCACGTTTTCTGCGCTGAATCCCGGCGATGCCGCGTTTGATCCTGAACTGCCCAAATATTATGTGCTGGACATGTTTCCCTATCCGTCTGGCGTAGGGTTGCATGTGGGCCATCCGCTGGGCTACATCGCGACGGATATCGTGGCACGATACAAACGCATGCGCGGTTTCAATGTATTGCATCCGATGGGATACGATGCGTTCGGCTTGCCTGCCGAGCAATTTGCGGTGGAACACAATGTGCATCCACGCGTGACGACCGAACAGAACATTGCGAACATGACATCGCAGTTGAAACGGTTGGGATTGAGCTACGACTGGGATCGAAAAATCGCGACGACGGACACGGATTACTACCGATGGACGCAATGGATTTTTCTGCAGTTGTACCACAGCTATTTTGATCCGATTTCACAGTCAGCCAAACCGATTCGGGAATTGCAGGCGAAACTGGAAAGCGGCGAATATGACGTGTCGCTCGATGGGGAATTGGTGACCGCGGCCGGCCGGGGCTCGATCGATATGTTGGGGGGATTACCGGGTGGCGCGAAGAAATGGACCGAACTGGAAACCGATCAACAGCGCCGATTGCTGGATGAATATCGATTGGCATTTTTGAGTGAAGTCGATGTCAATTGGTGTCCTGCCCTGGGCACGGTGTTGGCCAACGAAGAAGTGACCAACGACGGACGCAGCGAGCGTGGGAATCATCCGGTTTTCAAACGGCCGTTGAAACAGTGGATGCTGCGCATCACCGCGTACAACGAACGATTGATCGATGATCTGGATCAAGTCGATTGGCCTGAGTCGGTCAAGCTGTTGCAACGCAATTGGGTGGGCAAGAGCACGGGGGCGTATGTGAATTTCGCGGTGGCCGATGGTGGGGGGGAAGGGGAAACGATCAGTGTTTTTACGACGCGGCCGGACACGTTGTTTGGGGCGACGTACATGGTGTTGGCCCCGGAACATGAATTGGTGGATGTAATCACGACCGACGCGCAGCGTGCGGATGTGGATGCCTACCGAGCGCAGACAGCCAACAAAACTGACCTGGATCGGCAAGCAGATCAAAAGGAAAAAACCGGCGTATTCACCGGGGCCCATGCGATCAATCCGGTCAACGGCCAGGCGATCCCGATCTGGATCGCGGATTACGTGATGATGGGATATGGCACGGGGGCGATCATGGCCGTGCCTGCGCATGACGATCGCGATCATGCGTTTGCGAAAAAATTTGGATTGCCGATTGTTGAGGTGGTGGCCGGTGGTGATGATGTGCAAGCTGAAGCCTATACCGGCGACGGACAACTGGTGAATGCGGCCAATGATGAGGTGTCGTTGAACGGGTTGTCGGTGGGTGACGCGAAAGCACGAATCGTGACGTGGTTGGAAAATGTGGGGGGTGGTCGCGCTGCAGTGCAATACAAATTGCGAGATTGGCTGTTCAGTCGACAACGATACTGGGGCGAACCATTTCCAATATTGCATGAGTTGGATGAAAACGGGGAACGTACCGGCGTGATTCGTGCGGTGGATGAGAACGCGCTACCGGTTGAACATCCGCATATGGATGATTTTAAACCGTCGGCGTCGGACGATCCGGATCAAGCGCCGCGCCCGCCGTTGGGGCGAGCGGATGATGCGTGGCGGTTGGTTGAAATTGATGGTGTGCGTTATGAGCGCGAGCTGAACACGATGCCACAATGGGCGGGATCGTGCTGGTATTACCTGCGATTCTGTGATTCAAAAAATGGTGATGCGTTTGTGGGGAATAACGCGGAAAAATACTGGATGAATGGTGGGGTCGATTTATATGTGGGCGGGGTTGAGCATGCGGTGTTGCATTTGCTGTACGCGCGGTTCTGGCACAAGGTGTTGTTTGATCTGGGGCATGTATCGACAGCCGAGCCGTTTGGAAAATTGTTCAACCAGGGGTATATCCAGGCGTATGCGTACACGGATGAACGTGGGGTGTATGTGCCCGCTGAGGAGGTTGAGGGACGCGACGGCGGATATTTTTACGAAGGTAAGCCGGTGTCGCGTGAGTTCGGCAAGATGGGCAAAAGCCTGAAAAATTCGATCGCGCCAGACGCGATGTGCGATGAATATGGCTGCGATACATTGCGTTTGTATGAGATGTATCTGGGCCCGTTGGATCAATCAAAGGTTTGGAACACGCGGGATATCGTGGGCGTGCATCGTTTCCTGCATCGGGTGTGGCGAAACCTGATCGATGATGAAACGAACGAGTTGCTGGTCGATCATCACACTGCCTCGGATGAATTGCGTCGGCAACTGCATCGAACCATCGCCAAGGTGACCGACGATTGCGAGCGAATGAGTTTTAACACGGCGATTGCGGCGCTGATTGAATTGAACAACGCGTTGGTGCCGTTGGCGAAGGTGCCGTTGGAAGTGGCCGAGGCCATGGTGTTGTTGTTGAGTCCGTTCGCGCCGCACCTGTGCGAAGAATTGTGGGAACGCTTGCGTCCGGACGAGCCGAAGGGGTTGGCGCGTGCACCGTGGCCGGGTTTCGATGAAGCGTTACTGGTGGCAGATACGATTGAGTATCCAGTGCAGATCAAGGGTAAATTGAAAAGCCGCATCACCGTGGCAGCCGACGCGGATCAAAAGACGGTAGAAGCGTTAGAGTTGGCCGATGAAAAAGTCGCCGCCGCGATCGAGGGCAAGACGGTGCGCAAGGTGATCGTGGTACCCGGAAAAATGGTGAATATTGTGGTGTGAGGGGTGGAGGGGATGGTGTGGTGATGTGGGTGGGCGCTAAGTGGCAAGCGGCGGAACGCGATAAGTCGCGGCGCTTCATGTGCGGTTGAATCAGCAGGGGGAAATGTGGGGGGGGGGAGGGGGGTTAGGCGATGACGTCGAGGAGGGTGCCGATGCCTGCGGGCGATGCGGAGGATCGTCCGTGTCCGTTGCCTGCTGCGGGTGACGATTTCTTTTGCAACTGGGCAGCAGATTCAAGAAGTTTGATAGCCGCATCACCCTGTGCCTCGGCAACATCAAGCGATTTACGCGCGATCGATACGCTGACCTCTTGCATGAGTTGGTCGTGTGACGTGGGAAGTTGGCCGTTAATAGCGGACATGATGTTTGTATCGACTAAATGGAAGCGATGTATTTAATAAAACAAGTCCGATAATAAATTGGCGGGGTTTGATTCGGGAAAATGTCGGGAACCGATGCGATGCGATTTCGTATGCTGGGAGATATGCCGATAAACAATGTCATGGAGGCAGCTGAGAAACAACACGAACAACGTGGTTGGATCGTGTCGGCGCGAAAAGCGTCGGGGCTGCCGTATTGGATTTTGGCATGGCTATGGATCGCGCTGGTGGCGTATGGGACGTTGGTGCCGTTTCAGGCATTAGAGCCTGCGCGTTTGGGGGAAGGGTTGCATGGTTTGGCGTGGTGGTGGGCGTGGTTTAGTGCCCCGACATGGATTGCAGGCCCCGTCGATGACTGGTTAACGAATGTGGTTTTATATGTGCCGGTGGGCATGATGTTGCGTTTGCATTTGTGGCAGCGTGATAAAAAATCCGCGTTGCAGTTTGTGGTGCCGATCGCGGTGGTGGTGATGATGCCATGGGTTTTGGAATGCGTGCAGAGTTTGATGCCGTACCGCGTGGCATCGTTGAAAGATTGGCTGGTGAATGCAGGTGGCGGCGTGGCGGGCGTGCTGGTCGCGGTGGGTTTGCGATCGGGGCTACGGCATGGGCTGGTACATGGTTGGTGGGGAATGGTGCCAACGTTTGAGGGAATGTATTGGCGATTGCTGAAAATGCGTCAAGGCTGGGTATTGCGAAGTGTGATTGTGTTGTTGCATGTGGGGTTGGTGATGTTGTGGTGGCAATGGTCAGCCGATCGCGAACGGGCGACGACGATTAACCTGATGCCGTTTTCGCATCATTTCGATTTGTCATATTTGCAAGCGGCGATTATCGCATCGCAGACATTGGGGTTTTATCTGTTGGTGACGGTGGTTTTGTCGTTGCAATACCTGGCATTGAGTCGCAAGCATCGGTTGTTGGGGATGTTGGTGTGGCTGGTGGGTTTGTCGGTGGTGCGTGAAATTTTGATGGGCGCGCGTTGGTCGCGATTTGATGTGACTGAGCCGATCCTGGCGCTGGTGGCGGGGTTGCTTGCGTTTGGGGTTATGATTGGGGCCGCACAGTCGGTGGTGCGGGCGTGTCGTCGGCGCGAGAGCGAGCCAGTGGCAGTGGAACGGCGCAAGGCACGGTTTGCGGTGCAGGCGGATTAAGGTTGACTGGGTGTGGTTTTTAGAACATTGAAATATGGCTGGGGATGATCGCGCTAAGCCGCAAGCGGCGCGGGTGCGTTATGTGATACATTATTCATGATGATGGCCTAGAGGTTTTGTCATGAAGATTCGCATTGGTTCTAACGGTGGCAATCGATTCAAGCGTGATGCAACGTTGCGCGGTGATGGCAAGAAAAAATCGAGAGTCGGGGCCTATGTGAGCCTGGTATTTCCATTGTTTTTTCTGGGGATGGGGGCGTTTTTTTTATGGATGGTGGTGTTGGAGCCGGTGAGCCAAGCGATCGGCGCCCGCGATTGGGTGGCGGTGCCGTGCCGGGTGTTGTCCAGTACGGTGTACGAAAATTATGACAGCGATGGCTCGACCTATCGCGTGGATATTTCGTATGAATACGAATACCAGGGGCGAAAATACACGAGCGATCGCTATCAGTTTTTGACCATGAGTTCGTCGGGTCGCAAGAGTAAAGCCAAAGTGGTGGCGAAGTATCCTGCGGGCAGTATGGCGACGTGCTATGTCAATCCTGATGCCCCGCGCGAGGCGGTGATGCATCGCGGGTTGAGTTGGATGATGTTATTCGGGTTGATCCCCTTGGTGTTTGTGATTGTGGCATTGGTGTGGATTCTGGCCGTGCTGACGGGGTGGACGAGTAAAAAAGCATCGTGGGCGACGGGCAGTGCGGAGCGGGTGGATGATGGAAAGTCGCATGCGGTTGAATGGTTGCCGAAGTTTTTGAAAAAGCGATTAGACAAGGCGAGAGATGGTCTGATAGTGCGGGGTTCGGAAACGATACGTTCGAGCCGATCGCGTTGGACAGGGCTGTTTGGTGCTGTGTTTTTCATGGTGTTCTGGAACGGGATCGTGTCGGTGTTTGTTTACAAAGCCTATGTGGAGGATGGTGATTGGTTTTTGCGATTGTTTGTGTTGCCATTTATCGCTGTGGGGATTGGGTTTGTCTGTTTGGTGATTTATCGTACGTTGGCATTGAGTAATCCGGTGGTTGTGATGACGTTTGATCAGCGGGTGGTCGGCTTGGGTTCGACGTTGGGATTGAACTGGACGATTGATGGAGCGACCAGTCGAATTCGACAGTTGACGATAGAGGTAGAGGCCGAGGAGCAAGCGACCTATTCGCGGGGAACGAATACATACACGGATAAGCATGAAATTTTTTCGCAGCAGATATTCGAAGAAACGTCGCAGGACGGAACGCATCCAATTTCACGTGAGGGTGAAGTGGAATTGAAAATCCCTGTGGACCAGATGCATTCGTTCGAGTCGCGTCACAATAAAGTTGTGTGGCGTGTGAAAATTAATGGCGAGATACCGCGTTGGCCGGACGTGTCAGATTCGTATGAGTTCGCGGTACTACCGATGAGTGTGATGCAAGCCATGAAACTCGGTGGCGTGGATGAGCGTGGGATGTTTTAGATTTTGTGGCCGATTTGTAATTTTGGAAAAAAAACATGGCGTTGACGGTGGAATTATTTGATGGGGTCAGCACGTTTCGCCCGGGAGACCGGGTGGATGGGTTGGTGAGTTGGGAGTTTGGCGAGAAACCGAAGTGGGTTGAGGTGCGATTGTATTGGCGGACGGCGGGGAAGGGGGATGAGGATGCAGTGATTGTCGAGGTGATGAAAATTGATGAGCCCGAAGCAATGGATGCGAAGGCATTTTCGTTTGTGGCACCGGATGGGCCGTTTAGTTATCGCGGGCAATTGATCGAAATCATGTGGGGGATCGAAGCGGTGGCGTATGGAATAAAAGAAACAGCCAACGCAGACATGACGTTGTCGTCAACAGGCAACGCGGTCGTTGCTGCGAACGAAGATGAGACGTCGTGAGTGTGTGGTTATGAATGAACGCGTGCGGCCAAGTGAGAATCCGTTTCGCAGTGGGGCGATCGATGCATTGGGGTTTCGGTGGTGTGAGGGATGGGATCAAGCACGTTTTGTGAAACGGTTGGAAGAGACGGGTTGGCGTGGTGCGATCGTGGGGCCACACGGGTATGGAAAGACGACGTTGATGATGGGATTGATGGCGGGTGAGAAAGATGTGAAAAGATGGTCGAAGGGTAATTTGGCGGGCGGGGATGTCAGTGGGATTGTTTATCTGAAGGTGGATGCGGATCAACTGGCATGGGGGCAAGTCTTGAAAGAGATCCATTCATACCGAGGGATGGTATTTCTCGATGGATATGATCTGTTGCCGTGGTGGTATCGTTGGCGGTTATTGCGGCGAAAACGGGGGATTGTTGTCACAAGCCACCGGGAGACGCGATTGCCGACGTTGTATCGGTGTGAGACGACGACGTCGGGCGTACGGGAGTTATTGCGTGAATTATCGAAAAAGGTGTGTGAACAGGTCGATGATGTGGAACTGACGGCGTTGATCGCGCGGCACGGAGGAAACGTGCGGGACGTCTGGCGGGAATTGTATGACCGGGTGGGATGCGGGGAATTTGAGATTTAGGATGGCGAGGGTGTGTTGAGGAAGTGGGGGAAAGTGGGGCGCGAAGTCGCAAGCGGCGGGGAAGGGACGCGACAAGTCGCGGCGCTTCGTATGAGATGATTTGTGAAGGGGGAAATGTGGGGGGGGGGAGTGGGGGGGTTATTCGTCGTCGAGGTCGATCACGGGGTCGTCATCGTATTCGTTGTCGGCAGTGTTGGTCGAAGCGGCTTTTTCCCCAGCGGTTTCGGGTCTGCCTGATTTGAAACGGTTGAGGCGATTGGCGGTACGCTTTTCGACACGTTTGCGAATTTCTTCGCTGGGCCATTCGTATTGGATTTCGCCGGTTTCCGGATCACGCCAGTCATGCTCGGTGTCATCTTCGAGCATGGGATCGTTGTCGTCGGCGTTGTTGTTTTGTTCGCGAAGATCGAGACGGATTTCCTGATCGCCCTGTGCGGTCTGGGCCTGGAACACGCGGACGCGGTGCTGACGGACAAGTTCGAGGGTAGCCAGGAACAGCCCAATCATCTCACTGCGGTTTTGTCGGCCTTCGAAAATTTTAGCCAGCGTGAGAGAAGTCGAACCATCTGAGCCATTGGCGGCGGACGCGATGGCCCGTTGCAATTGATCGACAATGTCCTCCGCATGCAAAGCGATCGGCGTATCGTCATAGACGACGTCATGCGTGTATGGCTTTTGGCCGACAGATTCGAGCATGCGAGCAAACGCTTCGCACAAATCGAGCACGGACACGTCGTCCATGTCGAGGTCGATCGGATCGGCAGCGTTGTCGATATCGTCAGGGTCGATGATGTCATCATCCGTTTGCGCATTGGCATCAGTTGTCGCTGAGTCTTCGCTGTTGGTTTTGGTGCGTGCCGAATTGGTGCCGCGTGCGGGGCGATTGGCGAAGCGATTGTGCCAATCGTCGAGGCGATGGTCGAGGGCGTCAGCGGCGTCCTTGTATTTTTTGTATTCGAGCAGTTGGCGGACCAGCTCATAGCGAGGATCGCTCAGATCCGTATCCGCAGTCGGATCGGAGGTCTCCGCATCGTCCTCAGACTCAGGACGTGGTGCGATCATGGCCGATTTGATCTCGAGGAGTGTCGAGGCCATGACGAGAAATTCTGCCGCCAACTCGAGGTCAAGATTGTGAACCTGGCGAATCTGGTCGAGGTAGTGAAGATATTGCTCGGTGAGCTTGGCGATGGGGATGTCGTGCAGATCGATTTCGTGCTTTTTAACGAGAAAAAGCAGGAGATCCAGCGGGCCGCTGTAGGCTTCAAGTTCGACGCGGTAGTCGCTCATGGGGGTATGGTATTTGATCTGCGAGTTTTTTGCGATTTTGGCGTGTGGTTGCGGAGATTTGCGAGAGAATTTCGGAGAGGTGGTGGGGTACGGTGTGGGTGAATAAGGGGGACAGGAATTGGGGGATGAGGAGAATGGTGAAAACGGGGAGAGACGCTAACCCATAAGCGGCTTATTGAGGGGTTATGTTTCGCCATGGGGAATGTGGTGGTGGTGGGGGGAGGTGTGGGGGGAGATGGGGGGGAGATTTGACGTTTGGGGGCGGTTAGAAGACGATGAACATCGTTTATGAAGATTGGCGTCCTGGCAGATACCCACGATCGTTTGCCCACGTTCCATCGAGCGGTGCAGTTGTTCCGCAGGATGAAGGTGGATGCGATCCTGCACGCGGGTGATTTCATTGCCCCGTTTGCGGCGAAAATTATTTCGCCGGAGGAAATCAGTGTGCCCGTACATTGCGTGTATGGGAATAATGATGGCGAACGCGAGGGGTTAAAAAAGATGTTGCCGCAGGTGGTGGATGGGCCGTTGTCGGTGGAAATCGGCGGACGTCGGATTGTGATGCACCATTTCATTGAATGGCTAAAGCCTGAGGATATCACGGGTGCGGATCTGGTGATTACGGGGCATACGCATGAGGTCGTCGAACGCGTCGAGCATGGGATCACGTTCCTGAATCCCGGTGAGTGTTGCGGGTGGCTGACAGATCGGTGCACCGTCGCGATGGTAGATCTGGAAACGATGAAAGTCGATATTATTGAAGTGCATGGGTAGAGCGGGGGTAAGGTGGGGTAGGGTGGGGGTAGAGTGGGGGGGAGGGCGAGGATTTGTGCTTCGTGACTTTTATTTTCGCGGCTATTTTATGCGGCTAATTTAGCGATCATGGACCTGTGGTTGCTGATTTTTCAGGTCGTTGCGGTGTGGCCACATCGCGAGCAACAGAAGCGGAAGCCGGCATGTGGCTGAATGGGGGAGATGTCGTTATGATGGCAAAAATTTGCTTTGTTTTTGGGTTCTAGTGTGCCCGAAATCAGACATTAAAAACCAGAAAAATCAGAAGTCAGAAATTAAATTATGCCACGACGTGACGATATTCATACGATTTTGATCATTGGTTCAGGTCCGATTGTGATTGGGCAGGGCTGCGAATTTGACTATTCGGGGACGCAGGCGTGCAAAGCGCTTAAGGAGGAGGGGTATCGGGTAGTGCTGATCAACAGCAACCCCGCGACGATCATGACCGATCCGCAGGTGGCCGATCGGACGTATATCGAGCCGATCACGCCTGAAGCGGTCGAAAAAATTATCATTGCGGAGCGTGAAGCCGGTAACCCGATTGACGTGCTGTTGCCGACGTTGGGCGGGCAGACGGCGTTGAATTGTGCGTGCAATCTGGATGCGGCGGGGACGCTGGAAAAACACGGGGTGGAAATGATCGGGGCGACGCGGGAAATTATTTTCCGGGCTGAAGATCGCGATCAGTTTAAGCATATTGTCGAAGGCATCGGATTGAAAATGCCGCGAGCGGGGATCGCCCATTCGATGGAAGATGCCTGGCGAGTGTTGGATGGCACCGGCGAGGACAATCCCGGCGTAGGTCTGCCCGCGATTATTCGACCTGCGTTTACATTGGGCGGAACGGGCGGTGGTATTGCGTACAACCGCGAGGAGTTCGAGGACATCTGCCGTGGTGGTTTAGATGCGTCGATGAACTGTCAGATTCTGATCGACCAGTCGGTGCTGGGTTGGAAAGAATATGAGCTGGAAGTGATGCGCGATCACGATGACAACGTGGTGATCGTTTGCACGATTGAAAATTTCGACGCGATGGGCGTGCATACCGGCGACTCGATCACGGTGGCACCGGCACAAACATTGTCCGACAAGGAATACCAGCGAATGCGCGACGCAGCGCTGGCGATCATCCGAGCCGTCGGTGTAGAAACTGGTGGATCAAACATTCAGTTCGGTGTGAATCCAGCCAACGGCGATATGGTCATCATTGAAATGAACCCGCGCGTGTCGCGCAGTTCAGCGTTGGCATCGAAAGCCACAGGTTTTCCCATCGCAAAAATTGCGGCGAAGCTGGCCGTGGGTTACACGTTGTGGGAACTGGACAACGACATCACTGGGCAAACCAAAGCATGTTTCGAGCCTGCGATTGATTACGTGGTGACGAAGATTCCACGCTGGACGTTTGAAAAATTCCCAGAAGCCGATGAAACCCTGACCACGCAAATGAAAAGCGTCGGCGAAGCGATGAGCATTGGCCGGACGTTCAAGGAAAGCCTGCAAAAAGGCATTCGATCGATGGAGGTCAAGCGGTTCGGATTTGGATTGGATAAGAGCGACAAATGGCTCAAGGCGAAGCTGGATGCGGAAGACGAAGAGTTTCCCATCGACAAAACCAAGTTGATGCGAAAGTTGACGGTGCCATCGCAGGGCCGAATGTATTATCTGCGATATGCGTTCAAGATGGGGATGACCGTTGAGCAGATTCACGATGCGACTTCAATTGATCCATGGTTTTTGGATCAGTTAGAACAATTGGTGAAATTCGAAGACGTGCTATGCGGGTACAGCACGTTGGCCGATGTGCCGGACGACGTGCTGTTCGAAGCCAAGCAGTTGGGGTATTCGGATGCGCAGTTGGCAAATCTGTATATGGGCGACATCACGAGCGACACGATTCTAACTGTGCGGGCCGATCGAAAACGTCGCGGGATTGAGCCGGTATACAAATTGGTGGATACGTGCGCTGCCGAGTTTGAAGCGGTGACGCCGTATTACTATTCGACCTATGAAACGCCGATTCAGGTGGTGGATGAAAACGGCGTAAGCCAGGCCGTGGCGGATGATGAAATTCGCGTGACGGACAAGAAAAAAATCATCATTCTGGGCGGTGGCCCCAATCGCATCGGGCAGGGGATAGAGTTTGATTATTGCTGTGTGCAGGCAGCCTACGCGGCCGACGCGTTGGGGTTTGAATCAGTCATGGTCAATTCGAATCCGGAGACGGTGTCGACGGATTATGACACGAGCGATCTGTTGTTTTTCGAACCGTTGACGCTGGAAGATGTGTTGAATCTGTGCGAGCGGTTGAACGGCAAAGCATTTGATAGCGATGGAAATGCGGGTGGATTTGTTCACGGTGTCATCGTGCAATTTGGGGGTCAGACACCGTTAAACCTGGCCGAGGGATTACGCAAGGCGGGCGTGCCGATCATTGGAACCAGCGTGGATTCGATCGATCTGGCTGAGGACCGCGATAAATTTGCGGCGCTGTGTCGTGAGCTGGATGTGTTGCAGCCGGAGAATGGCATTGCGTACAACGTGGACGAAGCGGTCGCGATTGCCAATCGCATTGGGTATCCCGTGCTGGTTCGACCATCGTTTGTGCTGGGTGGGCGAGCGATGGAAACCGTGTTTGATGACGAGCAATTGCGCAAGTACATGGCCATCGCGATCGGTGCGTCAGACCTAGCGGGGCAGCCGATTTTGATTGACCGGTTTTTGTTTCACGCGACCGAATGCGATGTGGATGTGATTGCGGATTATGATGCGAGCGGTCTAACCAACGATGACGATTGTCGCGCGTTGGTGTGTGGGGTACTCGAACACATCGAAGAAGCGGGGATCCATTCGGGCGATAGTGCCTGTGCGATTCCGCCCTATTCATTGTCCGCCGCGATGATCGACCGGATCAAAGTGCAGTCGCGCAAATTAGCCAAGGCCTTGCATGTGCGTGGATTGATGAACGTGCAATGGGCCGTGCAACGCACCGAAGCGGGCGAAGAATTGTTTGTGATTGAGGTTAATCCGCGAGCCTCGCGAACAGTGCCGTTTGTGGGTAAGGCCACGGGCGTGTCATGGGCGAACATCGCAGCCAAGGTGATGGCGGGCAAGCAACTTTCCGAATTAGGCGTGACCGAAGAAGTCGAGCCGACGCATACCTCGGTCAAGGAATCGGTGTTCCCGTTTGCGAAATTCCCCGGCGTGGATGTGATCCTAGGCCCGGAGATGCGTTCGACCGGCGAAGTGATGGGCATCGATCCGAGTTTCGAAATCGCATTTGCCAAAAGCCAGATGGCCGCGGGCACGATGTTGAAAACCGAAGGCACCGTGTTCCTGTCTGTGCGCGATGAAGACAAGCCACAAGCCGTCAGCGTGGGCAAGCGATTGGTCGAAATGGGTTTCACGGTGTATACGACCGGCGGGACGCATCGCTTGTTGGCCGAGCAGGGCGTCAAAACAAACAAGCTAAAGAAGATCAGCGAAGGTCGCCCCAACGCGGTCGACATGATCAAGAACAAAGAGTTGTCGTTGATTATCAACACGCCGACGCGCAAGGGTTTTGCCAGTGATGAAGGCAAGTTGCGCGCGACTGCGGTGCGATTCAACGTGCCGATGATTACCACCATGACCGCTGCGGCTGCGGCCGTGCGAGCGATCGCGGCCCTGCGTGATGGGGGTTGGCAGGTGCGAGCGCTGCAGGATTATTTCACCGATAGCGTGGGCACGACTGGCACAGGCCAAGCCGTCACGGACACAGCAAAGCCGACCGCGTGATGCGGTAATACGATACGTGAGTACGTGCCGATATCAGGCCGTGGCGATTTTCTGGTTTTCGAACCCCAAGTCGACAGGCCGGCCGTGGCTGGCCGTGGGGGACTAGATTTCTACGGGCGTTCACGCAGGCGTGAGTGCTTCGCGTTTGCTGGCAATCAAGGCGATCAAAGCCTTGTGCGGATCGGCAAATTTCGCGGTGCCTTCGCTCATCAGCGTCTCTTCCATCTTGGCGACGTCTACCTTGGCGGCGATCTCATCGATGATGGCCTGGCTGGGTAGTTTGTCGACCTGTTTGGTGTAGCTGTTGCCCAACTGTTCCACGGCGTCGTTGGTAGCCGGTGGGTTGGTTTGGATATCGCTACCGGCCAAGGCGGCGATGTATTTATCCTTGGGATCGTTGGGCTTTTTAGTGCCGGTCGACGCGAAAATGATTTCCTGTTGCAAGGGCAGGTTTTTGTCAGCCCACCATTTTTGATTGTCTGCCCAGATTTGCTGAGCGTTGACAATGCCTACCATGCCCTGCGCTTCGTCGGACAACTCGGGCACATTCTTCTCGGTGTAAACATCCACGCGCGAGACGAAAATGCTATACACACTTTTGAAGCCATCGAGGCTCTTACGTTTCTGAGCACCGCGCCACACCGCTTCGCGGGCAGCGTGATACTGACGCGGGCTGAACACCAGCGTGACGTTAAGCGTGATGCCATCAGCGGCCAGAGTTTCGACCGAATCAAGACCCGCGGGGGTCGCAGGAATTTTGATCATCCGGTTGGTGTGCCCCTTGGCCCACTTGCGCCCCAGTTCAATGTATTGAGCCACGCGGTCTGCATGCGGCGGAGCCAATTCGGGGTCTTCCAGAAGTGGATCGAGTTCGAAGCTGACATAGCCATCGTTGCCGTTGGTTTGTTTGTGGATGTCCACGAAAACTTCCTGCGCATCGCAGACCAGTTTGTTGGTGACCGCCCAGGCGACATTCTCATCATCAAGGCCTTGCTCGAAAAATCCGTTGAGGTGATTATCAAATCGGCCGGTCTTGATCAGGTCGGCGATGATGATCGGGTTGGAGGTGGCGCCGGTGGCACCGAGCTGGCGATTGGACTTGACCAGTTCGGGGTCAATCGAATCGAGCCAGAGTTTAGTGCCGGAGTCGATGAGTGAGCGTAGTGCGGATGCCATGATATGGTCCTTTTGTTGAACAGTGCCAGCAGCGAATTGATGCCACGATTTTATTCGAAGATACCCTGATACGATGTTGGCCAGAGCGAATTTACCCATGCCAAATTGGTGGGTGGTCGCGACAGGTGCCGCCACATTAAGTAGTATCGACTAAATCATAGGCCAGGATTGGCTTTGTGCGACAGAGGTTTCCGATAACGGTAAAATTTCAGGTTATGGACATACGTTTTTACAACACGCTAACACACCAGGTTGACCCATTTATTCCCATCGAACCCGGCCAGGTGACGATGTATAACTGCGGGCCGACGGTGTATGACTATGCCCACATCGGTAATTTTCGAGCGTTCGTGTTTGCGGACATGCTACGCCGATTCCTGGAATTAGCGGGTTTTAATGTGACACAGGTGATGAATATCACCGATGTGGGCCATATGACCGAAGACCAATTGGCCGACGGCGGTGGTCAGGACAAGATGCAATTGGCGGCCAGCAAATTAAAAGCCGCCAAAAAGCAGGGCGTAGCCAAGGTCGATAACCCGGATGATCCCTACCAGGTCGCGGATTATTTTACTCAGGCCTTTCTGGAAGATAGCCGGGCGTTGGGACTGAAAATCGCTGACGAACATGATACGCATATGCCGCACGCAACCGCGCATGTGACGCAGATGATCGCGATGATTGAAAAGCTGATCGCGTCAGGGCATGCCTATGTGGCCGATGGGGGAGCGGTTTACTATGGCGTAGAAAGCTTCGCAGACTACGGCAAACTGTCGGGCAATACGCTGGACAAACTACGTGGCGGGGCAGGCGGTCGCGTGGCAGATGAGCATCAGGCAAGCAAACGACACCCGGGTGATTTCCTGCTGTGGAAAGCCGATTCGTCGCACATCATGAAATGGCCAAGTCCATGGGGCGAAGGGTATCCCGGTTGGCATATCGAATGTTCAGCCATGGCCACGCATGTCCATGGCAAGCAGATCATCGATATTCATACGGGTGGCGAAGATAATATTTTCCCACATCACGAATGCGAAATTGCGCAGAGTTGCGGGGCGTCGGGCCAATCGCATTTCGCTAACGTGTGGATGCATACGCGATTCCTATTGGTCGAAGGCGAAAAAATGTCCAAGAGCAAGGGCAATTTTTTCACCGTGCGGCAGTTGATTGATGATGGCATCGATCCGGCAGTGATTCGATTTGAACTATTGAAATCGCATTACCGATCGAATATGAATTTCACCCGCAAGGGATTAGCCGATTCGGCCAGTGCCGTGCAAAAACTGCGCGGTGTTGTTGACGCATTGGTCGCCGACGGCGTGGAAGCGGAGCCGGTGGATGTAACACATCCGGTGGTGGGTGCGTTTGCCAACGCGTTGGCCGATGACCTGAACATGAGCGGCGCGGTGGGTGGGTTGTTCAAATGGTTGGGTGAAGTGGGAACGGCAGACGCAAAAAGCAGCCAAACTCCCGGGGAAATACTGGGTGTTTTGCGCAAGATCGACACCGTGTTGGGAGTGCTGAATGCAACAGATGGAGTAGGGGATTCGGATGGTGCGTTTAATGCCGAAGCACTGGCTTCGCAAATTGATCAGGCACGGGCCGCGAAGGATTTTGCCACGGCTGATCGTTTGCGCCAGGAATTAACCGATGCGGGTTACGATGTGATGACGACTAAAGAAGGCACAACAGCGCGGAAAAAACTGGTGTGATTTTTGCCGCAGATACACGCGGATGAAAGCGGATAAAAACAAAACAAATTTTAGAGCGGATTCACCTTTTCTCTAGCGCCACAGCGTTTAATCGGTTATCAATAGGGGCATCACTACGACATGGAGGTTGCGATGCCCAAGGCTTATTCGATGGATTTGAGAC
>JAUHYI010000093.1 GCA_030426385.1 Phycisphaerae bacterium
TGTGATGCTTTTTTGCGTGGGCCATTTACGCAGATGCCGTGCCAGCTTGGTCAGCCGGCTGTGAAACAACTGGGCCTGTTCCTCTGCACGGTCAGGTAGTCCGCCGAACGCAGGGCGCACCGGCTCGGGTTTGGAGGGCGTAGCGCTCGCGCTGGTTGCGGGTGTTACATCCGTTGTGGTTTCGTTGAGTTGATTTGATGCGACTTTTTGGTTTTGGTCCGGTTGGTTTTCGTTGTTTTCTTTGTGGTTGTCTTGATCGTTCTGTTCGCTGTGTTCGTCAATGGGTTGGTATTCGTGATGTTTGGGCGGACGCGGGCCGTGGAACTGGTAATACGTGCATTCGATTTGGGCGTTGTACAGTTTGCGTCGTCGGTTTGCTTTTTGACCGATGAGGCTTTCGAAATCGGGATACGCCGTGAGAATATAGTGCGACCACGTTTTTAATTTTGCTAAGACGATGGGCATGACCCGATACAACGATTCGATTTCCTGCGACTCACCGAGCCGTTGGCCGTAGGGCGGATTGGTGATTAAACAGCCGTAGGGTTGTTTGGCTGCCAGGTCATGAAAATCGCGCTTCTGAAAATGAATATCCCCATCAACGCCTGCCAGTTTCGCGTGGTAGCGAGCCAGGTCGAGCGCGTCCTCATCGATATCGGTGGCAATTAAACGCACGGGTAAATCCGGCTCGGCGGCCTGCACGGCTTCGTGTCGTGCGTTGATCCAGATGGATTCTTCCAACCATGGCCATGTTTGCGCTGCGAAATCACGACGCAAACCCGGCGCGATTCGTCGGCCGATCATGGCCGCTTCGATCGCCAGGGTACCACTGCCGCAAAACGGATCCATGAACGGCCGATCGTGTCGCCAATAGCTGAGCATGATCAGGCCGGCCGCCAGTGTTTCTTTTAAGGGAGCGTTGCCGACTTTGGCGCGGTAACCGCGTTTGTGTAATCCGGCCCCGCTGGTGTCGATCGTTAACGTGGCTTCGTCTTTTAGCAGCGAAACTTCAATGACGCATTGCGGGCCTTGGTCGCGCTGGTCGGGCAGATGGTCGCATCGGTGCGCGGCTAACAGTTTTTCCGCGATCGCTTTTTTGACGATTTTCTGACAGGCGGGCACGCTCGACAATTGCGATTTGACCGACCGTCCATTGACCGGGAAATAGGCATCGCGAGGAATGTATCGGTGCCAGGGCAGAGCATAGGTCTGGTCAAACAGCGCCCCAAAATCGTTGGCTCTGAAACGCCCGACCTGAAGCAAAACGCGGTCAGCCGATCGCAGCCACAGGTTAGCATCGGCGATAGCCCGGTCGTCGCCGGTAAACGCCACACGGCCGGTGTCCACGATATGTGGGTCATAGCCGAGTGCGGTAAGTTCACGTGAGACGACGGCTTCCATGCCGAAGGTCGCGGTGGCCAGCAGTTGGTGGGTTTGGTTTGGTGGATTGGGGGTGTTGTGCATCAGACGATTATCAATCACATCGCACATATCTGGTCGTAGTGCGACAACCCCTTTGGGTGGTTGGGTTTAGATTCACTCGAGTTGCCGCGCCGTTCTGGCACGCACAAGTTGTTAGTTTACATGATTTTACGGGGTTCGGCTTGTTTTTATTGACTTTATCCTTGTATTAATCCCATCGTGCGAATATGATAGTTGAGCAACAATTGCTCTTATCTGCATTGCTGTTCGTGTCGTCTTGTTTTTCATGTCAAACCCTCGTTTCACGTTGTTTGGATTTTCATCATTTAGGAGGTCAAATATGTTTCGATTGAATTTTGTATTCGCGCTTCTCGCGGTGACTGTAGGAGCCACCTATAGCCAGGTACGTGCCGACGTGTTTTATGAAGGATTCGCTACGCCCGGCGACTACACCGACAACCAGAATCTCGATGGCACCGCAGCGACCACCGGCACCGGATGGGATGCTGGCTGGGGCAAACTCACTGGTACCGAAGATGCTCTATATGCCAGCACCACCAGCCTGACCTATGGTGATCTGGCGACGACGCCCGGAAGCGCGCTTAACCCGGCAGACCCTTCGACCAATGATCGTGCCGACAGTTACTACCGTCCGTTTGATTTCAATACGACATTTTCGCCCGGTGATAGTTACTGGCTAAGCGCTTTATACAACCGCACCGAAGGCGGAAACAATTGGTCCATCACGCTGGTGTCCACGGATTTGGAAGATCCGGATTTCAACGGTCGCACCGGAGTGGGGTTCGGCGTTAATGCCAACGGTGCTGGAATCGAAGCGATTATTCAAGCCAATACGGCCTCGGGCTCAGGCATCGTGACCACCAATAATGCGGTGCATTTTCTAGTCGCACGCGTCACCCTTGATGCTGTCAGTGTGACTGGTAATCCAACGGTCGACGTCTGGGTTGATCCCGAATTGAGTACGGATCTTTCCGCGGTGGCTGTGGGCAGTGGTGACAACTCGTACACGCGCAGTTACACCGGCGTCGCGGAAGTCAATGCCCTGGCGATTTACGGCCATCAGGATGTCGCGGTTTTTCTGGATGAGATTCGCGTAGGACTGAGTTTGGCTGACGTAGTGGTGACCTCTGCTGTGCCCGAACCCACGAGCCTGGCGATGGCATGTGTCGGGATGGGCTTGATGCTCAAGCGTCGTCGTGTTCGAAGTGCGTGACGGTGAAGTCATCCGTGAGATTATCGTTGCTGTCAGGTTTAGTCCTCACCAATACAGATATGGATACACGCATGCGATTACAAGTTGGTTTTAAAAAACGGTTGGCGAAATGCATCATTGTTATGAGCATCGTGATCGTTTCTATGGCTTGGCTCAAGCCTGCGGTAGCAGCAGATGTCAACGAATTTATTGATGTCAGTGCTGACATCCCGGGCCGACTCTATGTGCCAGATACATACGCCAGTGAGTCTGATCAGGAATTTCCGTTGATCCTGTTTTTGCACGGGTTGGGCGAAGGTGGGGGCAACAACGTGGACCAGGTCAATGGCAACATCAACAACCTGTTTGCCGAGGCCAAGCGGCGTGAGGTTTTTCTATTCGCGCCACAAGTCCCGATCAACAACGGGTTCTGGAACGGTAGTCGTATCACGAGTGCATTATCGATGCTGACGCAAATTGAGATGGACTATCAGATTGATAAAACGCGCATCTATGTGACGGGTCTATCTGCGGGTGGGCAGGGCGTCTGGCATGCTTCGGGTATGGCGCCGGATCGTTTTGCCGCAGCCGTTCCCATTGCTGCGCTCAGGCCGAACACGGGTTTTGTGCCATCAGTGACGCCGTTGACCACCACGCCTACGTGGGCCTATCACGCACAAAATGATCCGACGGTGGGCAAGGGTGAAACACGATTGACGGTTAACGCGATGTTGGACGTGTTGGGGCAGACATCAATCAATTATCCGACCAGCGTGACCGATACTACTTTTGACGCGCGGTTGAATACCGATTACTACGACGATGGCTCGCTGTATTTTGAAGATGCGACTGGCATTTTGCGTCATTCGGAATTCAGCAGCGGTGGGCATGGCATTTGGGGTCGCGTCTATGCGGAAGCCCCGATGTATGAATGGATGTTTTCACAATCATTGTCAGTGCCGGAACCCGGCGCCGTATCAATGATGTTGGTAGGGATGGCTTTGGCGTTTTCTCGATCACGCGTTCTTCACCGACGCATACAGCACTGAATATAAATTAAATCATGGAGCTGCAGATGATATTTAATCGATGCCGAATTTGGATGGTATGTGTCGTGGCTGTGGGTTGGTTGGTCACGCCGATGTGGGTGTTTGGTGATGTGGGTGGACATGCCCTGGGCGAAAGGATTGTGCTTGATGCATCGATGTTGACCAATGAAACGGGTTTCGGAGAGCCGGAAAAACTGATTGATGAACAAGCGTTCACCGGCCCGTATGTCGCGTTTAGTCCGACGACGCCGATGAACCTGCCCGGTCGATATCGTGATAAATTTCCTGCCCAGTTTTATATTGATTTCGGCGAAGAAAAAAACCTGGCACAGATCGCACTATACGATTTGCATGGGCGGGGCGATCTGATTTTGTCCATCGGTAAGCCTGGGCAATGGCAACCGGTGCTGACTGAAGACGGCGTTGGGTTCAAAACATGGAAGCCTCACGAATTTCTGCACACCACTCGTTATCTGCGAATCACCAAAGCGCAGCCCGACGGCGTGTTCGGCGAACTGTTGGTGTGGGAGCAAACGGCACAACAACATCAGGCGATGTTGGATCGCGCCGCCATGTTGGAAAAAGCCAATCAGGAAAAACAAAAGCGACTCATGGTGGATGCCGGCGAACTATTCGGTAAGTTGCCGTTGATTCAAGAAATCATTGCGGGCCAGGAATCGCAAGATACGCAGGTAGAATTTTCGCAGTCAACGCCTACGGCCAGTTCGGTTACTACGATCTATGATCAGTCGGTGCGCGTTATGCCGCATGGCGACAAGCCTGCTTTTTTTGCCTATCGCATGGGGCGATTCAAATTGTTGGAACCCGGCAAAGCCTACCTGCTCACGGTGGATTTTCCTGAAGATGCCCCACGCAATTTCGCGATCGCAAATCGCGGCGGCGAATTCAGTCACGGCATCTATACCGGCCAAGCACTCGGCGATGTCATATTTACCTACACCAACAACAATGTTGAGTCGATCAATGTCCCGCTGTCGGGGAAGATGCGAACGTTTCAACAGTTGTTTTACCTGAGCGATCGAACCGGCGACGTTCAGTTGCTGCGTGCCAAAAAACCGCGGCTGAATGAGGCGGAGGACGGATTCTGGGTTGTCTTCTCTGTGTCAGACAAAAAGAATGCTCCGATGTCTGCGGGTGCAGCGATTGGTCGCATTCGATTGTTTGAAGTGCCTGACCCGGAGCGATTTGATCAGGTGTTGAATTTGCCGCCAGATGATTTGCCGCGTCGGCATGTTTTTTCACGGGAAGAGATGGGCGATTTGGTGATCAATTCATCGTCGGTTCAAGAACGTGGGTTTGATGATCCGGTCGATTTTTACCGGTATAAAGCGCGCCTGCAAAAGTTCCTGGGCATGAACACCATGGCCAAGGATTTGTTGGAATTTGGTGCCCCGCAAGGATGGGATACCGAAAATAATGATTGGTACTACAGCCACAAGTTTCCCGCGTTATGGGAAGGAATAATTGATGTGGCAACTCGAGAAAGTTTGGATTTGTTGCCCTATTACGAATACGCAGGCAGCCGGGGCCGAATGGGCCTGGGTTTAGAATTGCGGGCTCAGCCACTATCGGGCAATAAGGATTACACGCATGTCACGTGGGCAGAAAAGTCGCGAGCCGACTTGACCGATCCGGCGACGCTTGAGGATTTTAAGAAGGTGTTGGAACTGACCATTGTGCGTCATAAGGACAAAGGCCATTTTCTGGGCGCTTGGATTCGGCCGCGCATTTCGCAGTTGCCGGTCAGTTTCGCCGATGGGACGCGTCAACGTTTTGCCGAAGAAACAGGACGCCAAGTGGTGCCTGCGCGAAGCGAATTGAAAGCGGATGAATCATTACGGCAATCGTATTACCAGTGGTGGTTTGAAAAGCGCCGAGAATTTCTGGTGGCGATTCGTGACTACCTGCGCACGAACGGCATCAACGATGCAGCGGTGATCTATACGCCGCATCTCAAGGAACCGGGCCCCAGTTTGTGGGAGCCGGGTTGGTCAACCTATCGAGCACTGGTCACGGATCAGCCAGAGAAATGGCAAAGCCTGTTGCAAGGGGAGGACTACGAAAAGATAAAAATTCTGGATTACGATACGATCGCCGGTGAGGGTTGGCAGGGCCAGATGGCGCAGCGTTGGGGAAAGACGTGGGGCACATGGGAATGGAATCACGCGGGTCCGCCTGCTGATCCGCAGCGCTACGCGGAAGTCGACGGGGTGTTCATGAGTTATCCGTTCAATCGCCTGTACACGGTGGACGAGGGTAGCGGTATTGCGGAGTACGCCGAGGGCGCAAAAGGATCGCATCACAAAGGATTGGTGGCCATGCGTCATTATCCGCTTAACGAAAACACGCGTGATGACATGACGGGCTATTTCGTGGCTGACTACGAACGTGCGGGGCCGTACAGCATGCTCGAGGAAGCAATGGCCGTGGCCAATGGTGATGTGCAATGGCTTGGATTTCTGTCGGGGTACAATTTCAACAGTGGTTTCCCGCAATACACGCGGCGCTTCTTTGCGAATTTTCTGGCGTTACCAGCCTTGCCCAGTCAGCGCATTGCCAACGTGACCAACCACGCGAAAGTGGTGGTTCGTCAAATTGACACCGAACGTCATGGTATCTGGTTTGCCGTGATAAACACCGGGCTTGAGCCGATCAACAACATGAAGCTAAAGCTGCCGATTCGCGGAACGTTGACCGATGCGGTAACTGGCGAAGCAATTCCGCCGTCTGGCAGTGGCGAGGTTATGATCTCATTGGAACCGGCAGAGCTTCGAAGTTTTCATGCGAAGCGTTAACGATCGCAGCTATTTTATGTCGTGGCCCGTTGTTTTGAATTGTGTCGTGATTTGAAAAAGTGGAGTCGCCATTTATGCCTGATCTTGGATTAAAAAAGTTCGATCTGGTTTACGCGTCGAATGATAGCGCGGTTGTCACGATGAATGCACAAGTCATTGTTCGTGGCCATCACCGTGCCGATGGTCTTCGGCGTGGTTTTACACTCATCGAACTGCTGGTCGTGATCAGTATCATTGCCATGCTGGTTGCGATTCTTTTACCCGCATTGCAAAAGAGTCGTGACGCAGCCCGGCAGATGATATGTTTGGCCAACACACGACAACACGTGATGGGCTTCACGATGTACGCGTATGATTTTGATAGTCATTGGCCGATCTTTGATCATAACAACGATGGCGTGCAGACCGCCTTTTGGGAAAACGCCACGCTCGAACAATTGCTGGCGACCTATCTGGTGCCCGCAGGTTGGACCACCTCCGCCACGGGGCGATGGGGTGTCGGTGGCGAAATATGGATATGCCCATCGTCGCCGTTATTCGCGGCGCCGGACAATACCGGCAAAGTTAAATACCACGACGTCAACGGGGCGCACTCGGGAAACATCAATGCCTACAGCGGGCTGTATTATCACGCGACCGACAGCATGCGCGTGGATCCCGGCAGCAATGATGATTCCTGGCGACCGATTTATTTCAGTGAACCCACGAGCGTGCCGTTGCAATTCTGTTCTAAGCGAGGCACACCGATTAACAATCTACGTCAGCCGAGTTTTCATGGTGAAAATTCACGGCCCGTGGGATTTGTAGATGGTCACAGTAAATCGTTAACGCTGCCCGAATACACACGGACTGATTCGCAGGATTTGATTTTGGGGACCGCTACGGTTCATCGGCGGCCTACGCCGGGGAATAACAACGGTGATTATGCGTTGGCTGAACGATGAAGATGAAAATGATTTGGCAATCGGCATCATGGTGGTGGTTACGAATATGGCGAGTGCCGCGCGTGTGGGCGAGTTGGATCAGTATCTTCGCGATAAGCATGGGATGCTATGCTTGTGCTACGGATAGGCATGAACCCAAATCGCTAAACGGGACGTCATCCGTCGCTGTAATGGAAGTTCACGATGGCTATAAAGGCCGATGGTTGCGCAGTGATCGTGTGGAAGTGTTTGTTGCGGTTGAGCCGATGTTTCGCCTGTTGAGTTTTCGAACAATTGGCCATATGAGTTTGATGGCTACGTCAGACAATCCTCCCGCTGGCCTACGGTTGGCTTTGATGGAACCCCAGCAGATTCCTGATTCATTTGATCCGGGTAATCAGCCGGGGCGTTTGGTTTCGTTTGACACGCGTTCAGCCAATATCGCATTGCAGGCTTCCTCAAAAACCGACACGCGTTACACCATTGATGTCGCGCTGGATGACGACAAGCCTCGCTTGGCGATCACCTGTCGATTGCACAACGACGCGAGCATGACGCGCACCATGGCGGTATGGTCGCTCGTTAGTTTTCCCAGGCGTGGCCAACTCGTCGCGCCATTTGGTAACGAGCCACGTGCTAGACGGCAGTTGGTCTATCCGTTCTGGTCGCGATTGCCTCAGCCCGGTGTTCGCTATGGCTTCGATGCTTTGACGATTGATCTGGATATCCCGCTACAGGGTAGGGCGTTCAAGGTTGGATTGACTACGGATGCGGGATGGGCTGCGTATGTCGGAGGTGCCTCCGGCGATACCTCGACACTGCTCATGCATGCGCCGCGCATGGAACAAGCGATCTATCCCGAAGGTAATGCGAATGTCACATTGTTTGAACAGGACACGGCTGAAGAATCGTCGGCCCAAACTCAATCCAGCGGCGCGATGACATCCAAGCCGAAAACGTGGGCTGAAATTGAAATGGTCGGCCCACTCATGCGCGTTGAACCCGGGCAATCAATTCAACATCATCAATCTTTATGGCTGTTGCCAGCAATCACGGTCGCACCGGATCCCGATTCAATGCGAAGACAGATTCAGGATGCATGGGATTCCATACAAGCGGACAACGTCATCACAATTCGCTAATAAAATGCTGGGAAATATGCCTTGAAACAAACCGTTATACAATTTGATCGTTTCGTGTTGTGCCCCGCGAGCAGAAACGCCGATGCTTTGGGGAGAGCCTCAATCACTTGGCGTATGGCATTGCATTTCACCGAGCGATCATTGTGATTGAACCAACCGTCCAACTTGCATCTGCGGATTCGTCATTGGTGTCGTGCGATGATCTGCTTCGGTTCTCGAACATAGCCATGCTATGGTCCGGCGATCAGTCCGGCCCATCGACGCGATTGTTTCGGCGAACATTTCATGGCGAGGCCTTACCGAAACAAGCGGTATTGCGGCTGTTCGCTGAATCGCGTTATCACATTTGGATCAACGGCATCTATCTCGCGCGCGGGCCGATTTTGCACCATGGCCATCGTCTGCCCGTTGCTGGGTTTGACATTACTTCGCTGATGCGCGTGGGTGACAATGTAATCGCGGTGCTTGTGCATTGCACGGGTTGCGCGCTGCACAGCAATGTACCCACCGGAGCTCCCGGGTTGGTTGCTGAACTCACCTTGACCGATTCGAATGATCAATCACACGCGTTGGCCACTGATACA
Organism: Phycisphaerae bacterium; assembly: GCA_030426385.1. Taxonomy (GTDB): domain Bacteria; phylum Planctomycetota; class Phycisphaerae; order Phycisphaerales; family Phycisphaeraceae; genus JAUHYI01. Next base: position 9,150 of record JAUHYI010000093.1, read on the forward strand.
CAATGGCGTGTGACCGATCGCACAGGTTGGTCAACGCAAGTGCCGCGACGCGGTTGGGCGATCGGACATGTCGAAATTTTTAGAGTCAGCGAATCGCCCGGGCCATGGACCGCGATTGATTTTGACGATCAATCATGGGCAACACCGGACGAATACGCATCCGCATTGCCGGTGGGTGGCGTTTATTTTGCGGACCCCATCCCAGCATTACGACATACATGGCATGCTGCGACTCGCGTGTTGAGCTTTTATCAAACATCTGAACCGCCGCCGACCATCTATCCGGATGATAGCCATGGTGCGTATGCGGAAAAAATGATGGGCCAGTCCCGCACATCGACGCAAGCGGCATCGGTTCAATTGATACACGGTCGTGATGGTCAACAATTTCAAGTGAATGGGTTATCCCAAAATGTTGGCGCTGTGTTGAATCTGGATTTAGGGGCGGAATATGCCGGCTGCATAGGATTGAACTGTTTGTGTCCATCCGACGGGGTGATTGATGTCGGTTGGTCGGAATACATCGATGGGGATCGGCCGCGAATTTTGCAGAAGGGCACCAGCTATGTGGATCGCGTGTATGCGCAGTCGGGTTCGTTGAACTGGCAGCCGATTCAATTCACCGCAGCGCGTTATCTGTCATTGTGGTTTCGTGAATTCACCGGCGACCTGATCATCAAGACCGCAGGCATGCGTGTGAGTGAACCGCATGTGAATTGGACCGGCCGATTTGATTGCGATGATGCAGAGCTTAATGCCATTTGGAAATTGTGTGTTCATACCCAAACTGTTGGTACGCAGGAAGGTTTAATGGATTGCCCCACACGTGAACAAGCGTGTTACGTGGGTGATGGTCATCCCGTTGCACGATGGATGTATCAATTGACTGGCGACGCGCGGCATTGGCGCTACCTCGTTCGCGAACAGTTCGCGCGCCAAGCCAAAAACGGCCTGATCAGATCGACCGTATTTTCCGGTCGCGATGATACGTTGCTCGATTACACGTTGTTGGCCATCATGCACACGCATGCGTATTGGCAATGTACTGATGACGCTGATGCGGTGCGCGATCTGCTGCCTCAGTGCCATCAAATACTCGGTTGGTTTGATCGACACCTCAATGACGATGGCTTGATGGCATGGGCATGGCAACCGCCGTCACCGGATCGCGTGTGGGAAAACGTCTACGACCCGGATCGTCCGCACATCGATCATGGGCTGAATTTGTTTATCGATCATCCCGGATTGGGCTGGCATAATGTGGGGCAACCCGGGATTGATCGTCGCGGCATCAATGCGGGCATTCACTGTCTGTTGATTCAGGCCCGCGAATGTCTGGCAGAATTGGAGCACGCGCTGGGTTCACACGCAACCGCACAGCAACTGCGAACCCAGGCGCAATCGATGCGTGATATCGCCCGTCATACTTTTTATAATTCGACGCGCGAATGTTTTGTCGATGGTGTGCTCGATGGTCGACCGCTCGCACAGGTGAGCCAACATACCAACACGTGGGCGTTGCAAGCAGGGTTGCTTGATCCCGTGGCAGCGCAGAAATTGATGCATCGCATGGTGAACGAGCCTGATGCGGACATCGCTCGGGCGGGGCCGTATTTCTGGTTATACATTTTGCCGAGCATGGCGAAGTTGGGCCAGCATAAATTAGCGCTGGCTTTGGTGCGTTCGTTATGGTCGGGCATGGTTAACCGTAATGCCACCACGCTTTGGGAAACGTTCAGTGGTGATGATCACGATAGTGCCTGTCATCCGTGGTCTGCGGCACCGATTGAGTTTTTCTTGACGGCCATCGCGGGGCTGCCTGCTTTCGCCTTACCGGGGGTGCAGGTTGAATTACGGCCACGCGTTGATTTGCTTGATCGCGTGGATGCTCGCATTGAAACCGCCGCCGGCCCGATCGAAATCAAATGGTCGACTACGGTAAGCGGCATCGCTCTGGCCGGGAAATTGCCGGTCGGTATATCAGCTAAACTTATTGATCCTAACGGTCAGATTCATAGCGCGTTGCAGGGCGATTGGTCGCTTGCTCTCTAAGCAAATGTAATCACATGGGACCGCGTAAGAGTTAGCACTATTGGCGACAGAACGTGAATTAAATTCGGAATACTTTATGTTGACGCACGATTTTCCCTTTGACCCCACATATGGCTACGACTTCGACGCTTTACGAGCGGTGGGTGTGCCGGATGAGCCGCATGATTTTGAAACGTTCTGGTCAAGTACCTATGAACAGACGTTGGCTGTGGACACAGAGCCACAACTGCGAGAACGTGACATTGCTATTCCTGGTCAGGATGTTTTTGAAATTGAATTCACCGGCCTTGATGGGTTTCGTGTGGGCGGTTGGCTCACCAAGCCGCGCGGTGGCTCGGCGACACGCGGTGTGATCGCTGGGCATGGTTATGGCGGTCGTCAATCTCCCGAACTGTCATTGCCCGGCCCGGATGCGATTGCGTTGTACGTTTGTGCTCGCGGGTTTGATCGCTCGGCGCGAAAGGACTTGCCGTCGGAGGCTGGTGAACATGTGGTGCATGGGATCGCGTCACGGGAAACCTATTTGATTCGTCATTGCGTGGCGGATATCTGGGCTGCAGCCAGTGCGCTTTTAGCATTGGAACCTCATGTCGCCGACCGGCTGGATTATTACGGCTCTAGTTTTGGCGGGGGGTTGGGGGCATTGGCGGTGCCGTGGGATTCGCGATTGCGTCGTGCATTTTTAGGTGTGCCTACCTTTGGCAATCACCCATTGCGATTGACGTTGCCCTGTGTGGGGAGTGGGCACGCGTTGCAAGAAATCCATCCGGCCCAGCCTGATCTGGAAGAGCGGCTACTCTATTTTGATGCGGCAATCGCTGCTGGCCACATTCGTATTCCGACGTTTGTGCACGCAGCGCTGTTTGATCCTGCGGTGCCACCTCCTGGGCAGTTTGCGGTGTATAACGCTTTGTCATGCGAACGGGATTTGTTCGTGACAAGTGCGGCGCACTTCGCGTACCCCGCACAGGCCGAAGACCAAAAACGCATGATGAATCAATTGGATTCATGGTTTGCGTCGTGACGACGAGTGCGAGGTTATAGACGCGAAATTGTAGAGTCGCTTTGTGAAATTATAAATTTGTGATGCGATGTGCTTTCGGCGTAATCAGGTACTGTAGCGCAATGGTGGTGCGCGTTGATGCGCTGTTAATCAAGGTCAAATCGATCGAGATTCATCACCTTGTTCCATGCGGCGACGAAGTCATGCACGAACTTGGATTGCGCGTCGTTGCAGCCGTAGACCTCTGCGATAGCACGAAGTTGTGAGTTCGAACCGAGGACCAGGTCGACGGCAGTGGCGGTCCACTTCATCTCGCCCGTGGTGCGATCGCGTCCTTCATAGAAATGTTCGCATCGTTCTGACTTCTTCCACACAACATTGATATCAAGCAGGTTCACAAAGAAATCATTACTTAGCGTTTCAGTCTTGTGAGTGAAGACGCCAAGCTTGGACTGATGGTGGTTAGCGTCGAGCATTCGCATGCCACCGACCAGCACGGCCAGTTCCGGAGCACTCAAAGCCAGGAAGCGTGCGCGTTCGACCAACAGCGCTTCGGCCGGTTGCTTATGTTCGGGATGGAGATAATTGCGGAAGCCATCGGCGGTTGGTTCGAGGACCTCAAAAGCCTCCACGTCAGTCATTTCCTGCAATGCATCGGTTCGCCCGGGCGCGAATGGAACCTGCACCTCTTGGCCCGCATTTTTCGCCGCTTGTTCGATCGCAGCACAACCTCCTAAAACAATCAAGTCAGCAAGCGAAACCTTCTTGCCACCAGACTGGGCGTTGTTGAAGTCCGCTTGGATTTGTTCGAGGGATTGCAAAACTTTTTGCAGTTCCGCCGGGTTGTTGACTTCCCAATCTTTCTGCGGGGCCAAGCGGATGCGGGCTCCATTGGCGCCGCCACGTTTGTCGGTGTCTCGGAAAGTGGCGGCCGATGCCCAGGCTGTGGTAACCAATTGTGAAATTGTTAAGCCTGATGCGAGGAGTTTGTTTTTGAGCGATGCGATGTCCTGTTCGTTAATCAATTCATGATCAACCTCGGGGACCGGGTCCTGCCACAGTTGCGGCTCAGCGGGAACTTCCGGGCCGAGGCATCGGGTGATAGGGCCCATGTCGCGATGTGTCAGTTTGTACCAGGCGCGCGAAAAGGCGTCGGCGAAGGCGTCCGGATTTTCGTGGAACCGCCGGGAGATGGGTTCATAGATCGGATCCAATCGTAGGGCCAAGTCCGTCGTGAGCATGATCGGCGCATGCCTCTTCGAAGGATCATGCGCATCCGGTACGGCTTGTTGTGCCGATGGATCTTTGGGGACCCATTGCGTGGCACCAGCGGGACTTTTGGTTTTGACCCATTCATAGGCGAACAGGTTGTCGAAGAATCCGTTGTCCCACGTGGTGGGCGCGGTGGTCCATGCGCCTTCTAATCCGCTGGTGTAGGTGACGCCTGCGTTGCCGGTCTCGAAAGAATTTTTCCAACCGAGGCCTTGGTCTTCAATGGGTGAACCTTCGGGTTCGGCACCAACATGCGGAACTTGTTCGACAGCGCCATGACATTTGCCGAACGTATGTCCACCTGCGATCAGTGCGACAGTCTCTTCGTCATTCATGGCCATGCGGGCGAATGTCTCGCGAATGTCGCGAGCTGCAGCGATCGGGTCGGGATTGCCATTGGGTCCTTCAGGATTTACATAGATCAACCCCATCTGTACCGCGCCGTAGGGATTGGCCAATTCACGGTCGCCACTGTATCGCTCATCACCGAGCCAGGTTTTTTCAGAGCCCCAGTTGATGTCTTCGTCAGGTTCCCACAGGTCTTCACGTCCACCGGCAAAGCCGAATGTTTTGAGCCCCATCGATTCCAAGGCACAGTTTCCGGTTAAGACCATCAGGTCGGCCCATGATATTTTTTGGCCGTATTTCTTTTTGATGGGCCAAAGCAGTCGGCGTGCTTTGTCGAGGTTGGCGTTGTCGGGCCAACTATTAAGGGGTGCGAAACGTTGCATGCCTGAGCCTGCGCCGCCGCGACCATCCGCGGTGCGATAGGTGCCCGCGCTGTGCCAGGCCATGCGAATGAACAGCGGCCCATAGTGTCCGTAATCGGCCGGCCACCATTCTTGAGGCGTGGTCATTAACTCGATGATGTCTTTTTTGATCGCTGGCAGATTAAGTGTTTTGAATGCCTCGGCATAATCAAACGCTTCGCCCATCGGATTGGATAGGGGCGAATTCAGATGAAGAATTTTCAGGTTCAGTTGGTTGGGCCACCAGTCTCGGTTCGACGCCGCGCCAGGCAAGGCGGTACTGCCTGAACCATTCATCATCGGGCACTTGCTTTGAGTCGTCATGACATTGTCTCCGTTCGTGTTCTGAAATTTTCTGATCGTGCTTTGAATAAAACAGCGTGATCAGTAACCGGTGAAAGTGAGCCGACTGCGTGGCCATTTAGTTCGCGGGCCTGTCGATTCCTTGTGGCCCCTGTGGTTTCTTGGCTTTTGGGTGGGGTTCCTGAGCCGTAAATGTTAAATTAGGATAGCCACTTAATAGATCGGTGTATATAACATTTTTTCGATACAATTGATCGGGATTCCCGATAAGCGATCAGGTGGCATCGCACGACCCGAGGAGGCGAATATGGCTGATGAACGCCCGGATACTCGACATTTGCAATGCTTTGTGGCCGCTGCGGAAATCGGCTCGATTCGTCGTGCGGCGCAGCGACTGGGGTTGGCTCAGCCCACGGTGACCGGGCACATCCATCGGCTCGAAGCCATACTCGGGTTTCATGTGTTCGATCGCGTGGGTCGCAAGGTAGTATTAACCGAGCAGGGCACATTGTTGTTGCCGCGGGCACAGCGTGCGCTGCGAGCGATTGATGAAGTGGCCCAAGGGGTGTCCGATGACGTAGAGGCTGGCGTGGGGCGATTGGCGATCGGAGCGATTCCCACCATGTCGCCCTATCTGTTGCCACCGGTGCTTGCGACATTACGCAGCGAGTATCCGGACTGCGAGTTGGTGTTGTTCGAGGAGTTAACCGAATCGCTGATCGATCGGCTTGACGATCATTCCATCGAAGTGGCATTGCTGAGCCCGCCTGTGAATCATCCCCGGATTGAGTGCGAGACGCTTGGCGTGGAAGATCTATTGATCGTGGCATCCGATTCAGATCAACATGATGTGCCGGATCGGATTACGCTTAAAGAGTTGCGCCGTCATTCGCGGATTAGCCTCAATGAGATGCATTGCCTGGGAACACAGATCGAAAATTTCTGCGCTCGCAAGGGTTTGCAGCGTCACACCTCTTGTCATACGACGCAACTCGAGACCGTGTTGCAATTGGTGCGATTGGGATTAGGGATTTCGCTGGTCCCGGCCATGGCTGCGCAGCGACGATCATCGCAAGGCTTGCGCTACACACGCCTTCGTCGCGATGCACCCCAACGCGAAGTCGGCGTGGCCACCAAAGTGGGGCGATCAAAATCTGTGCTCGCCGATCGCTTTGCCGCGTTGGTTGAACTCGAGGTGCGAAAGATAGCGGCACAAAGCATGTAATGCGCTTGTTATTAATTTATAGCACGCTACCCCCCCCCCCCACACACACACCACACACACGCACATGCCCACGCTCAACATGCGCCACTGGTGTCGAACGGCAATTGCGTGGCGAACCGTTTGTTGAATTGGGTATGGGTTTGGTAAAGAGTTAGTCCGCGCTTGTCAGCACGTTGGGTCAGGGCATCGAAGCAGTCTGGATCGCAAGCGTGATTGTCGTGACGGTGACTGGGGTGATGTCAGCCAGGGTAGCTGGCGTTATTAGTCTGCAGGTTGCGGGTCCACAGGCGGGTTCATGTAAGGGGACCTGCCAGTTGGTCATGGATGCGATTTGCCCGCTGCTCTAGAAACGGGCATCGCCAGATGCCTGTGAGGCGGACGGATGGTTGGGCCTGCAATTGGGGTTTTATTCATAGTTTTGGGTCGGATTACAAAAAAGTATTGACAATGCGGCACGGTCAGTATACTCTGCGTTTGTTGAGTTTCACGTGTGCGGTAAATCGTGTGCTAAAAATCGTGTGTCTTGCGAGGCGTATGCTGATAAAATGCTCGCCTAAAAAGACACAAAATCTTTGGAGGTAATGGTTTGGCAACTGGAATCGTCGATATTGCAAAGCGCCTCAACCTGTCGCACACGACCGTTTCACGTGTGATGAATAACCGCACGGGTACATTCATCTCAGAAAAGACGCGTCAGAAGGTTTTGAAAGCGGCGCTGGAAATGGATTATCGACCTAATGTGTTCGCCCGTGCCTTGCGTGGGGCCAGCACGAACACCATTGGCATTGTGGTTCCTGAGTTTTTCAAACATGTCGATCCCGTGGAGCAGTTGGCCCGTGACTCAGGATTTCGCGTGCATATGGCGGCTCACCACCGCAGCCCGGAGCAGTTTCAGCGAATTATCGAAGACTTTTCGGCGCACAGCGTTGACGGCATACTCGCCCACTCTGTTGTGGATGGTATGGGCGACATTCTGGGGCGCTGTGCCAAGGTGCCCGTCGCGCTGTGTTGTGAAGAACCCGTGGATGGCTACGACTGTTTCATCGACACGCGATATCAGGCCACTCGTATCGCCATGTCCTATCTCGCCGAGTTGGGGCATAAGCGAATCGGCCTGGTGGTGAATCATACGATGCCGCAAATGCGTTGGCGTGTCGCGGGGTATCACGACGCGATGACTCAAATGGGTCTTGCTGAAAATCCGCAGTGGTTGGTTGATATGCCTAGCGACGTACCCAGTGCGCCTCGCGGTTATGCCGGGATGAAAAAAGCGTTGGCTCAATGGTCGCCGGAAGAACGGCCCACCGCGGTGCTATGCACGAATGATGATGTGGCCGTGGGTGTTCTCGCTGCGGCACAAGAGGCAGGTGTGAGCGTGCCCGAAGAAATGTCTGTGGTAGGCATGATGAATCTCGCCCATTCATGTTTTGCACGCGTACCGTTGACGACAGTCGATTGGGATGTCACGGGATTGGTGGTCAATGCCATGAAACGATTGATCCATCGTATTTCAAATCCGGATATCAAACCTGTAGTGGATGCAGAAGAACCTCGGATGGTCGTGCGCGATTCGGCATGTCCGCCACAAGATCGTTGAGTCATATCTTTCCCGTTTGCATATCGTTCTAGACATCAAGTCAAACCATTGGTGATCCATCTATGATTTTTAACACGACGAAAAAATATGCCAGTCCCCCGACAATCTTCTCGACATTTCACCGGTCTTCCGGCGCTTTTACGTTGATCGAATTACTGGTGGTGATCTCCATCATTGCGTTGTTGATTTCCATTTTGTTGCCAGCCCTGGGCAAAGCACGCGAAGCCGCAAAAACTATTGCGTGTGCTTCGAATGTCAAGAGCTTCGGCATCGGCATGTATGCCTATGCCAGCGATTACAACAACACACTGCCCGCGCAACTGAATTTCAGTTATTACTCACCTTATGTGTTGGGCACAAACGGCACCAATATTTATAACCTCGGGCAGCTTTACACGCTTGATGTTATTGAAACGCCGGAAACTTATTATTGTCCGGCAGCATTGGATCCTTCTCCGTTATTTGATACAACAGATAATCCTTGGTTGACGAATGCCACAACTGGTCAAACCACGCGCAGCAGTTACTTCTACTATCTGCAGGATCCGGATATCCCTCTCGGACCATCGCCTGGATTTACCACGTACGTCACACGCAAAATCGATGACTATACCGATACACGCACGGCTGTGGTCAGTGACAACATCTACTACGGCCTATGGCTGTCGCATACCGGGATACCACGGTTCAACGTTGGCTATATCGACGGCAGTGTGCTGTCAGTCGCTGATTCGTCAGGCATCTGGCAAGGCAATCTGACCGCGGCCACGGTAATTAACGGCCCCGGAGCTGTCGAGGCTGTATTCAGTTATTTCAACGATCCCTATTAGTGCCCACAGTGTCCACAGTGCCCATGGCTTTCAAGCTACGTCGCGTTTTTTAAAAAAGCAATTCATGTCAATTCGGTTTTGGCATACACAGTGTTTGATTTTATTGATTCAGTTAGGAATTTTTTCAAAGGAGAGTCGGATGTTTAAAAAAATTACCAGCACAATTCTCAGTACGGTTTTGGTCGTGGGCGTATCAGCCTCATATGCAACGGCGGGTGTGATTCCAATCGCGGGCGATACGGCCGATGGTTGGGTTACAAATGAGGGCAGCAACTACATTGATAACACGAATAATTTTCTGATTGGCGGCCTGACGAGTCCGTCGCGTAGCACGTCAGGCATTATGGTTTTTCAATTGCCTGCCATTCCAAGTGGCGAAGTGGTCACTGATGCTAGCGTTTCAATTAATTTTCTTAATCACCAATCGGGTTCATTGTCGAATACGATCGACGTGTACGGGCTTGGTTATCGCGGATCGAGCGCGATTTCGGCCAACGATCACTATGTTGGCACGTTCAATGGTGATGCTACCGATTCGTGGGCGTTGCACGACGATTTCTTACTGGCGGTCGCGTTTACAGGTGCCGCGGTAGACAACACCATCTATAGCACCTCGGGTAACGTCGGCACGGGTTCGGTTTCGCTGTTGGCATATTTGGAAGCGCAATATACAGCCGGTGCCGAAGCGGGTGATTATGTGTTCATTCGTTTGAGCGCCAGCAATCCTGCCGTTGGGCAACAGAATCGTGTTTTTATTGATAGTGCCAATACAGGTTCGGGCGCAACGCTGCCGACACTGACGTTGACAACAGAATCAATTCCCGAGCCAGCATCGCTAGCGATGGCGGCGTTCGGCGGCTTGTTCATGGCCATGAAGCGACGGCGTTAAGCAGCATGTGCTGTATGCGTTGAAGCCAACGATCACCATGGTTGTGAGGTTGGCGTCACGTAACGAATCATTAGTTGCTGAATATGTTGGGTGGTCGGATTAATCCCTGGCAACTCAGCATGTTGAGCGATGCATTAAACAAACCATCGCAATCGTTTGTCGATGAATCATTCAACGTATCGTTCCACGAACCATTCCACGAATCACACCAGGCGGAATTTTTTATCCATGAGTAATTATTATCAATCAGTATGGGCCGGTTGTACTTGTTTGTTGGTTGCAATAAGTGCGTTGCAGGCCGATCCGCCGCAGCCTGCGATTCGTGCGGGTTATGCGGCAGTTAATAAAAAAGATTACAACGAGGTATTGCTCAATGCGCGATTGAATTCGGCATTCTGGGTGATTCGACCGACACCGAAGATGGATTTTAAACTGGACGAAAACGGTCGGGTATATTCATCGGGTATTGATGCCGATGCCGACAAGACGTTTCGTAACTATGCGAGCCTGTCTCAGGAACAGGGATTGGATCTGTATGCCAAGGTAGGCTTTTTCAAGGAAAACGTAGAACAACTCAACGAGCTGGGTTCGTATCACAAAGCGTATGTTCAGGGGCCAACGCGTTATATTTCGGCAGGTGAAAAGCCGGCGCCGGGTCCGTTGGAAGAAAAGTATTGGATGGGTCAGTTGTTGGCTGGTGCTGAATATGTGGCCAGGCTATCACTGGAATATCCGAACATACGCGGGTTTTTGTTTGATGTTGAGATGTATTCGGGGAACATCATGTGGCGGCAGAACAGCAGTTTTGATGACCAGACATTTTACGCGGTGCTAGAAAAAATTGATGCGGACCGCGCGACGCCAATTACCAATGAGGCCAAAGCGGTGGCGATTGAAAATCGTTACGAATGGTTGGACGGACAGGGATTGCTGGAAACCTATTTTTCGGTGCAATCGCAATTGGTAGAAGAGATGGCGGTTCGCTTTCGCAAAAAAATTCATGCGATCAATCCGGATCTGGTGCTGGGCATGATGCCGTTTGAGCGCAACTGGTTTTATGATGGTTGGATTCGCGGGTTAGGCACCGAGGGGAAGCCTTCGCTGGCATGTGCCGAGTTGGAATATGGTTTTGGTGTGACGCCGACGTCGCTGGCCATGGCAGATTATTTTAAGCAGGCCGGGTGGCATGCTCGTTACCTGCCGGGGTTTTCATTCAAGAGGTTAACGCCTGACGATTTTGCCAATCACACGCGACTGGCGAATCAGGAGTTCGGTGGTTACTGGATTTTTACGACCTACAGTATGTGGCAACCAGAGCCGGAAAAACTGTGGGGTCCCTACCTGATGACGGCGGATCGCAATCAATTTATTAAGGTGTTGGCCGATTCACATGATCAAACTGGCGGGCAGCTGGACAGCGTGTACCAAAGCGACAGTCCATTGATCACCGGCAATGCCTTTTATCCCGGTTCGTCGGAAGGGCCCAGGGATATTAGCGTGACCTATTCAGTCGAACCGGACGTGCCGTTTTATAAAGATGTCGATC
>JAUHYI010000172.1 GCA_030426385.1 Phycisphaerae bacterium
CTCACAGCATGGGTGGCCTTGTCTGTCGTGACCTGCTCACCGATCCGCAATATCTTGCCAATCAAAACCAACGCCCGGCTGTCGATCGTCTGATCATGATCGGCACACCCAACTATGGCTCGGAAGTAGCTCACCTTCGTGGCTTTTCAGAGTTACGCGATCATGCTGTCCAAATGTTCAGTGGGGACGGCATGCTCTTTGGCGCGGTCCTCGACGGCGCGGGCGAGGCCATGATTGATCTGTTGCCACACAGTGATTTTCTCACGGCACTCAACAATCGCCCGCATCCGGAAAATATTCCGTACACCATCATCGCTGGCTCGGCCAGTCCTATCGATGCCGACTTAATCCGGGCGGATCGCATTCTCGGGCAGCGCGCGAAAAACGATTTGCTCAGCCTCGTCGATGGCGTTGGCGATGGTGCGGTCTCCATTCGCTCAGCCCAACTCGCAGGCGTCCACGATTTCCATCTCGTCTCGGCCAATCATCTCTCACTCATCCGACACCCGAACCTCCCCCACCTGTCCACACGTTCCACACCACCAGCCATCCCCATCATCCTCAACCGCCTCCCCCCCCCCACATTTCCCCTGAATAATTAATCATTCCATGAACCTGTCTCTTAAATTCGGGCAGTGGTCCACTTTGAAAAACAAACGAGCCGCACCCCGAATTCTCACTGAAAAAACAACCTTCCGACGGCACTGCCCTCGCCGCCACTTGCGACTTCGCGCCCCACTTTCTCCCTGAGAATCCTCCCCCTCCTACACTTTTTATTTTTCACTTTTAATTTTTTACTGACAACCCCCCACCTGCCAGTCCAATCCCGTTTATCATGTCTCGTTCCACGCCCGGCCTCGTGGCGGAATGGCAGACGCAGCGGACTTAAAATCCGCTGAGCAGCAATGCTCGTGTGGGTTCGAGTCCCACCGAGGCCACTTAGTTATATCAATCGCAAACTCTTGCACCCCCACGCATTTCTATGACCAAAACCCTCATCGCAATTCTGGGACAACAATTCAACCCACCGCCAAACACGGGACACGGCCACGCGTCATAATGTGGCCATCAAGGAGTCGGTTCCATGCTCGACGCAATTCAATTTATTTTCGACTGGACGGAGCTGAAAAACATCGGCATCGACGCGGTGGTGTATTCCGCGTTGGCGTTGGTTGGTTCATTGCTGTTTGTCGTTCGCCTGCTACTCGGGTTTTTCATGGATTTCGACGGCGCGGGTGAAATCGATATTGACAGTGATATCGACGGCTCGGCATCCTTCTCCGTGTTTTCATTCCTGTCCATCACCGCGTTCCTCATGGGCACCGGCTGGATGGGTTTGGCCGCTCGATTGGATATGGAATTGACCGCCACCGTCAGCGCCATCGTCGCGGTCGGATTCGGGCTGGTACTCATGTTCGGCTCAGCCGCAGGCTTGTACGGCGTGCGGCAATTGGCTGAAGAAAAAACCTACGACACCAAAACCGCCGTCGGGCGCAACGGCACGGTCTACATGACCATCCCCGGCCACAACGCCGGTGCCGGCCAGGTGCGCGTGAGCATTTCCGGCCGTAGTATGATCGTCGACGCGCGCACGCCGGGACCCGAACTGCCTGCATTCACAGACATCACCGTGCAATCGGCACGCGACGATGGCGTACTCATCGTGGAACAGGCCACATGATTTCATGCGTTGACATGCGATTCGCTTGCTTCGTCTAATTAATTGACTTGGTTTTCAACACACCGCCCAACGTGCGAATCATCGCACACCATGGCATTACATTTAGGGGTCATACATCATGCATCTAGCTCATATCACCACCATGCTCGCACAATCATCGGCCAACGGCCCAGGCATTTTCAGTTTCATCTGGATCATCATCGCCGTCGTCGTCGTCGCCGTGTTGTTTTCCGTCTTCATTTTTGTGGCCAATCGCTACAAACGCTGTCCGTCCAACAAAGTGCTGGTCGTCTACGGCAAGACCGGCGGTCAGCGCGCAGCCAAATGTATTCACGGTGGTGCGGCGTTTGTCGTGCCCTTGATTCAAGACTACGCGTTCATGTCGCTTGAGCCGATCACGATTGAGATCGAGCTGGCCAGCGCTTTGTCCAAGAAAAACATCCGCGTGTCGGTGCCCTCGACATTCACCATCGGCATCAGCACTGAGCCGGACATCATGAACAACGCGGCGGAGCGTTTGCTGGGCCTGGGCGATCGAGAAATCGCCACGCAAGCCCGCGATATTATTCTGGGCCAGATGCGTCTGGTGATTGCGACGCTGACGATCGAAGAGATTAACCAGGACCGCGAAAAATTCCTGGATCTGGTGAATAAGAACGTCAATTACGAGCTGACCAAAATCGGCCTGTACATGATCAACGTGAATATTCGTGATATCACCGACGAGTCGGGGTACATCGACGCGTTGGGTAAAAAGGCCGCCGCAGAAGCGATCAACCAGGCGAAGATCGACACCGCCCAGGCCGACCGCGAAGGTGCGATTGGTACTGCCAATGCCGACCGCGATCGTGAAGTGAAAGTCGCTGAGCAAAACGCCCACGCTGAAATTGGTCGCAAACAGGCTGACCGCGATCAGCGCATCAAGGTCGCTCAGTATGAAGCCGAAGGCGTGTCCGGCGAAGCGGCGGCACAGAAAGACAAAGAGATCGCCGTGGCGACACAAACCGCGCGCTCAGCCGAAGGCACGAAACAAGCCGAAGCCGAGCAACGTATCAAGGTGGCTGATTTCGAAGCCAGTGCGGTTGATGGTGAAAACAAATCGAAAGCGGAAATCGCTGCCTCGCAAGCGACCTTGGCCGAGCGACGATCCGAAGCGCATCGACGCGGCGACGTGGCGATGGCCCAAGCACGACGTGATGTGTTGCTCGCCGAGAAGGACGAAGAACTGGCACGAATGGAAAAAGAAGTCATCGCCAAGGAGATGATCGAGCGTCAACAAATCGAGATCGGTGCCGAAGCCGAAGCCGAGCGTATCCGTCGTGTCGCCAAGGGCCAGGCCGATGCAGAGCTTGCTCGTTACGACGCCGAGGCCAAGGGTATCCAGAAGGTGCTCGACGCCAAGGCCGAGGGTTATCGCCGACTGATGGAAGCGTGCGGCGCGACGCCGGAATTGGCGCCGAGCCTGCTGATCATCGAACAGTTGCCAAGCCTGGTCGCCGAACAGGTCAAGGCGATTCAGAATCTCAAGATCGACAAGATCACCGTGTGGGATTCGGGCAACAACGGTGCGGGCAATGGCAACGCGGGCAGTGGCGGCTCGACCTCGAACTTCCTCAAAGGCCTGATCGGCTCATTGCCACCCATGCACGAACTGGCCCAACAGGCTGGCATCGACCTACCCGAAATCCTCGGCAAGGTCGAAAACAAAAGTGACAAAAGCCAGACCACCGAAACACAATCCGCTCAAAAGCCCGCATCGGTCAAACCCACTAAACCCACTAAGCCCACTGGACCTGATGGCCCCAATGATGCCCCACCAACATCACCCGATGCCTAGGCGTCATCGCATTGATCGGACTTAGACTTTGGACTTAGACTTTGAGACTAGCCCGAACTAATCCAACCGTGACGTTCCCGTATCTAGCATATTGCAAACTTTTCAGGCTCTAGAGCGGATTCACCTTTTCTCTAGCGCCACAGCGTTTAATCGGTTATCAATAGGGGCATCACTACGACATGGAGGTTGCGATGCCCAAGGCTTATTC
>JAUHYI010000094.1 GCA_030426385.1 Phycisphaerae bacterium
ATGTCATCGCCACGCCTAACAGCAACACAAACTCCATGCCGAAGCGAAACGATGGCGCGAGCACTTGAGGAACTGAGGCCAACATCGCGACAGCCAGACATCCCGTCGGCGCATCGACCAGACGTTTCCCTGCCCGATAGACCAACACAACAGTCACCAACAAGGTCAACCCCGAAAGCATTCGCAAAGATACTGCACTGGCACCAAAGATCGTGTCATAAGGAAAAGCCACGATGCGATACAAGGGCGGACGCAAGCCATCGCGTGTGGACGCAATCATCCATGCATGAAAAAAACTGCGGTACTCGAGACGGTCAACATCCTGGCGTAACGTATTGAGATAGCTTGCTTCGTCGTAGCCGGTTGGCAATGGATAAGTCAGGACCCATCCAACCCCACCCGTCAGGCACACGAACACGACGACTATTGCGAGCACCAACCAAGGCCGGGTCAGGGGAACGGCTAAGGGGGCGGCTAACGGCGTGGCCGCTGGCGGTGTTAATTTGGGCGGTTTATTTTCGGGTAACTCGTGGGTCGCGGATTCAAGATGGGGCATCACGTATCTTTCTCATCCAACGACAAGCGTCGTATTTTGCGGAATGTAACGGCAATAAGAACTTGACTATCGCCAAATCATCAAAAAATTGTATCTTTTGGCAGAGGTTTCGATTATAACCACATTGATCAGCTCGCGTTGTTAACAGCCTTGCCAATAACTTTGGCAACAAGCTTGGCCATGACAGGTCGCGTGCGCGGTAATCCCCACACCAAGCGGTCAATGTGTAGCATCGTTTATGCCAATCGATGCCAGAGCCTGTGACCGAACGCTTAAGATTGCAACCGCAACTGTGACCGTGACCGCATCCATGCCCCTCGCATCCTAGACCACAGGATCCATGACCCTCGATCACGCGACACAAATTTGCCCCGACCCGAACCCACGAAAGACTCGGAATGCAGACTGATTTTGAAAACCACTATCACGATTTGGAAGCTGAACATTTTTGGTTCGTCAGCCGACGCCGTGGTATTGCTCAGCTTATAAAAAACCTGGACTTGCCTCGTGACGCTTCAATTCTGGATATGGGGTGCTCTTCTGGACGCATGATTAGCAAGCTCAACAGCATGGGCTACAAAAATGTCACCGGCATTGATATCAGTCCGACTGCCATTAAGCAATGCCGCGCACGCCAACTCCACGATACGCATGTCATGGATGGCGCAGCCCCTGATTTGCCCAGCAAACATTACGATTTCATCATCGCATCCGATGTGCTTGAGCATATTGAAGATTCTCACGGTGCTTTGAAAAATTGGAAACAACTACTGCGCGTGGGTGGGAAAGCGGCGATTTTTGTACCGGCCTATGAAATGCTCTGGTCGGTCCATGACGAGGTGAATCAACACCACCGACGATATACCCGGCAAAACTTAACGGCCACACTGGAAAAAACAGGTTTCAATGTCATTCAAAGTGGCTATTGGAATACGGCGTTGCTATTTCCTGTGTTGTTAGCCAGACCTTTGCAGCGCATGGTCAACGGCATTAAACCGCGCATGTGGAAACACACCGATGAACACCTCAAGGGGATGTGTGGTGATCTGGGTACCAAGCCACCGCGAGGCAACCGATTTTTGACGTGGCTACTCACGCAGGAAAATCGCTTGTTAAAAAATCGCATCATCCCGCCTTGTGGCGTGAGCACCTATGCTGTCGTCAGTCGTCCGGCTGCGGCTGTGAAAACCGTGGTCATGAATCTGTTCGCATATGTGTCATGCAACTGGGAAATGGCTCTGATCATGACGATTTGACGTTATCCATGAGTTCATACACGCAACATACAACGCGTCGAATTCATTGCGTCTGCTCCCGGTCATTTACTAAATTATACTCCCCCACCACCCCGCCCTCTTCGCGATGGAACAGCAGGCAACCCACGAGTCAATGGATGCGACCCCGTTGATCATCCATCCATTCGTAAACAAAAATTATTCCGTTAACTGGCAATATTCATCTTGTGCCCGGGCACAATGTGGGCTATTGCTTTTGTTGTTATTGGTGGCCCAACCCCAGAGAGACTCAAGTCCATGAACGAATCAGAAACAACTAAAACCGATCCCATTCAACTGAGTGTGGTGGTGCCTTGTTACAACGAGGAAGAGGTGCTCGCGCAAACGACTGCGGCACTAAGCCAGGTGCTAGAGAGCATGGTGGCCCAAGGCAAAATCAGTGCCGATAGCGGTGTGTTTTATGTGGATGATGGCAGTAAGGACAAGACCTGGAACCTGATCAAACAAACGGCCCATGAAAACAAAATGATTCACGGGCTTAAACTGTCTCGCAACCGCGGGCATCAGGTGGCACTGCTGGCGGGCTTACTCAACGCACCGGGCGACGCGATCGTCTCGATTGATGCCGACTTGCAGGATGACGTTCAGGCCATCGAAAAAATGGTTGATCAATTCCTGGCTGGTTCGGACATCGTGTACGGCGTGCGTAGCCAACGCACCACCGACACCATGTTCAAGCGAATCACGGCGCGTGGTTTTTATCAATGTCTGGCCACAATGGGCGTGGACATTATCTATGACCATGCGGACTTTCGGCTGATGAGCCGACGAGCGATTGATGCGTTGTCGCAATATAGCGAAGCCAACATCTTTTTACGGGGGATGGTGCCCCAGATTGGTTTTAGCCATACGATCGTGTACTACGAACGTGCTGAGCGAGCTGCGGGCGAATCGAAATATCCATTACGAAAAATGTTGTCGTTCGCCATCGAAGGCATCACGTCGTTTTCAACCAAGCCATTGAAATGGGTCGGGGCATTGGGATTGTTGGTGTGCTTGCTTAGTTTTGTATTGACCGGCTGGGTGCTGTTCATCCGATTTTTCACCGACATGTCCATCCCCGGCTGGACGTCAACGATCGTGCCGATTCTGTTTTTCTCTGGGGTGCAGCTTCTGTGTCTGAGCGTTCTGGGTATTTATCTGGGCAAAATTTATATGGAAGTCAAATCTCGCCCCCGCTTCTTTACCGATGAAACAGTCTGACGCCCCACGATTTGCTTGCGTTGGTTCGCAAGTTAATTTGTGAGTTCGTTCGCGAAAGAGTTCGCGAAATTTATCGCTGTAATCGGTCCTGTATTTTTATCCAGCCTATAACATCCTGGCTATAAATAGATTTCACCATGAACCAAACCCACAAATTAACCTCCGACCCAACCCCCAAAAACCGATCGTTCTGGGTGTGGGTCTTGCTGATTACGTTATTGGGCACAGGCTTGCGCGTGTACGGCCTGGGGGCTGGTAGCGTGTGGATCGATGAAATGTATACCGTGCGTGATACCAGTGATGCCTTGTTCAGCGCATCACCCACGCGCATTATTGGCTATCTCCCCACACGTTGGGCTTTGATGGCTCAGGGAATTACACCCACCGAAGCCTCCACGGGGGATTACGCCCACTATCTGGACCGAGGCATCGGCCCGGTGCAAATGCGCGTGGCCGCGTGCCTGCTTGGCATACTGTCGATTCCATTAATCGGTTTGGTGGCACGCCGAGTCATGGGTGATCGAACGACGTTGATCCTGTTGCTGTTGTTGGCCATCTCACCCTGGCACATTTATTGGAGCCAACTGGCACGTTTCTACACACAGCTTTTCCTGTTTTTCGCTTTGGCCATTTTTCTGTATGCCGATTACCTGAGCACACGAAGTCGATGGCGATTTGTCCTGGCGATGATCTGCGTCATTGGTTGTCACTTAACGCACCCGCCTGCACTATGCATCATGGCTGTGTTTGGTCTCGAATGGCTGATCGGACTCGTGCGTGAACCCAAGTCGCGGCTGGGGCTGTTCGGCTGGATTGCGGGTGGCACGACCATCGCGATATCAATCGGCGTGATGGTGTGGGAATTAACCCACAAGGGTCGAGGGTATGGCACCTTCGTCGGAGCCGAAGCCCAACAAGCACAAAACGCAGCGGTCATTGGAGCCAACGCCATTGTGATGATGACGCCTGGCGTGGTGATGCTCGCCCTAACCGGTTTTATGCTGGGGTGGAAACGAGTAGAAGCACGCGTCACCTATTATGCCCTGGCGGCATTGGTGCCACTGGCCGTGATCGGCGGCGTGGCATTGACCGGCGGTTTTGGGCACAGCCGTTACACGTTTATCTGTCACATCGGTTGGCTCGCCCTGGCCGCGATCGGTGCCAACGAACTGTTCGAATTGATCCGCACACGCGCGGCAGCGCGTGGAGCGGAGCGTGGGGGGGGGCGTGGGGGGTGGTGGTTGGCTTCGGTGCCGATGGTCCTGGTGATGCTAGGCATTGCCCCGATGCTGGCCAGTTACCACACCACGGGCGAACACTTGCGCGAACCCTGGCATCACGCCATGGCCTACGTAGCCAAGCACCGACAGCCCGGCGAACTTGTGCAAATGGGTAGGCCCGAAGTCGGGCAATACTATCTGCAGGATCCCAGCGTGGATCGCGTGGTCGGCGTCACCAATGCCCTGCGAGAAATATCACAAGGCGAGCAGGCCATCTGGGTGGTTCGCTTGTCCGGCAATTCGTTGAGTAACCTGAATTGGAAACCCCAACATGATCCCAGCGTGACATTGAAAGCGGTTTATGCCACCCGATCATGGATGCCCTATCGCGAAGTGTCCGTGTATCGCTACGATCCGGCGCATGATCCCCATCGCGATCACAATGACCCATCCAACGAAACCGCAATCATAACCACCGCCCCACCCACCCCCTAACCCCCCCACATTCCCCCCGCGCGTTCGTTACTACTCACCATTCCTAACCCCCCACATTCCCCTCGCGCGTTCGTTACTACTCACCATCCTTCATCCCCGCCACTACCACATCCCATCACGTGATTCCTCAGGCTTTTGCCTGGCCGTTGATATCACGGCACACCGCTATCCCCCTTGAATCGTCTTCGCTCATGGAAAACACCAAGCAACCTGAAACTCCCGCACCGGCACGCGTCACTTTGGCGGGCATCGAATTCGATGTGGTAACCGAAGCCCAAGCGAACCAGTACGTGCTCTCAGCATTGGATCGTGGCGAGGGTGGCCATGTGATCACGCCGAACCTGCATATTTTGCGGAATATTCAGCGAGATATGGCGGCGCGTGCGATCGTGCAAAATGCAACATTGTGCGTGGCCGATGGCATGCCATTGGTGTGGGCTTGTCGATTGGCAGGCACGCCGTTGCCTGAACGGGTGGCAGGCTCGTCAATGATCTGGACATTGAACCAATTGGTGGCCGAACACGCAGCGCATCGACGGGTCTATCTGTTAGGCGGCGAAGATCAAGCGACCGCGGAATTAGCGGCGGAAGTCTTGCGTAAAAAATATCCGGGCTTGCAAATTGTAGGCGTGTTTTCGCCACCGTTCGGTTTTGATCAGGATGAAGCGATGATGGCACAAATCGCTCAACAGGTGCGTGACGCTAAGCCGGATATTGTGTTCATGGGTTTGGGGTATCCGAAGCAGGAACACGCGATCAAAAAATTCCGCGAAGTTTACAAACTAGGCGAAGAGCCGATGTGGTGGTTGGGCGTGGGGATGTCGATCAATTTTGTCGCCGGTCGCGTCAAGCGTGCTCCGCGTTGGATGCAGGTCAGTGGTCTGGAATGGATTCACCGCCTGTGCCAGGAACCGCGTCGCCTGTTTAAGCGTTATCTATGCGAAGGCTTGCCGTTCGCCGGCGGATTGATGGCGCGAGCATTGATGCGACGCATGCGCGGCGGATCGTCGACACAAGTTCGCACGGCGCTGGATCGCGCAGCCACGCGCGATTAGCAACCTAATCTATATAGTTCCAGATAGAGCATACGCGCCGCCCAAGGGCGGCGGCTAACGGGAAGCCACGCGCGAGAAATTCATGGAATTCGTGTAGCACGTCAATCGATCCCGTGAACAGTTCGCCAAAAATATATCGCGTGGCCGAACGATTTCTGGCAATCGGGTATTGTTAGGGTTTGGGGCGAATCGAACACTTGAGGGAACCGCGGCGGGGGCAAACAGACCTACGTCGGTTACAATAGGTGATTGGGTCATAGCGGTCAGTTGGTCTGGCGCGTTTTCAGGGATTCGGTGGGGACCGGAATATGCGTTTTAGGCTGTTTTTACGGGACAAAAACGCCGATAACACCAGCGACACAAGCATGATTCGAACACCGCCGACAGGGGAAAAGTGTCGGACCAGGGTGATCATGTCGAAACGTCCCGGGTTGGGTGCCTAGGATTGATTCGCCTGCATGTCAGGCCGATCGCCGCCAACGCCCAACCCACAACAACTGCTCAATCACCGTCCACGCGCGAGACGTGGCCAGACATTGGGCCGTATCAGTCGTATCAGGAGGCCGAACCGATTTCGAACCCACGACACAAGTCGATGCTACAACCAGCGACCATGCCCAGTCCGCAGATGAATGCGGAACACGGGGGCATCGCGCTTAACAAACTGCGTGAGGTGGTGTTGTTGGCCGGTTCGGTACGTTCGCCAACGTTGATACATGGGATCGGCCGATCGGTGTTTGATTTGCCGATCGCCAGTTCGGTGACGGTGTTGCAACAATGGCAACAACAGGTGGCTGATCTGGCGCAATGGGCGGGCTGTGATGAATTGCCCATTCGCATCATGCTCGATCGCGATGCGCTGTTGCCCACCTTGCCCGATGCAATTCCCGGCGTGCGCATCACTGTCGAACGCGATCCGGTCGATTTTCGCGGCACCGGCGGGATATTGCGCGATCTGGCTAGTCGCTTTGATGATGACGACTATCTATTGATAGCCAACGCCGCGCAAATCCTGATTCATCCCTTGATCACGCAGGTCAACGAACTGGCACAGACTGGCGGCGATATCGCGGTGGTCGGCCATGATGATGGCACGCCCTGCGGTTTGATGTTGTTGCGCAGCGAGCCCTTGGTATCGATTCCGGAAATCGGCTATCACGATTTGAAAGAACAAGCGTTGCCCAAAATCGCGCAGAACTACCGCGTGGGCGTGGCTCGACGCATCCATCCCGGTGCCCTGCCGATGCGAACGCTACCCGACTACATCGATGCGTTGCGCTGGCTGCACAAAGCCATGACCGATCGCAGCGCAGAGACGGACCCGTTTGAAGAAGACTGGCAGCCGACGTTCCAGATTCTCGAGCCTGAAGTGCAGGTTAAATCGGGAGCCCGCGTGCATGACTCAGTGGTGTTGCGTGGTGCTCGTATCGAACGCGGCGCGGTCTTGGTGCGCAGCATTGTGGCACCGGGCGGGGTGGTCAAACGCGATGAAATGGTGGTCGATCGCCTGATTTCAGCCAAGGGCACCGTGCACCAACGCGGCACGAAAGGGGTTGCCTGATGCCAGCCCTGCTGTTGAATAAGAACATGACGGTCCCGCGATTTTTATATCGCAATGGTTGGCGAGGCTGGCACCTCATGGCCCTGCCGTTGCTGGCTATCCTGTGCGTGGTGGCGACGTTTGATATCTGGGCGGAAATCGCACGCATCGCCTGGATGGACGAGGAACATAGTCATATTTTCCTGGCGCCGTTAGTGGCGGCCTGGCTGGTTTGGGTGCGACGCGGACGAATTCAACAATGTCGCCCACGCCTGATGTGGATCGGGCCGATCATCGTCATGGCCGGTTGGGCGCTACTCACCTATGGCTATCAATTCGGCATCGCCACGTTCTGGTACGGCGGTGCGGTGGTGGCGCTGTTCGGCTGCGTGTGGTCAGTGGTCGGGGTGGAGGTCGTCGCAAAATTCGCGCCGGCATTCGGCGTGCTGGTGTTTATGATTCCCATTCCCGCCATCGTGCGTCAGCCATTGGCCATGGAATTGCAACGCGCTACGGCGCAAGCCACGCAGATGTTCCTGGAAATCGGCGGCATCACCGTCGAACGCTCGGTCAACCTGTTAACCATCAATGGCACCGAAGTCGCCATCGCCGAAGCATGCAACGGCATGCGGATGGTGTTTGCTTTGATTCTGGTGTCGTATGCGTTTGCGTTTGGTTCGCCGCTGCGTGGGCCGGTGCGGGTGTTGATTTTATTGCTCAGCCCATTGTCCGCGTTGGTCTGTAATGTGATACGTTTAATCCCACTGGTCTGGCTACACGGCTACGGCACGCCGGCCACCACCGAAAAATTCCACGAAATCAGTGCCTACGTCATGGTTCTGGTCGCGTACCTGCTCCTGCTGGGCGTGCTCCGGCTCATGAACTGGGCCATGGTCCCCGTCAAATATTTCAACCTCGCCACCGACTAACCCCCTACCCACCACCCCCACCCACCACCCACGCCACGTTTCCTTTGGCTTGTATGAACGGCGCAGGTAAAGCTGGACTTATCGTTAATTGAAAATAAAAATTCCGCACCCCGCACCCCGACTCACGACTCACGACCGATAATAAAAATTCATGAACACCTCACGCTCCACCAACCCGACACGCAAACGACCCGCCCGCGCCTGGGCGCCGGTGCTTTGTCTGTTGTTGCTCGTTGGCATGGGTTGGCAACAGTTCCTGCGCCCGGTGCCCACCGATGCGGATCCATATCACGCTCAGGTGCTCGAAGCGGCTTTGCATGTCCCATTTGCCATCGATCAGTGGATCGGAACGGATTTGGAAGTGCCTCCCGCAGCGGCGGCGCTATTGCGACCGAATGTGATTTTTAACCGACAGTTCGATAACGCCCAGACCGGCCGACGTGCCAGTGTGCTGTTCGTCCAATGCCGGGACACGCGTGACATGGCTGGCCACTCACCGCCACGATGTTATCCTGCGGCTGGCTGGACCCTCGAGCTTCAAGAGCCGATGAATGTAACGGTAGAAGGCCTCAACATTATTGGGACGGAATATCGGTTTTCAAAGACCAAATTCAACCAATCAAGCTCGATGGTGGTGTTTAACTTTATGATACTACCGGACGGCGAAATTGTGCCCGACGAAGCTGAGGTGCGCCGACGAGCGGTCAAGCACCCCAAACGGTATTTGGGAGCGGCCCAAGTGCAGGTACAAGTCCAAATGGAATTGGATCGACCTATGATTCACAACCCAGAGCAACGCCAGGCAATCTATCGAACCCTGTTGGCCGGGTATATGCCGATTATCGAATCGGTACGATCAGGAGAACGTAAATGAGCGCGTCACGTCCCCAGCAATACGACCCCAAATCACAGAAGCCTGTGGAGGTGGAGGTTGCTTACGTCCCTTCCGAAGAGGGCGACAACGAACGCGTTGAGTCGTTGCCCAAGAAGATGCACAAGCTGCTCAAGGGCCGATACGGCTGGTGTATCGCACTGGTGATCGTGGGAACGATTATCGGCGCGGTGTACAACTACTCCAACACGCACTTGAAATACGTCAGCGTCGGCACCGTTGAAATCAAGCCCACGCAGATGGTCATTCTCGATAAAACAGAAGAAACCACCCTGGCTTCGTTTGACCGTTACGTCAGTAGCGAAATGAAAACCCTCAAAAGCCAGGCGACGATCGAAACCGCCGTCCAGAACGACGAATGGACCCGGCTTGGTGGTGGCCAGGCACCGGACGATATCCTTTCGTTCATGGATTCGCTGAGCATCAAGCGCGAGCCCAAAGGGCAGTCCATCGATATTGCGTTTGTCAGTCGCGATCGCATCGCGGCCCAGGTCGCTGTCGAAGCAGTCATTCAGGCGTACATCAAAATCCACGAGTCGCAGCAATTTGCCCGCGAAGAATTACGTGATCGCTATCTGGAAGACCAGCGTGAAGCGTTAACGGTCAAACTCGCGCAACTCAAGGAAAAAACCCTCGCCATCGCCTCAGAATATGGCTCGGACACGGTGGCTCCAATTTACCAACGCCAATGGTTCACCTTGAGCAAATTGCAGGACGAACTACGCCAAGCCGAAGCCGACTACCGAACCGCCAAGCAGTTGATGGAGAACAACGGTTCGGGCAACGGACTGGCCACGCTCGATCAAATCGCTGCGGTCGATGAGCAGGTGCGCGTCCTCGTGGCCAATCGCAACCAACTCGAACTAAATCTGACTCAAACCCGTTCACGCTATGGCGACAACCATCCTGCGGTCGATCGCTTGCGCGGTGATCTGGCAGCGACGCAGGCCGGCATTGATGAACGTGTCGCTCGCTATTCCCAGACGACCGGCGATGAATCAAAAAATCCCACCAACACCATGCTCGAAACCAAGCATGCTGAAATACAACGTCTCACCGAAATGGTGCGCATCCATAAGGAAGACGTTTCCGAGTTGGGGCAGAAAAACCTGCAAATCAAGAATATCGAACTAGAAGTCTCGCTCGTTCGCAACAAACTCAACGACGTCAACAAACGTATCGACCGACTGCGTACCGAATCCGTCCAGTCAAGCCGAATCCGCGTGATCAGTAACGGCAACCTGCCTCTCAAGCCCATCAACGAATCCGAACGTATTCGCAAAGCGATCAGCGGCGGCGGCATGGGTGGCATGGCAGGCTTTGGCATCGTCGTGCTCTACGCACTTTTCAATCGTCGCTATCGTTATTCGCAGGACACCCTCAGCAGCTTCGGCGATATCAGTCTGCTCGGCATTTTGCCCACACTGCCCGACGATCTCGACGACGACGAGCAAGCCGCCACCGCGGCCCACTGCGTCCACAACATTCGCACCCTGTTACAGATCGGCCCACGCGCACAAAACCAACGCAGCTTTGCGGTCACCAGTCCTGCGTCGGGCACCGGCAAGACCAGCCTGTCATTGGCACTGGGCGTGTCGTTCGCATCCACTGGAGCGAGAACTCTGTTGATCGACTTCGATCTGTTCGGAGCGAACCTGACCAAACGCGTGAATCGCATCACCCGCCGACGCATCGGCCGCGTGTTGCTACGCGAAGGCTTGATCACCGACACACAACTGTTCGAAGCCCTCGAAACCGCACGTACCACCGGGCAAAAACTCGGCGAAGCACTCATCGCTATGAATGCTCTGTCGCAAGACGATCTCGAGCGTGCCCTGTCTATTCAGGAAAAAACCGAGGTCGGCCTGCTTGATGCGCTCGGCGGTGAAAATGTCGACGAATGCATCGGCGACACCGGCATCGATAATCTATACCTCCTGGCTACCGGCGGTGCGACCCCCAAACATGCCGGCCAGCTATCGCCGGCGATTATCCGAAAAATACTCGAACAAGCCCGCGAAAACTATGACAACATCATCGTCGACACAGGCCCGGTCCCCGGCAGCCTCGAAGCCTCGTTGATCGTCACCCAGGTCGACGCGGTCATCTTCACCGTCAGCCGTGGCGAGCAACGCCAATTCGCTGAACGTGCGATCAACCACCTCACCTCCATCGGCGCTCGCGTCGCAGGGGTGGTCTTCAACCGTGCTGACTCCGACGACTTCGATGCGACCAGCTATTCCATGCGTTCGCGCATCTCCGCTGCCTCCGGCACTGATCCCCAGAACCGGAATCTCACCAATGTGCTAGGCCCAGCCGCTCGCGATACCTCCAACCGACTCGGCCCAATCGCCGGCGCGGTGGCCAGCTATCTACCCGGTTCCGATCAGAAAACTTCGTCCACACCAAACAGCCGAAGCACCTCAGGAACCAACGGGGCACACGGGACCAATGGCACGAACGGTACGAACGGCACCAATGGGACGAACGGATCTCATTAAAATATACGGGGACCGCTCACCGCCAATGTGGATGTGGGCCTACCCGATACGGCCTCGATACGGCTTGGTCATATCGACAAACATGCTGCGATAATACGACTAGCCAAACCACGTAATGCCTGGCAATCATGATCACACCGGCCACCGCAACTCAACGCGACGCATCCACGTCAACACTCTCCGACCCCGCACGGATCACCCATAACGTCGGCGAGATCCCCACCATATGGGGACTGTCGCCCGAACAATTGCACGAACGTTTCTGGGCTGCGCGGGGCGTGCAGGTGATTCGCGTTGGTGAACGCACGCCGTTGGTGGCCGATGCCGAATTGTTCCTGCTCACCGATGCACACCTGCATACGATTTTTCGATTGGCCCGCCCGATCGAAACACTCACCTGGTCGAAACCCAAACTGTTAGCCATCCGCTTGCACGACAGCCACGAACTGGGCTATCGCGAACATGCCATCACGGACAACAACGGCCAATTCGTTCGATTCCAGCGCGAATACCTTGGATCAAACAGTCGGCTCGGCCGCGTGGCATTGACCACCGATCCGATCATCGCTCGGGCTTGGCAACAATCCTCCGATTCTCGCAACGCCTGGCAACAGCTCCGAAAAAATATCGAGCCACGTTTCCGACTCACGCTCTCGATTGAGGGCGCGGTTTTTGATCGCACTGACCCGCACGAGGAAATGCGCTTCATGCGCAATCTCGTCCAGGTTTGGAAACGACCCGATGCCACCGTCACCCGCATCCATCACGCGGGCATGGCCCAGGGCTCGCGATCAGGCGATGCCATCTGGGCCCACAACGATGCGGCTCTCGACCACGGCGCGACATTCGTCGGGCCTTGCTGGATTGGTGCCGGTCGCAAACTCGACGCGACCCATTCGATCATCGGCCCGGCCATTCTGTGGGACGATCCCGAATTCCGTCCACACATCGAACAAATCCGTTGGCAACAAATCGAACCGACCGACGCGATGGAACGGGCCCGCACCGCCAAACCCAAAAAACTCAGCTCCCTATCGGCCGCGACCAAACGCATGTTCGACATCGTGGCCGCCCTCATGATCCTGGCCATGACGCTGCCGTTTTATCCGTTGATCATGTTGGCGATCTGGATTGAAGATGGACGACCGTTCTTCTTCGCCCATCACCGAGAAACCCTGGGCCCGCGCGGACCTCGTGAATTCCCCTGCCTCAAATTTCGCTCGATGAGAAACAATGCCGAGCAAATCAAGGAACAACTGCAGGAACTCAACGTTGCCGACGGCCCACAGTTTTACATCGAACACGACCCACGCCACACGCGCGTTGGTCGTTTCCTGCGTAAAACCCAGCTCGACGAATTGCCACAGATTCTAAATGTGTTAGTCGGACACATGTCGATGGTCGGGCCGCGCCCCAGCCCGCATAAGGAAAACCAATTCTGCCCAGCATGGCGCGAAGCACGACTCAGTGTGCGCCCGGGTCTGACTGGCATGTGGCAAATCAATCGCACACGTACCCCGGGCAAGGATTTTCAAGAATGGATCCGCTGGGATCTGGAATATGTTGAAAACCGTTCCTGGGCACTCGACCTGAACATCCTGTGGCAAACCGCGATGATGGTGATTGGTTTACGCCGAAAATAAACCCTCCAATTCGCCCACGGGTAAACGTGAGGTGAATATGTGGTGCATGTGTGGGTGTGGGTGTGGGTGTGGGTGTGGGTGGGGGTGGAGATGGGGGTGGCACTCATTGCAATTACAATATGACGTGATGCGCCACGACCTATCGCGGTATGCTATGGGATTGTCACGCCATCGTATTGTTTTACGTTCATCGGAGTAATGCCCATGCCAGTCAGTCCGCGAGCCAGACGCCGAATGGCTGCGCTGCTGGTTTTGGTGTTGCTGGTTGTGTTCGCATTGGTGCTAGCCTATGCCGTTCGTTTACGACAGGGCGAACGCCGACTGGATCAAGCACGACAACAGGGAATCACCGCGGCCCAGGACGGACGCTATGCCGACGCGCTAGGGCCGTTGGGGCAATACCTGCATCGTTATCCGGATGACGTCGATGCTATTTTCCAATACGCCCGCGCTCGTCGCCGTGTTGAAACACCAGACGGTCGACATCTGGCCGAAACGATTCATGCGCTGGCTACGATTCTGGACATCGATCCGAATCATCACCAGGCACGCCATCTGTTGATGCAGGTCAATATGGAAGCCGGTCGCCTCGACGACGCGATCACCCAGGCCGAATTATTACTCGCCAAAAAACCCAACGATGTGCAGGCCGCCCGGCTACGCGCCAATCTGTTGGGACGCATCGGCCGACTGAGCGATGCCCTGGTCGCGACGCAACAGGTGTTGGCCCTGCGCCCTTTGGATGTGGCAGCCCATTGCCAGCTCCTGGCGATCATGGCTGACCTCAATCTCAACGACCACCGTGCCGCCATGATCGAACATGCCCAGGCATTGGTGCGTGATTATCCCGATGACGCTCGGTTCGAACTGGTCATGGGTTTGGCTTTGCGTCTGACCGGCCAGATCGATGACGCTCGTCAATGGATCGATAGCGCCGCCCAACATACCCCCACCGATCCGGCATTGGTGCGATTGATCACCACGCAACTCGATAGCGTGTTACTGTTCGATCAAGCCATCGAACTGCTGGGCAAAACGGCCGTCGCCACGCAACAGGTCAACCTGTGTCGCACCTATCTCCATCGATTGTGGGAACGCGATCGATACCAGGACATCATCGAAGCCAGCTCACATTTGCCGGACGATCCGGAACTGCTGGTCTATGCCATTCTGGCCAGTGAAGCGCTGGGCCAGAATGCCGCGCTATGGATTGATCAGTTGCACACGCATGCGGACAATCCGATCGCGGCCACCTGGTTGATCATCCTGTCGACGCGCCTCGATGCCCCGCTCGATCGCATCAATGCCCTGACCACCGCGCAAATCCGGATTGATCCACATCCATTGCTGTTCGCCGAATTGGCCAATGCGTATGAAACCATCGGCGAAACCGACATGGCCATTTCATTGTGGCGACAGGCAGTGCATCAAGCCCCGACATGGGCAGACATCTACCGTCGCGCATCACTGGCATCATCACGCATCGGCAACACGGCACTGGCACACGAACTGGCTCGCGCTGCGGTCTTGCGCCGTCCGGATGATCCACGTTGTCGTTTCGCATTGGTTTACGCATGGTCGCAACAAACGCCCGAATCGCGTATCGCCATGCTCGATCAGATTGGGCCCGTGTTTGATGAACTGATCAAACAAACTCCCAACGATCCGAAACTGACCGCGATGGTCGTCACCTATCTATCCGATCGACAACAGCGTGGCCGCGCCACACAATTGGTGCGATCCATTCTCTCGCGATCAACCAACCCCACCCAATTATTATTACTGGCCGAGCGCGTCGCGGCCCTGGAATTGGGCGACCCACTGGCTGATGCCTGTTTAAACGCCATCGAACAACCCGACGGGCCCAGCCTCGCCTGGGTGATCTGTCGCGCACAAATTCTAGCTAAACGTGGCTACACTTCCGACGGGTTGGCCCTGTTGGAAAACCAACTGACCCGGCACGGTGCCGCACCAGAATACGCCCTCGCACGCGCGCAATTCCTCACCGACAACAACGACCCACGCGCGACCGCAGCATGGATCGATGTGGCTGACAAACAGAGCGACAACGCACGCACCCAACATGCCGCTCTGGCCGCGTTGCAACAACAACCCGATCGTGTGCAGCCGGACAATCTGCAAATCATCATTGATCGACTCGCTGCACTGACTGGACCACATGCGATCAACTGGCGACTGGCTCGGGCTCGACTGTTGATCGATGCGACCACGGACAATCGCCACGCCGCTGAGGCGGTCAGCATGCTCAACAACGTGATTCGCATAGCTCCGCATTCAGTGGAAACGCGTTGGCTCCTGGCGCGCGGTTTGGCACGACTGGGAAATCTCAACAGCGCCGTCACCGAATTGACCACCGCCCTGGCGAGCAAACCTGACGACGTCACCATTCGCCTGGAACTGGTGCAACGCCTGCATGAATTAGGTCAGTTCCCCCTGGCCCAACGGCAACTGGATATGGCCTCGCGACAAGCACGCCGCATACCGGATCGTCGTCGGGTCGCCATGTTGTTGAAACAGCAGGGTCGATTTCGCACGGCCATCGCAGCCCAACGCGAGGTGTGGGAACAAACCGGTGACGGCAACGACGGCTTGCGTCTGGCGAGCCTGCATTTCCGATTGCATGAATTGGATCAGGCGGAATCCATCGCTCGACGATTGCTCGACGACCCACGCGATGTCGATGCCCAGCGCGTGGTATTTCTCGCTGAGGTTTTAGCCCAGCAAGGTAAACCCGAGGAAGCTCAGCAACAACTCGATGCGTTGGATCGGTTGCCGTTGCCTGCCAGTGATGTGGCGATTCAACGTGGTGCGTTTGCTGAACGTCGCGGGCAACTCGCGCAAGCTCGACAGTATCTGGTTGATGCCACGCAGTTGAGCCAGACATCATCGCGTGCCTGGCATGCACTGCTGGATTTTGATTTACACCGAGGCGATCCTCGTCGCGCAATCCAAACGGCGCGTCAGGCCCAACTCGCCATGAACGACCCGCAGGTGTTCGCCACGTTGACCGAGCATGAGTCGTGGTTGCTGCGCACGAACACCTTGCAGGAACGCACGCTGTTGTTGCCTGCTTTGATACAGGGCGATCATGACCGCGACATGGCTTTGAAAATGCTACGCACGCTGGTCAACACTTCGGACAACGCGGATTCACAAACAATCAACAGTCAGGCTGACGCCGCGACCGATGTGTTGTCGGTGCAATACGTGGCCGCGATTCGAGCGTGGCGTCGCGAAGAATTTGCCGACGCGGTTCGTTTGGCGATTCGAGCCTCACGACGGTTCCCGCATCATGCTGGACTCTTGGCCATCGCCGCACAAGGCCAGGCACGTCTGGGACACTACGAGCAGGCGCTATCGCTTGCCCAACGTTGGCGTGATGTCAGCCCGCATGGCGTTAACACCGAATCGATTGATGCCCTGATCGCGGCCATGCATTTACAATTGAATCAGATCGCGTCAGCCCGTGACGCCATCGCCCCCTATCGCGCGATCGCGGTCGATAATCCCACCGCCCATGCCAATATCCTGACCATTCACGCACAACTCTTAGCCGCTGAGGGTCAGGTCGAACAGGCTGCCCAATGGTTGCGTCCGATGCTCAGCACCCAGCGCGTGGCGATTGAGGCGTGGGGTACTATCGCCGCGATGTGGATTGATTCCCCCGCCACCGCGCTGGCATGGCTGGATGAACTCGACACGCTGCTTCAACAGGATGACATTCACGCCCTGATGGAATTGGTCGATTTGCCCGAACTCGAACCATTGCCCACATCGACCACGCATGCCCAACTGATCGCACTGGCGGACCGCGTTCGGTTCAACAGCGCCATGCGTCTGGGCATTCGACTGGATCAGGAAAACGATTTGGAACAGGCCGCCCGGGTTTACACCTATGCCCTGGCACTTCGGCCCGACGATGCGATGGTGCTCAACAACATGGCCATGCTCGTCCTGCGCGATTCGCAAAACGGCACGCGCGCCGACCCGGGTCCCGCTTTGATGTGGGCCCAACGCGCGGTCGAACAGGCGCCGCAATCGGCGACCTGTTGGGACACGCTCGGCCGAGCTGCGCGAATCAACCAGGACATCGATCGGGCCATCGAAGCCTTCCAACGCGCCGCGGCACTGCAACCGGATCGTACCGATCGGCTAATCGAATTGGTATCCGTTTACATCGATGCCAACCAGATTGATGAAGCCCGCACGGCACTCGCTCGCATCGATCAATCGCCCCAGGCCCAGACGCGATGGTCGCCCGACATGCACCAACGCATGCAACAGATCCATCGCCAACTGCCGCCTCTCTGAGCCACCGAATACGGATACCCTAAATTTCTCGCGCGCGATTTCCTGTTAGTACAACAGGCAAAAATAATCTCGCTTGCCCACAGGCATGTGGTCTTAAGTCCGCTTGCCCAAGCACCAAAAACGTGAAGATTAATCACGCCTGTTGCCCGTTGCTCCAGCCGTCGATTCCAGGCTCCGATATTATCCCCAAACAAAACACAGAACAGCGATCACAATTTACCCATTTTAACACCCATTGGAATAACTTCCGATTGTTAATGGGAAACAGACAAACCACTCTTGACTTCGCCGTGCAGCGTGATAATCTGAATCAACATTGAGTCGCTGTGTTTTCAGACAGTGAGAAAGTGCGGGGCTATTTCACGGGGAGTTTGCGGGTGTCGGGAGGATACCCCACCATGGGTCTTGTTTAACAAACCCAAAACAGGAGTGGTTGCTGAAAAAAAGCGAAATGGAGGAACTGGGAGGGTCGATGCCACATGCCTTTGTGCATGACACCAGCATTGATTCACGATGGGATCAATCCGGCAAATCGTCACACAATTTGCCCGTCTCGTTTGGCCGTATGTGAATCGAATTTCCAATACGAAACCGATTCACACGCACGATCCAACTTGATCAGCGACAATCGCTAGATCAGAGATCAGGCTAGACCGACCCACCGATTGGATTAATGTTCCGCACTGAATTCCTCCGCCATCAACATCCACCACGATGACTGTCACTTCACTGGCACACAGACCACGACGTTTGTGCGGGCCTCTGAAAAATTGCCCCTGGCACTTCGCGAAATCAAACTCGCGCATGCGTGATTAACACGATCGGCCAGAACCCCGGCAAAAAAGTTCAGAACGCCCAATGCCCCACCGGCCTCCTGGCCCCAAACCAGTACCAGGATAAGAACCAGTACTAGCACCAGGAACCGGAATCCTGCTAACTCGGCAATCAGCAAGGCGACCCACCATGGCCACGGGCTTAATAAACCCTTGCTGATCGGCCTCAGACCGGCCCGTCATGGAGATGCGGCAGAAACGGCCTCGGCCTGTGAGTGGCCCGTGAATCACGAATCGTGACTCGTAACCGTGCGGGGTATGTTGGGCAAAGTAGAGGCAAAATAGCGGTAAGGTTGAAGCAAGGCTGAAGCAATGTTGAAGCAATGTTGAAGCAATGTTGGGGCAAGATTGACTTGCCAATAAAAGCGACGCATACGTGCAACTGGAGCAACAAATACGCACGCCTCGCCGAATTGGTTAGAACGGACTAAAAAAATTACGACAAAACTATGGGTTTCACGGACGAAATCATTCGATAAACATGATGTGCCACACATGCCAGGCATACGACAGACAGGAAGATGAGAAAACCAGGTTGATCATGATCGACCATCAAGCCAACACAACTCGGATCACCGCGACGAACCCCACGTCCTTGCCTCGAACAGCAAGCAAGCTGTCGGTCCATCGATTTATAAACAGGTTCACAAACAGGTCCATCAGCACCAGCACGAATGCCCCATCGACGCGTCGCTTTCCTACGCTTCGCGTTGTCATGCCCACGGCTGCCATTGCGCTGACATCACTGGCCTTGTTGTTGCCATTCAGTGCCAACACGGCTACGTGCTCTGCGGAAACATTCACGACCCTCACCGACGACAGCATCAAGCCATCCCCCACGGCCTCGGACAACGACTCCGCTCCCACCACCACCGCGGCTGATCCTGCCTTGTTCTCAACCTATCGGCCCGCGTCGGAAAAACCGTCGACCAAATGGTTGCAAGGCGAATTGACCGACCCGTTCAACAACCAACGCACACGGTCCGAAGAACTGGCGGCACCCCTGCTCGGGGTGACCTCCGACACCACACTGTCCACCCTCGACGTATCACCGCGAGCCGTTCCGCTACCCCCGGCGGTCTGGGTCGGCTTGATCCTCTTGACCCTGACCATTGCCAGTATTCAAATCCGCAAACATCGCCTCTTCCGCAACTAACCCCCCCACGTTTCCCCCCCACGTCCCCCCCCCACATTTCCCCCCTACTTTTTCCCCTCCATACTTCCCCTCCAAAAGCACTCCTACTTTTCTTCTTCCTGACGTATCACTCCGCACACGCCACGCTGACTTCCACGCCTTCATACTTTTCTTCGACGTTTCCGATCAATGCCGCGGGCTTTCATGGCCACGCGTTTTTTTATGCGCTAAGATAATCACACGAATCACGATAAAGACTCGTGCTTTGCTCCATATTAGCGCGTTTTCACCTTTTCCCTAGCGTGTATCCACAGTGCCAGAAGAAGTGGATCGCGTCGGTCGGGGTGATGGTGTCCATCAATCTTTGCGTGTCA